>JBCDEB010000185.1:0-13282 GCA_039180005.1 Cyanobacteria bacterium P01_G01_bin.54 | reverse complement strand
TCGCCCTCATCCCCCAGCCCCTTCTCCCAAAAAAGGAGAAGGGGAGCCGGATTCAAAGTCCCTCTCCCAGCTTGGGAGAGGGATTTAGGGTGAGGGCTTGCGTAACTGGGATGCACCCCCTTGATATACAAGGATTTCAGAAAAACGAGGTTATTTTGAGTTTCTATCAGTTTGAAACTGCCCAAACCTATATACTGAAGGTCTTTTAGGATTTGGCGATTTTATTCTATCGCCAGAGTGACAAAAGCGGGATATAGCAGCGATAGTGTAGGTTAGAACATTCTAGAAAATCCAAGCTTTCCTCTGTTCAGGCTTCGCTATCTTAAGTTTATACAAACTGGATTTATTCTGAAAATAGACAGGACTGATGTGTCTGCGGCGAAGCAAACACGATCCCCCCGGCTGCGCCGACCCCCTTGGTAAGAGGGTTTTCATCGTTGGGGGTGACAGCTCGTAATGACTGATTGGTATTATTGAGGAGCCACTCACCCTTTTGAGAGCGCTGATCGCCATGACCAACGAAGAACTCAAGCAGCTCGTCGCCAGTAATGCGAAAAGCATCCAAGCCCTGGGTGATCAAATCTCAGAGCTGACCAACGATGTGAACCGGATTCAAGAGCAGACAGCCAGCGAACGGACGGAGTTGCGAGGCGCTGTCCTGGGTATTGCCAATCTTTTGTCCAAACTAGATGACGACAGACCGACTATTCTTCGTAGGTTAAACAGTATCGAAACGATGCTGGAGCGGTTATTGGAACGAGAGGGCGATCAGTAGGCAACTGAATTCAAACCTGAATTCCTGATTTCAGCATCTGCCAGAATCGCTTGATCAAGCTAAGCTAAACGAATCGATTGATAATATCGAGCGTCAGGGAGCGTTTTGGTTTTTGTGTAAATCCCGGTTCTGGGAACAGAAAATCAGGGGTTACAGCCGGATCGAACACAGCCTTCTGAACACTCCCAGCGTCACCCCGTCGAGCTCTTTGAAGATATTTAGAAGCGGTCGATCGCCCTCATCCAAAATTCTTGCCCGCCCTCAACCTTTCCCATCCATAGTCACTGCCGCTTCAGCTAAAGTATTCGCCAACTTTTCCGCAATCCCCGCAATCCACGCCTCATCCTGACGGGTGTAGCTACGCGGTGCATTCGCCCCTAAAATCAATGCCCCTTCAGAGCCCAGTGGCTGACAAATCAAACCTTGGGTATTCTCCGGTAAAAAGTCAAATTCAATACGGCCGGGATAAAGCTTCAGCGCCACGAGGTAAACGGGTTTTTGCTGTTGCATCACCCGTTTCAAAATTGCCTTCGGGTTGACGTCGGGCTTCGGGGGCAAAATGCCGCGCCGCAGCAGCACCTGGCCTTGGTAATACACCACCAGAGACTTCGTGACCGTATTCGTCAAGAGTAAATGAGATGCCCAAGCCAGCTCCGTTTTGACGGTATCGGCGAGCTCAGGGGCAAAGTCCAAAACTTCTTCACCAATGAGTTCGACGGCCTCGGGCGATCGCGGCTGTACCTGCTGCCAGACTAAACCCGTGAAAATGAGCAACGCACTGAGGAAGACCCCTAGAGCATCCGATCGCGCCTGGGGGGTCGTCACTGCTGGTGTCAGTAAGCGATTGACCAGCAACAGCGTCCCGCCGAGCCCACCGACAACCAGCGGCAATAGACGGAGTACTCGATTGGGATCAGCAGACATAGCAGTATGGGCAGGGCGAAAGAATAATCCTCATCATGGCATAGTTGCTTGGGGCGTTGCTTAGGGCAGCGCTTAGGGCATCCTTGCGCAATGCAGTCCATCTATCCTGAAATCTTTGCGCCATTATTGAAGAGAGAGTAGCCATGTCCGCTTGACAGGATTCTGAAGATTTGCAACCCTGCCCATAAAGCAAGTCTGCTTAATTTTTAGATTCTCATTTCCCGCCAAGGCTGTTTTGCTGCTATGTTTGCTTCCCTGACCCGAGAACAATCCCCTGCACCACCGCTTGAGACCCAGTCGGTGTTTGCGCTGCCGATTCACCTCTGCCGTGACTATGCCGCATGGGTGCGATCGCGCCTCGAAGCCGGCCAAGGAACCCATATTGTCACCCTCAATGCTGAGATGGCCATGCTGGCCGACCAAACCCCCCAACTGGCTCAAGTGATTCAACAGGCCGATTTAGTCGTGCCGGACGGAGCCGGGGTGGTCTTTTATCTCAAGCTACGACGTTATTCCCAAACCCGCTGTCCAGGGATTGAGCTGGCAGCCGCGCTGATTGAAGCGATCGGGACAGCAGAGCAGCCGGGGAAAATTATCTTCTATGGGGCTGCGCCGGGGGTAGCGGAGCAGGCTGCTCAAGTCTGGCGCGATCGCTACCCTGCCCTGGAGATCATCACCCAGAACGGGTATCTCGATGACAGCCAAGCCGCAGATTTTGCCGAATTCCTGGCGACGGAACAACCCCAGCTCATCCTAGTGGGTCTGGGCGTTCCCCGTCAGGAATATTGGATTGCCCAGCATCGTCAGCACTGCCCCCAAGCGACCTGGGTTGGCGTGGGGGGGAGCCTGGATATTTGGGCTGGTATCAAGCTGCGGGCCCCGGTCTGGCTGCGCGAGAATAATCTGGAATGGTTCTATCGACTCTATAAAGAACCCTGGCGCTGGCGACGCATGTTGGTCTTACCAAAATTTGCTTGGGCAGCGTTGTGGCGTTAAATTGAGGGGGCAATACCTTCAGCTCAAGGATGCCGCTGCGCTCTAAACTCAGCCCCTTCTCATCCCGCTCTAACCCCGTATCACGGCCAGTCATGGTTCAGTTGACGGCCGTGTCCAAGGTGTATCCCAATCAGGTCTGTTGTCTGAATCAGGTCAACCTGACGTTGCGGCGGGGGGATTTTATCTTTGTGATTGGACCCTCCGGAACCGGAAAATCCACCCTACTCAAGCTGCTCTATGGGGCAGAACAACCTACAAGTGGCCAAGTCCAGGTTGCGGGGTTAGATGTGGGTGCGCTCAGTGGCGATCGCCTCGCCAAGTTTCGGCGCAAAGTGGGCATTGTCTTTCAAGACTACAAACTGATTCCCAATCGCACCGTTGCTGACAACATCGCCTTCGTGCTACAAGCCCAGGGCAAACGCCAGCGAGAGATCCAACGGCGTCTGCTGCCGACCCTCAAGATGGTGGGTTTAGAACACCGCGCCCAGGCCCTACCCGCCCAACTCTCCGGCGGCGAACAACAGCGGGTCAGCGTTGCCCGGGCGATCGTCAGTACTCCGCCCCTGTTACTCGCTGATGAACCCACCGGCAACCTGGACTTTGACAATGCCAGCCAGATTCTGCGCACCTTGCAAAACCTCAATGGCTACGGCGCAACCGTCATTGTCACCACCCACGATCGCCAATTGGCTCTGCTCTCGCCTCACCCCGTTCTGGAATTGCGTCAGGGACGGCTGCAACCACTGCGCAGAGAAGACCAGCCAGAGCCCCAAGTTACGGCTGAACCAAGCCTCCAGGGCATCTCTCTGTCTCGCTAGGGCTGTCATCATTTAGAGTCAGGACTTTACGTAAAAATGCCGTACGAGCCCTGCTATCTCGTTGTCAATTAAGGCTGAGGCTCATTGATGACAGCAGGTTCTTAGGAGGCGACCCAAACCCAGCTCATCCTCACACTAAAGTACAGTAAGGGGTTGTTCGCAAAAGTTTGGGCTAGACTGGGTGTAGATCCGTTTTCATATTTATTCATGTTTTGTGAGGCGTAGACGGCTACTCCCTCAATGCATCCCTTCCTTTAACCATCTTCCTTTTAATAACCCCGACTTAATAACGCCAACTACACGTGCTGTGCCATAGCCAACGGGATTCGGTCGTCCAACCGTCTCCCAGAAGTCCACTCATGGATCACCCAATCCCCCCACAGTGCCGACTCCTTAGATTAATCGAACGCATTCCTGCTTAAAACCCATGTTGACCGATACTCAAACCATTCGCCATTACCAGCGTCTGACAGACGCCTTGGTTGAGCTCTGGCGTCGTGGCAATCGCTTTACTGAGCTCCAGTTGTACATCGATGGTTATCTCGCCAGTCTGCGCCATAGCAATGCCTTAGAAGCCTACCGAATCCATCGCTTGGAAGAAGAGGTCTTACGCTTTTTGCGTGATCCCTCTAATTTTGAGCTTGCCTTTCCTCAAACCCAATTGGAAGTTGACTATCGTTAGGTTGTGTTTGCTCGAACAGGCTCACTTGTTCCGTTAGGGATCTGAAATTATTCATTTTTTCCGGAGCCGACCCCTTAACCGGGGAAAACGGTAGTGGTAGATGCACCCTGACAATTTAACCCTGGCCTCGATTGAGGTCAGGGTTTTTTATTAGCCCCATCACATCGGCTCCATCCCTTGGCTAGGGGCTGTCATCATTTAGACTTCAAGCTCTGACTATGACTGGCTTACAGCCCCTTTTCCTATTGTTGGGGTCGGGCGCGACCTCCCTTGTCCCATCAGGCTTCTGGCCCTAACTAACTGATGACACGCCCTAAGGGAACCGTTTCAATCAGCGGACAAATCTCACCGGGCTGGTCAGGGGTAAAGGCAGCCCAATGATCACGGTACTGCTCCAACTCCGTTTTAAAGGCGATGGTTTGTTGAATTTGCCGCTCCAGTTGTTCAATCTTGGCCTGCAGGAGCGATCGCACCTGTTCACAGGGTAAGTTGCCTTGCTGGTGAATCATCAGAATTTTGCCAATGTCTTCGAGGGCAAACCCCAACGCCTGGGCTTTTTTGATGAACTGAACCTGCTGCACCGCTGTCTCCGGATAGTAGCGATAGCCATTGCGCCCCCGCTCGGACTGGAGCAAGCCCCGTTCTTCGTAATACCGTAAGGCTCCTACAGCGACGCCCGTCTGGTTCGCGAGCGCACCAATTTTTAAGCCCGTTGTGGTTGTCATGATTGCCTCCGAAACTGGCAAGCCCCCCCAAACCGCAGCAGCAAAGGCAATAATAAGGGGTGTTCTTGATCGCCTGGCTTTAGTGAAATCTCAACTGTCTGCTCCCCCCACCCCCACCCTTATCGTCCCCTCGGTCTTACAAACCCTCTGGCAAGACACAATGACGGTGTTTTGGGGGGACTGGTTAGAGCTGCGATCGCGGCTGACGCAGGTGGCAGCCACCGGATTAATTTCCCCCTTGATTTACATCTTAGCCTTTGGCTTGGGTTTGGGCAGCGCTGTCGATCGCGCCATGGAGCCTCCTCTGGGGGCCAATTATCTCGAATTTATTCTGCCCGGTATGGTTGCCCTCTCTTCAATGACCATTTGCTTTGGTGGCACAACGTTTTCCATTTGCGGCGATCGCCTCTACAGCAAAACCTTTGAGGAGCTGCTGATCATGCCGATTCATCCCCTCGCGCTCCATCTGGGCAAAACGCTGGCGGGGGTGGTTCGCGGCGTGATGACAGCCGCCTCAGTCATGCTAGTGGCGATCCTCTTTACACAACAGCCTTGGAGTTTCTTGAACCCGCTGTTTATTTTGGTGTTGGTGCTCAACTGCTCGGTCTTCGCCGGGGTTGGTGTCATTGCGGGACTCTCGGTGCAATCCCTGGAAAGCGTGAGTTTACTCAATAACTTTCTGATTGTGCCAATGTCGTTCTTGGGGGCAACCTTCTTTGACCCCGCCACCTTACCCACTGCCTTGAAAATCGTGGTCTACATTCTTCCCTTGACCTATACCACCACCGCCCTGCGAGCCGCTGCCTATGATCCCAGCCGTTTCCCTTGGTATGCGATTCCGGTACTCTTGGTCTGTGCGATCGTCCTCTCGCTGCTTGGTGCCCGAAAATTCGCCACGCAACAAGATTAACGAATAACGTGAGTTCTGGATAAGCAGACATTTTGCAAGACGCTGAGACTCAGCAAAGTCAACAATACAGGCTCCGGTATTGCCGGAGCCCGTCGGGAGCCCTCTCCCCCTCAGCGGGAGGTGTCGGGGGGCTGGCCCCCTGACAACCGGGTTTGACATCGAGATTTCAGTACTTTGAGGAATGCGATCGCTTCGCTTAACCGAAACTCACGTTGAATAGATCCTAGACCGGCTCTAAGGGAGCCATCGTTAACCCCTCGCGGCTGAGCTGCTGATGGTAGAGCTCGGCCGGCTCTTGGGGTCCGATCCAAACCGTCGCTTGACCCTGGAAATGCACTTGTTCGGTCAGTTGCCAAGCCCGAGGCTCCGTCATGCCAGGAATATATTTGAGTAGACAACTGGCGACATGTTGAAACGTGTTGAAATCGTCGTTGAGCACAATTACTTTAAAGTTAGGATAAGGCTTGCGCGAGGCAGATTTCTTTTGCGGAGTGAGAACAGGGCTAGCAGTCATCGGTCAGTCTTGTTTAAAGCTGGGCAACCATTACACCAATCAGCAGCCCAGTCAATTGGATTGCGTGTTAACTGTCCAGAATCAAACCAACCCGGTCTTCATGACTCTGAATCAGCCCGAGTCAGACGCCACAGCTTAGGGCGTTAGCGCTCTAGACTGATGCATCCAGCCACGCAAAAAGGGGCATTTACTGATCGTAAATGCTCCTATTTTAAACCGGATTGTGGGTGTCGCTCACGCTAAAGCGAGTTGTCCATCGCACGGCAGACGCCTCAAAACATCAGCGACCCAGCACTCATACCAGCAAGAGAAATTCGGAGCTGTAGCCCCTTCTCTAACTGGATTTGAGCATCTGAAATAATAATGACAGCCCCTAGTCCAGGTTGAGACCTAGCTCCAAGATTGCGCTCGGGTTTGCCGAGGCAGGATGGGTGCGGATACTCGCCCCGACACGCTCCGAGACCCCAATCTCGTAGTGCACGGTTTTATCTTCATACGGCTCGTTGCCCGATTGTACTTGGGGTTGCAGGGGGGTGATCGTCAAGAAATAATCGCTTTCGCCATAACAGCGCACAGCCTCACTCTGGGTCAGACTCAGGCATTGCAAGTTGCCCGCCGATTCCGTTTCTAAGAGGTTAATCCAGGCAGGGTCTGCTCCCGTGCTGCTCCCGTATCCCACGCCGTTAAACACGCCATAGTTGGTGGGTCGCATCGGTTCTAGCAACGATTCTGCTTGGACATGAGGGGGTTGAATTGTAACCAGTCCTGCGGTTAGGGCAAGAACGGTGAAGACGATCGATTTCATGGGTGCAGACACTCCTAAAATTGTAAATTGAGATGAAGAAAGCGCAGAACCACAATTGACGCTCTACAGGAAGTCATACAAAGCTCAATATGCCTATTTCGTAGGGTAGAAAATTCAACTCGGCAATGGGGTATCCCCGCATACGATTGATAAAAAAGGCGACACTTGTTGACATAACGTTACATTCCTTTGCCATGGGTGGAATGGCGAGTGAGACTTTCACGGACGTGAACTTTAGATCACAGCGTTAGACCCTAGCTCCAGCCCATTGGCATCCCTTCACAATCGTGAATCGCTTATTTTAAACGTGACTTAACAAGGAGATTCAAGTGGGTCTTTCTGCTGTTCTCCTGCATTACAATCGCCTGTTATTTCGGAGTAAAAAATTTAATCCTAGCGATCGCCCTACACAAACGAAATATCGCCCTCTGCACTCGCCGTACATTTCTTCGTTATTCTGCAAATAGGTTGTTCCCCATGTCGCCAGCCTGCCCAAGCTGGGGCGATCGGGTTTTCAGGGGACGATCGCTGCGATACTCTAGATCGAGTCCGCCTTGCAGCCAAGCTGTCTCATCCCAACAAAATAAAATGAGCGCCCGTACAATTCGCATCGCCTCACGCAAAAGCCAACTGGCTCTGGTGCAGACCCATTGGGTCAAAGCCGAGCTAGAAAAAGCGTTTCCGGAAATTGCCTTTGTGGTGGAGACCATGAGTACTCAGGGAGACAAGATTCTGGATGTGGCACTCTCGAAGATTGGCGATAAGGGCCTGTTCACCAAAGAGCTAGAAGTTGGCCTGATCAACAAAACAGCTGATTTTGCGGTGCATTCGCTCAAAGACTTGCCCACTAATCTGCCAGAGGGTTTAATGCTCGGTTGCGTTACCGAACGGGAAGATCCGGCGGATGCGTTGGTGGTGCATGAGAACTTTAAGGACTACACCCTGGAGACCTTGCCCGAAGGAACGGTCATTGGCACCTCTTCCCTGCGGCGTCTGGCGCAGTTGCGCCATCATTTTCCCCAACTCCAGTTCAAAGATGTACGAGGCAATCTGAATACCCGTCTGAAAAAATTGGATGCGGGAGAGTATGATGCGCTGATCCTGGCGGTGGCAGGGCTCACGCGTCTGGAGATGGGCGATCGCATCCATCAAGCCATCCCCGCCGAGTTATCGCTCCATGCAGTGGGTCAAGGTGCCTTAGGCATTGAATGCCGGGAGGGTGATACCGACACCCTGGCAGTACTGCAAGCGATCGAACATGCCGCCACCAAATACCGAGCATTGGCCGAGCGGGCTTTTCTGCGTGACCTGGAAGGGGGGTGCCAAGTGCCGATTGGCGTGAACACAACCCTAGAGGGCGATCGCCTCACCCTGGTAGGCATGGTGGCCAGCCTGGATGGTCAGCGCCTGCTCAAAGATACAGTCAGTGGCACCGCAGCCGAAGCCGAAGCCTTGGGGCATCAGCTTGCCACCGCGCTCCGGGAGCAAGGGGCTCAAGCGATCTTGGATGAGATTTTTGCCGAGATCGAGCGCTAGACTGGGCAGGTAAACCGTAGCGCAGGCGTCTCGCCTGCCATCGCAGCGAGCCGAGCCATGCATCAGCACGAAACGATTAACTACATCGAGCTCCCCGCTCGGGATATTCCTGCAGCAAAAGCCTTCTTCACCACCGTGTTTGGCTGGACATTTGAAGACTATGGCCCTGAATACACCGCCTTTGCCAACGCCGGAATTGACGGTGGCTTTTTTCAAGCAGATCAGGTCATCTCCACCGCAAAGGGCAGTGCCTTGATAGTCTTCTACAGCGAGACCCTGGAGCAGTCCCAGACCAAAATCGAGCAGGCGGGTGGGGCGATTCTCAAACCCATCTTTGCCTTTCCCGGGGGGCGTCGCTTTCACTTCACGGATCCCAACGGTAATGAGTACGCCGTTTGGTCGGATCGCACCTAAACCATGCTGCATTACTGGTTGATTGGCACGGTTGGCTTTTTGGGCAGTTTTGGTCACTGTTTGGGGATGTGTGGGCCAATCGCCCTGGCCTTTTCCCTCAATCCATCCCAGCCGGAGCGGCAAACCGCCAGCCAACAGTTCCGCTTTCACCTCTGGCTGAATCTGGGACGAATTGTCAGTTATGCCTTCGTGGGTGGTGCGATCGGGGCGATTGGCTCGGTGTTGGTGGCCAGCGGCCAAGTTGCAGGGGTGGGCAGTGGGTTGCGGCGGGGTCTGACGATCACCACCGGGCTGCTCTTGGTTTGGTTTGGCTTGGTGCAGATTAATCCCCGGTTGCTCCCTCCCATTCCCTTGCTTAATCCAGTCGCCAGCGGCTCTCTCCACGAGCGCCTCAACCACCTCATGGTGCGGTTGGGGGGGCAGCGATCGCCCGCCACCCCGTTTCTGTTGGGCCTGGTGTGGGGACTCATTCCCTGCGGCTTTCTCTATGCCGCACAACTGAGAGCGGCCGAAACCGCTGATCTCTGGCAGGGGAGTTTGACAATGGTAGCCTTTGGACTTGGTACATTGCCAACGATGCTAGGACTTGGTTGGTTGACGACGCGCTTGACAGGCGATCGCCGCAGTCAACTCTTTCGCCTTGGCGGCTGGCTGACGCTAGCCATTGGTCTGTTGCTACTGCTGCGTACGGGTGATGCGATGCAAGACTATAGCGGTCATGGGGCGCTCGGATGCTTGATCCTGGCACTGCTCGCCCGTCCCCTGAGTCGAGTCTGGGCAGCTCCGCTGCGCTATCGACGGCTGTTGGGGGTGGGGGCTTTTGTCTTAGCCCTGATGCATGGGTTGCAGATGCTTGAACATGCCTGGGGCTGGCGTTGGGTGGCAGTGCAGTTTATGGTTCCCCGTCAACAGCTTGGCATCGTCTGGGGGGCGATCGCCCTGACCCTGATGACGCCTGCCGCCTTAACCAGCTTTAATACCGCCCAGCGATCGCTTGGACGCTATTGGCGAAAACTCCATCTGCTGGCTGTTCCCGCCCTGGTCTTTGCCACGGGTCATATCGTCCTGGTGGGGTCGAGCTATTGGGGAAATCTGTCAGGAACCAGCCTTCACCATACTCGAAGTGTCATGTTGATGGGCTTAGTCGGCAGCGTCTTGGTGCTGCGATCGCGCTGGGTCTGGTCTTGGTTTTCTCTAGAGCAATATTATGCGAATCCTCCCTCGACACCCTCCCTCTCTTTTTCAACATCTAAGCCATCTCAGCCTTGCTGTGATCCTGCTGACCCCCTGGCCCGTTCTGGCCCACCAAGTTGAGCTAGCAGACGACGTGGGTGCAACGCTCCACATCGAACCGAATGATACCCCCAAGGCCGGGGAACCCAGTGAGGTATGGTTTGCCCTGACCCGCAAAGGCGGTGCCATCATCCCGCTTGCGGATTGTGATTGTAACCTGACGGTCTACAGCCAATCAGCAACAGCGGCAGAACCCCTCCTAGAACCCCCACTCCAGCCCGTTGCCGCCGAAGGATACGCGGCCATTCCGGGGGCCACCTTTACGTTTCCAGCAGTGGGAGCGTATGAGCTAGTTTTGCAGGGCCAACCCCAAGACGAAGCCAGCTTTACCCCCTTTGAATTACGCTTCGATGTGGTGGTGGCAGCGGGTACCACGAAACCCGTTGTCCCTGACGTTGAGACCCCAGCAGCGCCAGACACAACCGAAACGTCGCCGGAACCGACAGAACCCCAGTCCAGAGCATGGCCCCAGACGCTCGCCTTAATTGGCGGGGGAGCGATCGTTGTGCTGGGTATCGCTGGGTTGGTTTTGCTTCAACGTCGGTCAAACACCAAACTCGAATAATGGTGATGAGGCGCTGACCCGGAACCCAGGACAGTGATCCGGTAGTCTAGGAGCTAGTCTCAACGTGAGTTCTGGATCCGCAAACATTGCGCAAGACGCTGAAACTTAGCAAAGCCAACAATACTGGCTCCGATATTGCCGGAGTTTGAAGAGGCAATCTCCCCCTCAGCGGGCGGTGTCGGGGGGCTGGCATAGACCTGACAACCGGGTTTGACATCGAGATTTCAAGGCTTTGAGGAAGGCGATCGTTTCGTTTAACCGAAACTCAGGTTAGTCTCAACTTCAGATTACTGCTTGGCTCATTTCTAACCCAATCAATGCGTATCCCCCTTACTCGCCCCTCCCTCTATCGCCTTGCCCAAGTCAGCCTTGATGCGTTGGTGGCGGTCTTGGCTTGTTATGCCGCCTTTTGGGTACGGTTTGAGGGCAATATCGAGTCGGAATATCAAACGTTAGCCCTGGTGCTGCCCTGCGCGGCAATTGTCGGTCGCTTTGTCACCCAACTGCTCTTTGGCCTCTACCAGCAAGTTTGGCGTCTGTTTGGTTTAAAGGATTTTATTCGTCTGCTCAACGCCGTCAGTTTTTACTCGTTGCTGGTTTTGGTAATCACACGCATGCTGTTGCCTCGCTTGGGCGGGCCAGCGTTGGGGGTGCCCTTGGGCGTCGCGGTGATGGACTGGAGCTTTTGCTTGATGGGGATGGTACTGATTCGCTATGCACGGCGGCGATCGGTGCAGCAGCCGCTCTGGGGCCAGCGCCCAGCCAGTCGGCCGCTCCAACGGGTGCTCTTGATTGGGGCTGGGCAGGCGGGTGCCATGATGGTACAGGAAATCCGCTCTAACGCTGAGCTGACAATTAACGTGGTGGGATTTCTTGACGACGATCGCAGCAAGGTCGGCCGTCGTGTTGAAGGCATCCGCGTGCTCGGAACCACCGCCGATCTATTGGCCATCGCCCAGGCCAACCACGTGGACGAAGTGCTCATCGCCATGCCCTCAGCCCGCGCCGAGGAGGTGCGCCGCATCGTCAACCAACTGCAAGGCACCCCGTTTCAGCTCAAGATCTTGCCGGGTCAAGCTGAGTTACTGCGCGATCGCTCCCTCACCCCCCAGGCGCGGGCGATCCAGATCCAAGACATTCTCGGCCGCCCCGAAATTCAACTCGACTTTGCCGCTGAATTGACCCCCCAATTCCCCTCAGCGAGCGAACAAGTTTACCAAAAAACGGTACTCATCACTGGCGCTGGCGGCACAATCGGCTCAGAAATTTGCCGTCAACTGGCACGGCTCGAGCCCCGTCAACTGCTGCTCTTGGGGCGGGGCGAAAATAGTATTTTCAACATTCAGCAAGAACTCCGCCGCACCTTCCCCCACCTGGAAACCCAGGCCCTGATCGCAGATATTCGTCACCCAGCCCGGATTGAACAGTTGCTGCAAACCTGGCAGCCCCACCTGCTCTTTCATGCGGCGGCCCACAAGCATGTGCCCCTCATGGAGCACAATCCCACTGAAGCCCTGGAAAATAACACCCTCGCCTCAGCCCATTTAGCTCAGCTTGCTGCTCAAGCAAGGGTACAGGCCTTTGTGATGATTTCGACCGATAAAGCAGTAGAACCAGCAAACTTCATGGGCTTGAGTAAACGCTTAGCCGAGTTGCTCGTGCGCCCCCTGGCCATCCAGAGCCCCACCCGCTTTTTGACGGTGCGGTTTGGCAATGTCCTGGGCAGTCGCGGCAGTGTTGTGCCCATCTTTCAAGCCCAAATTGCGCGGGGTGGCCCGGTCACGGTCACGGATGCGGCGATGACCCGCTATTTTATGACCACGCCCGAAGCCTCACAATTGGTGATCCAGAGCTTGGCGGTGGGCAAATCGGGACAGATTTTGATTTTGGATATGGGAGAGCCTGTGCGAATTTATGACCTGGCCGAGCAGATGATTTATCTGGCAGGCTACCAACCCGGCATTGAGATCCCAATTGACATTATGGGTCTACGGCCTGGGGAGAAACTCCATGAAGCGCTCTTCAATGCCAGTGAGCAGCTCTGCGCCACCGCTCACCCCAAGATTCGGGCAGTCGATAGTCCCTTGCCGAGCCCAGAAATCTATGGACAGGTGCTCGGAGAACTGCGTCAAACCGTGCAAAGGGAGCGATCGCCCCAAGCCCTGTGGCAACTCGCCCAACGGTATAAAGATTGTTTGGAGTTCAATCAGACGGGTGCATCCCAGTTACGCAAGCCCTCACCCTAAATCCCTCTCCCAAGCTGGGAGAGGGACTTTGAATCCGGCTCCCCTTCTCCCAGCTTGGGAGAAGGGGCTGGGGGATGAG
>JBCDEB010000184.1:0-13351 GCA_039180005.1 Cyanobacteria bacterium P01_G01_bin.54 | reverse complement strand
TTTACTCCTGGCTAGTCGAGCTTTTGAGTTTCCATTAATTCGACTTCTGGTGAAGTCTTCGACAATTCAGTGGACTGATCATACTTTCAATCCATGGATGTTTCCATTAATTCGACTTCTGGTGAAGTCTTCGACTTACGAAGTTGTTGGAGTCCACGGAGAGTATCTACCTAAGTTTCCATTAATTCGACTTCTGGTGAAGTCTTCGACCCGTAGATAATTGTACTCGTACCGCAGGATTCGCCTGTAAGTTTCCATTAATTCGACTTCTGATGAAGTCTTCGACTGGGTAAAGCCTTATCAAAGGGTGTTTTGTTTATTACGACATTGCCAGTCAAGTTTCCATTAATTCGACTTCTGGTGAAGTCTTCGACTCCTGGCTTCTGAGAAGCCGGACCCATCTGTATTCTACAATCAACTTCCGAAGGATGATCAAACGACCACTGAGTTCTTTTAAGATTGCCCACCCTAAAACAGCCATAGCCCCTGTTACATAAAGCCTCGAAGGATATGACACACAAACTGAGTCTTCCGTAGATTCCCTGAACCCTCGCGTTAACGTCAAGAAAGATTATTAGCGACATAGAAGATACTGAAACCATTCTAAAGAAATAGAAGAATATCCTACCCGTAACATAGGGTGAATTATATAAGGATTAACATAAGCTCTTTATGGGCATAAGCAGTATAGCCAATAATCTAAAATCTACCGTTACAAATGCTACATGTGGGTGCCAATCGATAGGCTATTGCTACGAAAAACCTTAGAAATAACACAATAAGCACTAAAGATTTACCAGATGGGTAATGACTTAGTGTAGAAAAATCCGGTCATTCGCATCAAATTTCAAAAAATTAGCGAACGACCTGTTAGCGTTGAATCATCCCTGAATTGAGGAGTCTGATTGTCATGACTGAAGACCAGTCATCAGCAGATAAGCAGGCATTTTATGCCCGCAAGCTCTATGCACTGCTGCAAGAACCCGCTGATAAAAAATTCAACGATAAGTTAGCTGAGTACCTACTAGAGCTGAGTCCTCGATTAGATACCGTTCAGGCTTGGTGGAGCAACTGTGGATATAAAACCGCTGATATCGCCAGTTCCTCAGATCGAGTTAACCTGCGAGAGGGCCATCTGGAAGCTACGACAGAAGTGCGTCACCCCATCAGTGGCCAGTCGCAGATGCTGTCGGGGCTAAAGCTAGTCACCGTAGATGAACGCATCGATGTAATAAAAGCTGCCAGAGCTGCTATTGCCGTTGAGGATGATCTTGATGAAACCCTGAAGCGCCTGTATTGGTGGTGTTGGCGATTTTATCCGCAAAAACGAGATACAGGGTCAGACGCATTGCTGAACCCAGCCCATCCAATTTTGCCCGATTGCCCGATCCCCAGCTATAAGAGCACTGTAGCTGCTTTGACGGGGGCTATGTTCCCAGCATCCTGGCGTGAACAGGATGACGCGCAGACGCCCTACCTCTTGTTATTCACCTTCTCTCCGGTACAAGAGTTTATTAAAGCCTCCCGCAAATTCGCTGACTTTTGGTCAGGTTCCTATATTTTGCACTATCTCAGTGCCCAATTGTGCTGGTACATTGCTGAACAATACGGACCAGATGCTGTGATCACTCCATCGCTCTGGGATCAAGAGATTATTGATGCCCTGTTGATTCAAAAATATTCAATATTCGCACAGGCATTCGACGATAGAGAGTGTAATCCAGTCGAGCGGTTTAAGACTTTCAAATCACGCAGCTTGAGTACAGCCGGTTTTCCAAATGCGATTACGGCGGTGGTTTCTGGTCGGGAAGATGCGATCGCACTTGGCAAAGCGCTACAGACCGAACTCAAGACAATTTGGTGCGAGATTGCTGAACAGGTGCGTGGGCATATCAAAGGCCGAGTGATTGATCACTTGTCTGACAAGGGGTTTGAAACAACCTGGAAAAATATTAAAGATCTTTTCCCAGGGGATGAAAAAACCTATAAAAAAGAATTGCAACAACTACAACAGCACGGCTGTTGGGAGTGGAATAAGCTTTGGGAGGCCCAAATCAGCAATACCTGGCAGCCCTATTTTGTTGCAGTCCCCCTGGGTAACCCGGAGGGAGAGCTTGTCTATCGTGAGTCAGACAATCAAACCTGGATTAGGCAGCAAAATGCGATCGCACAGCCTCGCACACCGATCCCAACTGAAGCTGAGCAACAAACCTACGCTCAGGTAGATCAAGATAAAAGGCAGCTCAATGTCGGTAGCTGGTGGGGTAGCCTACAAGCCCGGCTGGGCCAGAGTATGCAAGCAGTCAAAAACACACGCCGCTGGCAAATCCCGACCGCACCCGGTGAGCGATCCAGTCTGTCGGGGCAGTTTAGTGCGCTGCATCCACGGTTACACTACACCGGCAACTTTAAGCACGGTCGCGGTATGGCGGCAGGCTCTATGCGCTTATTTTGGAAGCTGATGTCACTAGCCTACCCAGGTTTATTTGACGGCTCAGAAAAGCTGAATGCGCTGGAGTTAACCAAACGGATGGCCTGGGTTTATGGCGGTGTCGCAGAGGAACTAGGTATTGAAGTTTATCAAATTCAAAAGCAAATTACTTCTAGACGACAGCAGGCTGGGCAACACTCACAACAAGATCAAAAATTTCAGATAGAACAGCGAATTCGCCTGTTATATGAGCGTTTCTCGAGATTTCCAAATTTGACCTCGATTGCGGCAGCTCGCTTTATCCATGACCATACCTCTCAGACTCAGCAATACTGGAAGATACTAGAGCAATCAATTCGTGAGAGTTTGCCAAAGCAGCGCCGCACCTACAAACTGCTGACGCGAATTCGCCCAACTAATATCCCGAAAACTGATACCAAAATTAATCCTGAGCGCTATGCCCGTAAAAACTTGAATGGTGTGATGTTTTCTAGCAAGTGGCTGGCGCAGGAT
This sequence comes from Cyanobacteria bacterium P01_G01_bin.54, assembly GCA_039180005.1. Classification (GTDB taxonomy): domain Bacteria; phylum Cyanobacteriota; class Cyanobacteriia; order Cyanobacteriales; family Spirulinaceae; genus SIO3F2. Next base: position 10,407 of record JBCDEB010000184.1, on the reverse strand, counting down.
ATGGGCTTAGATAAGGAGGACGCCGCGCTGCTGCGAGGCCTTGTGAGTAAGACACACCAAGATATGGGATTCGGTGATGATAGCCCTGCTGACTGGTGGGCATTGGTCTTAGCTGATGGCGATGGCATGGGCAAATATGTCAGCGGCCACAAGCTCAAAACCTATGACGGTTACCTGCTACAAGATCTAATCGATCTCAAAGGTATCAAAAAAGAGGTTTGGAGCGAATTCCTGAAGACTAAAAAACGCATGGGACCTGCTACCCACGTAGGTCTCAATCGGGCATTGCTTGATTTTTCTAACCGGTTGGTGCCCCATCTGACCGAGCATCGCTATTGTGGCAAGGTCATCTACAGCGGTGGGGATGATGTGCTGGTGGCGCTGCCGCTAGCAGACCTACCTGGATTTTTGCGATCGCTACGAGCCGCCTGGTGTGGCGGCGAAGATCCCGAGCATCAGTTTGACCGTAGAGATGGCTGTGGATATTGGCATCCCCCTGATCCGCTACCGGAGAATTTACCTGAGCGACCTCTATTCACGATGGGCGAAGGGGCCACCATGAGTATGGGGATTGTGGTGGCTCACAAGAGTGTGCCGCTGCCGACTGTACTTGAAAACCTATGGGACGCTGAAAAGGAGCGGGCCAAGAAACTGCTTGGCGGAAAGCCTAGCAATTCAGAAGAAGCTATTAAAGCCAAAGATGGTCTTTGTTTCCGCATCATCTATGGCTCTGGTAACACCCGAGAAGCCTTAATGAAGGGGCATTTATTAGACGCCTGGTGGGAATTTGTTCAACACTATGACTGTGCCCAGTTTGACCTGAGCCCGGTACTTAATCGCCTGGCAGAAGAATTACCCAAGCATGTAGAGGTGACGCCGAATTACCAACTTTGTTGCCAAGCTGCGAGAGCGATTTTGATGCGTCGCGAAGACCAGCTGCCAGAGGTTGTACATGCCTCAATTTTGAGCTGGCTATCGCAGTGGGAAGCTTGGGCCTGGGCCGCTCAGCAAACGGCTAAGCGGCAAGATGTAGAAGAGGCGCTAGGTACAGAACTAGAGGATTTAGCCAGCCTGCTGCGATTTACATCTTTTTGGATTTCTCGACGTCGGCAGGAGCTGAGCTGGGTCAATGATTTGAAAGACAAAGAATTTCCTGAAACTGAACTGGAGGTGAGCTGTGTCTGACCTAAATTGGTATCGGCTTGACCCGATTGATCTGTTGCTAATGCGTGAGGCCAAACCCTTTAGTCCGGGCGATGGTTCCTGGGCAAAGGGGCAGTTTCCACCGCTGCCGATTACCGTATTCCAGGCGATGCGCTCAGCAACCCCCTGGATTGGCAACAAAAGCAATCGTCGCCAGCCTGAAAACTGGCTAGAGTTTGTTGGGCCTTTCTTGCTTTATGCGCCCCCAGAGGAGGCCGCAACGCTTTGGTTGCCCACACCCCAGGATCTGGTTTGTGTGTGCGATCGCAAACAAACCCAGGATGAAGACCCAGAAGCCGATGATTTTACAAAAATGGCAGTCCGATGGAAGCGCACCGCCAGATTTCAACCGTTAGACCGAGAAAATATCGCCTGGAAACATCTTGGGCTAGACCCAGATTTTTTCCCTAAAGAGCAGCTGGTGCCAATGGTTCCCCCCATGCGGTTGGATGGTGAGGGCAGCGCTTCTGTGCAGAATCTCAATACCTGTCTTCGTAAAGTATCGCCTGTACAAGAAACCCCTGAAATCTGGGAAGGCATTTCAGGACGCCCCAAGCCCTGGATTCGGGCTGATGCGCTGATTCGTTATCTCAAGGGGGAGGTCATAGAGCATTCTGACGATGAAGCAGGAGCCTTTCATGACAATCCCTGGCGTACACAGGTGTTGCCCCATATCAAGGTGCAACCTGGCACGCGACAGGTAAAAGACGAAGACGGCTATTTCACAGAGGTGGCGATTCGTATGGAGCCCCACTGGCATCTGGTGGCTGGCATTAGTATTAAACTTGAGGCCAAGGTAGTGCGTTTAGGTGGAGAAGGTCACCGGGCAATTGTCTCACTGATGGAAGAAGCTCCCCCCAGCTGGGAAGAATTACAGACCTTTCGTGCGCCTGGGACTGCTCAAGATACCGCTTATGTTTTGACCCCTGGTCTGGCTGAAGTCACCACGGATAGTGAGAAGTTTGGCCTGGTGCCTGAAAGTTGGCAAGCTTCTCTGCGCAGCTGCGTTGGAGATCGACCTTTGCTTTGGGGGGGCATGTCTGTGTTTCAAAGGCCCAAGCGACCCGAGCAAAAGGCGGAAGGGGCTCAAGATAAGGCTGAAACGCCAAAAGATATCGCCTTTCAGCCGCAGCGGGCATTTGTGCCACCGGGGACGGTCTACCGCTTTCAGACTGGGCAAGTTCCAACTGAATTTCAATCATCTGATGGAGAGCCTAAGCTTTTGCCAAGAAACGGTGGCAATTGGTTAGACACGTTTAACGCGCTCAACTACGGAATTTTACTTTGGGGTCAATAAGTTATGAATTTGTCTTATCTTTATCTGCTGTCTCCTCTGCATACTGGGGGGGCCAGTCAGGAGGGCAATCTGGTCGGTATTGCTCGCGAATCTCACACAGAATTGCCCTATGCCCCTTCTAGTACGGTGCGGGGTCGCCTTAGAGCCTTTTCGTCAGATCTTTGGACGCGATTAATTTTGTTTGGGCCAGGCTTAGCTGATTTGAAACGACCCACCCCGAAGCAGATTGAAGAAGAACAAGATGAAAAGAGACGAGACTATTTACAAGCACTAGATGACTTGCATGAGCAGTATGAACAAGCCTTCGGCAAAAAACTAACTCAGCTAGAGCAAGGCAATATCTGGATTGGTGATGCCTCGATTCTGTGGATGCCAGTGCCTTCTCTGAGCCATGGTGTTGTGTGGGTCAGTTGCCCACTGCTGCTAAAGCGCTGGGCCAGGCTGAGCGGCGTGGATGCTACGATTCCGACGGGTTATGAAACTAACCTGGATAAAACCAAGCCTATTTATCTCAAAGATGCTATTCTGCGGCCTGATGATGCCGAAAATAAACTATGGCAGGGGTCAACAGACCCGTGGCCAGACTGGCAAGCCTTTGGATTGCAATCTCCTCAGACGAGCAGCATTGAACGAGTGCTGGTGCTGCCAGATGCCCATTGCCAGACCCTGGTGCAGATGAGTCTCTGGCGGCAGGTCAAGATCAAACTCGATGAGCATAAGACCGTGGAGGGCGGCTTTCGCTACGAAGAGGCGATTCCGCCAGATACGCTGATGTATTTCCCCTGGGGACCTACCACTCAATCGAATGGCTTCGGCGAAACGGCGCAGCGGATGTTTACCGACTTACTGGCGGAGCGCTCGCTGTTGCAGCTTGGCGGTCAAGAAAGCTTGGGTAGAGGCTTTGTAGAACAGTGGGTGCCAGCAGCGTAATGGGTTTATCAAATAGGGAGAAATCGAGTTATGAGTTTTGATCCGCGTACTATAGGCACGCCAGTATACACAGCCCTAAATAACCTTTATGAGCGATATAAAGATGACGAGAATCGCCTAAAGCAGCAAAAGAGGCAGGCTGCTGAACTCTATACTTATTTAGCCACTTGGGGGATGATGCGCCTCAAAGCAGAAGAGAAAGCTCTTAAGGATCAGGCTGGCAAGATAGATGTTGTTGCCGCATATTTCAATTGTCTTGAGAGAATTTCTGGACAGTCAGCTCTTTCTGGGGATATTGGGTTGGATACTCTAAAGACGCTAGGGACAGAAGATTATTTAGGATTGACAGGACTGGGCCTTACTATCGCTCAAGAGTTTAGCTTTTGGACCACAGCTATTTATGTAGGTGTTGAGGAGGCCAACTGAAAATGCCAAATCCGAATCCTTTGCAACGTGGACCAAAACCGGGCCAATCCAAACAAAATCAGTCACCTCCTGCCAAAAAGAAAAAAGTCATTACAACTGGCGGTAAAGGCAATAGTGGGGGTTCCGGTAGTGGCGGTCACTCTAGAAGAAATAATTATCGTGATCAACCGCCTGAGGGACAACCGCCTGAAACCTTGCCATGGCTAAATACAACAGAAGTACCTGATCCTCATCCAACTGCTAGCTTTGTAGAATACTTGCGCTGGATGCGTGATTGTGGCAGTGACTACAAAGATCCTAGCAAGGTACAAATCCTTCAGATGGCCATGGTACAAGCTGATTATCGTGACAGATTGAAGAAGTTGACTGATCGCACTCGCTTGATCGCGGGAGAGGGAAACCATTTCTCAGTTGTTTGCCCCTGGCGTATTCGGGTAGGGGGACATCGAGGGCCGGAGAATATTCTTCTACCTGCTTTTGATGCTACAGGGATGCCCTATATCCCCGCAAGCTCATTGAGGGGGGTCGCGCGAGCCTCTGCAATTCGGCAATTTATGAAAGATGATCCGAACCTATCCTGGAAAGACGCTGCAAAGAAAAGCGATCCCTACTTTGGTTCTTTGGATGCAGATAAATGCGATCGCACTGGGAAAGTAATTTTTCTAGATGCCTATCCTCTGGCAACACAGGAGATCCGGTCAGGTGGGTTGCATCTAGATATGGTGAATAATATTTGGCAGTGGCAGGAGGATGGCAATCTTCCAGAATATAAGTCAAATCCCAATCCGTTTTATTCATTAAAGGGATCTACTTTTCTGATCGGCATACGACCCAGGACTGACAGTCCAGAAAACTTAAAGGTTTTGCGCCAAATTAGAATTTGGCTCGAATCTGGTTTGCAGGCTGGAATTGGTTCCCAAATTAATACGGGATACGGACAGCTAGTCTCAGAAAACGTTGATCTAGAACCCAAACAAATAATTTTGCAGGTAGACTTCGCTGTGGAGGGACAGCTAATTCATGGCTATCAAAAATTTAGGGATCTGAATCGTCCCTATAAATGGGACTTTGAGAAAAATGACTGGAAAGTTAAAAAGGATAAATTTGAGGCTGATACAGTCGCCGTAGCTGAGTCTCGCGCCTCTGCCTTCAAGTCAATGCTACGCTACTGGTTCCGAGCCTTTGCTTCAGGTGTATTACCGATTGGTAGTGAAAGTACCCTCAAAGATTATTTAAAGGCTATCCGTGCCGGTCAAAATGCAACACCTCCCCCTGAAGCCAGGGCGATGGAGTCATTACTCTTTGGAGCGATTAAGCCGCAAACTAGAGGTTGGGTAACCGTTAGGATAGAAGAGGGAGAGATTCGAGAAGAGCCGAAGAAACGCTCAAACTCCTATGGATTTGAAGAAGGAAGACTGATGATCCTTTTGTCTTCCGAAACGCCGACTGAACAGGAAAAAGCGGTCAAACAACTAATTAGCAATTTGACCTGGATAATGTTTCATCTCGGTGGGATAGGTCAAGGGGCTAGACGTCCTCGCTACTCTAGAAAGGATCGCCCAAATCCTCGAAGGCAGCGACCTTATTATCGAGGTAACAATTTGATCCCTAATTCTGATGACAAATTCTGGACCTTGACCAATGATGTAGAAACCTTCAAACAATCCTTTCAGAAACGTATCAGAGTCTTTCATGAGGCTCTTGGTCAAATCACGAATAAAACCTTTGATTTGAATCAATCAAAGCGCGTAGGACAAGTTAGCGATCGAGATTGGTCTCAAGTAGTTGACGCGAATGCCCAAATTGTCGTTTGTACAGGTAATCGCGATAATAAGAAACCCTACGCCTTGGCGATCTTGCATGACGAAGATTTGAAGATAGAGATTGAAAGAAATGGTAAGAAAGAGAAAAAATATGATCGCAATCTTTGTGGAAATGTCTCTGGCAACAAGGCAACTCCCTCTCCTGTTTGGGTCAATAATCTGAGTATTAATCCCATTGATGATGATTGTGATAACTCTGTTTGTGATGAATTTCAGGTCGTCACCGTGTTTGGGGCGACTCACAACCCGCGCAAGAAATACTTGCAGGAATTACGAGAGCGGAGTCACCGTTATCTAAAAATCTGGCCGCTGAGATGAGGATCAAAAGATGGTTATTTTAGTTGCAAATGTTGGAACTTCGGATATTGCACTCAAAACAGATGAGTATTATTTGCCCTTGTTTGAGCGGCAGGAGCCGAACTTAGAACAGCCTGACCCTGCTACGCCAGAAGGGGCTGCATGGCATAGGCGACAAAAGCTGTTGGGCAATATGGCCCACCGAGAGTTAGGTACCTCTGTTGACGCTAAGTTTCGTGAGGTGTGTCAGGCGCTGTTGAAGTCATACCAGCAAGATCCAGAGACCTGGCATTCGCGTATCAGCATTGGCAGGATTTGGGGTGTGATCCAATCAGCGCTGGCCGCTGAGGAGCAGGTCCACACGTCCAGGACGTTGATGCAGGCGTATCTGGTGGTGACCGACCAACCAGCGTCAGAAATCAAGGGCTATCCTAACGATACGGTGTATGCATTTGGCATCATTCAGGCGTGGCTGGCCCGACAGCATCCTGAACTGGTCACTGGAGAGGGTGCGCCCCTCAGCTTAGTCAATTCTAAGATTGAGTTCCCTGCCATTGACGAAGATAGGCTGTATGAGCATTACTTTCATCTGTTTGAAGGGTTTGGCCCGGCTGAAACGCTCTATTTGAGCGTCAAAGGGGGAACCGCTCAGATGCAGCAGGCGTTGAAGGTGCAGGCGTTAGCTTCGAATACCAAAGCTCAGATCTTTCTGAGTCCTAAGCCGCAGGTGAGCAAAATTCTAGCGGGTCAGCCCTCGGACTGTCAGCGGGTGGCCTACTGGCGGTATCAACAAAACCAGCGATATCAGACGGTCCAACTCCTGCTAGACCGCTGGGACTTTGATGGGGCAGTTTCCCTGCTACAGGGGTGGGATAAGACTCTCCAAGCAACCGTTTCCGATGATCGTGAAGAGTTACAAAAACAGCGTAGTAAAGTTTTAATGACTCTTCTAGGTTTGAAAACAGCAGCAGACCACATGAACCTGGATACGCAATCTGCAAAGGAGTCAGCAGCTCATGTTTCTGATATACAAGCTTTACTGAGGCGATTTGATAATCTATCCGAAAATCTGTACGCGCAGTGCAAGATTTATTTTGAGCTAGGTCGGATCAGCCATTTCCTTTCCCATCTTGGTTCATTTTGCGATGTTACTCAAAAAGATTTGATTGAAAAATTAAACAGCCAGTTTCCTGAAGATGTAAAAAGAGGTAACCGTTATCGGAAACGAGAATTTATTAAAGACTTTTTTACTCAAGAAGGCGCATCAAAGGCTATAGATATTTCGGCTATACTTGAGAATTGGGGAAAGCTAGATTTTTGGTACAATAATCGAAACTATCTCATTCATGGGGCTAAAGGGATTAATAAATCCCGATTAAAAGAGGTTTATGAAGATCGTTTTAGAGAGCTAAAAAAGAAATCTAGGAATGAAAGAAGAGCCTGTCAATTAGCCTGCTCTGATGCAAATATTCTGCCTACTATGCAAGGTATTTTGCATTCTCTTAACTGCATCGGTCAAAGTACAAGAAATAAGACCGATCTGTGGGGTGATCCTGACTATTTTGGCCTCTACGGCGAGATTCGCGACTGGGCGATCGCAACGCTAACCCCACCCTCTAGCAGCTGATGACAGCCTCTTCTGAGCCGCTGTTTATCTGTCATTGCCTGATCGGCCCACCGGGCTCGGGCAAATCAACCCTGGCACAGCAATGGGTGGCGCGCTGCCCTGAGTATCGGTGGGTGTCAACCGACCAAATTCGTCAGGCGCTATTTGGCGATGCCAGCGTGCAGGGTCACTGGCCAGCGGTCGAAACGGAGGTACTCCGTCAAATTAGGGGTGCGATCGCAAACCATCAACCCGTTATTTATGATGCCACCAATGCCAGACGAGCCTGGCGACTGGACCTGATGCAAAAGCTGGCCGATGGGCATACCCAATGGATGGCCTGGTGGCTAAAAATACCCTTGTCGGTCTGTAAGAAGCGAGATCAAGGGCGCGAGCGGCAGGTGGGTACGGCAGTGATAGAGCACTTTCATCAAGCCCTTAGGGACATGCCACCGCTGCCAGCGGAGGGGTTTGCCGTGGTGAATGCAGTGCCCCTGGGTGACCACCAGGTTGATTGGGATGCGATCGCCCACAAAATACAGACCCTGCCCCAGTCGCTGCTGCAACGCCAGCGGCGGCAGGGCCAGTGTCAATTGCACCCCTATTCTAGTCTGCTCGCCTTTGAGCGGCTGCTGTACTTACTTGAAATCTTGCTGCGCTACCCAGGGGCAGGCCGTTTGCAGCAGAGCGCACAGCTACCGCAGGCCCTTAGGCAGAGTCCCCGATTTGAGACGGCTGTTGATGAGATCAACGCGCTGATAGCCCATCACTATGGAGGGCTCTATGCGCAGCCAGGTGCGATCACACAAGATCTCGCTTGGCTGCAGGCTAACCATATCGTCAATGCCCCCTATACCCCTACCCCGATTGATCTACCCGAGGTAGACGAACCGCCCAAATTCTCTCTGCATCGCTACTCAGATCAAGCACCGTTTAAGCGTTTGCTGGGCACCTTCCGATTTATTGTTCACCATCCCTTTTTATACGTGCCGGGGCAGGGTAGCCTAAATACCCTGGTAGTCACCCTGGAGACCCAGGGGGTGATTCCCCCTGGCTACAGTGATAGCGTACGCCGAGATATGGGTGAGATCTTTAAACCCTATGGACTGATGACAAAAACCTCCCAAACCCAGGGCTATTTTATCGGTACCGCAATTTTGTCTAAAGCCGAGCTGTTGCGAGTCTACAACAGTTTAGCTGGGCAGGTCCACCACCTCGATGACCCGGTTTTGCTGACTACCTATGAGACTTTTCGAGAACGGGTTAAGTTTCTCCAGCAAGGACAGGCCTCACCGATGCCAGTGCGCACGGTGTTGCAGCAGTCCATCGTCGATATTCAACAGTTTCCTACCCATACAGGTTCGTTGGCAGCTCCGGGGAATGCCGAAAATCTTGAAGATGCCATTCTCTATGGCAAGGTGCTGACCCTCAAGCGACGGAGAGGTACGGCTCGCTTTGCCGGAGAAGCGGAGGATGCTTTTCAGGTGCTGCCATTGCAAATTGTATTTCACAATATTGCCTGGTATCTGGGCTATCAGCGGCTGTCCGATGGGTTATTGCGATTTGAGCGCTTAGATCGCTTAGAGCTGTTGCCATCGGGCTTGTTTACCCGTCCTAAAGCAGCTCAGGCTAAAGCCTGGGATGATATGATGCGGCTTTATGGGGCGAGCTACGGTATCTATCTGGGTAATAGTGCAACCGATCAGCAAGCTTTCCTCAGAGGTACCGCTAGGGCTAGAGCCCAGATAGAGGAGACCTGTGAGCTATGGTTTACCGATGCCATCTTTCGGTTTATCAGTGAGGGCACCCAGCGCTTTCCGGGGCGTCAACAGATGTCGCCCCGGTTGCCGGGGGCGGCTATGACCGCGACTGAGAAAAAGACCCTATTTTGCTTACCCAAGACTGGGGACGCGACTTTCCCCAATCGGTTCAAGGTTAATTTACCCAACTGGGTGATTACCCACGATGTGGACTTCAAGCGCTGGATTTTAGGCTTTGGTGGGCAGGTAAAGGTAATTTCACCGCAGACGTTGGTTGAGTATATTCAATCTCGAGGGCGAGAGATTTGGCAGGTGTATGAGTAAAAGGTGGAAGGTGGAAGGCGGAAGTTTGAAGGAAAGGATGAAGGATGAATTAGGAAGGACGAAGTTTCTGTAGTAAAAAATCTCCTTGGAAAAAGACGTTCTCGCCATCGTCTAATTCCTACTTTATCGTTTGAGTGCATCGGCAACATAGGTGGCTTTGGTGACTCGTGCTACTCAGGTCTATAATAGTAGTGTTAGTATCGTCAGTTTTATCGACCTGGATGCCCGCTAATGCCAAATCCTGGTTAGCTGCCCCCGATACCGAGGGGCGAGCAGCCGCATCGCCCTTACCAGGCTATCCATTTTGAGTCGGGGCTACTGAATTCGGATTTGGTATAAGGATTTGTACCATGACACTGTCAAAGCCGCCCTGATAAAAGATGGTTGGACTATCACGGAGGAACCGTTCTCTCTAGAAGTGAAGAGTCGCGACCTCACGAGAGAGTACGTATCACAGTTTTTTCCAAGAGGAGGTTGTTCAAATTGTTATTCGGAGCCGCCATCTTAAATTGATAATTTTCGATGAGACTGAAAAAAGGATCGTGCAATGGCAACCCCAAACATAATAAACAGCCACGCAGCTATGCTTTATAGAATACTAAGAGCCTATCCGAAAACCCCAGCTGAGCGGAATGTGATGAAAGCGCTAGCGAGTTGAAGAAACCCCAAATAGTTGTCTGCCTTCTTCTCCCAACGAATCAGCAATCGTCGAAAACGATTCATCCAGGAATGAGTTCGTTC
>JBCDEB010000183.1:0-13458 GCA_039180005.1 Cyanobacteria bacterium P01_G01_bin.54 | reverse complement strand
GTTTTCTGGATGAGTGGGCTTTAGCCTACTTTCGCTATTAGCCTGGGGTTTGAACCCCAGGCGGGGCAGGCATCCCAGCGTTAAGTTCACACCAGTGGGAAACCCCGCCCTGCAACCCACTCGATGACATTGGCAGGATGGTTTTAAAGGTTGCGCGGGCACGGAAACCGTGCCCCTACAGGTGATCCAGAATTTTCTCTGGTAAACATAAAACAACCCTACTCCCGAGAGGGGATGTTCTACTTTTCATCCGCCCTTGATGAACTCAGATACTTTGAACTTTTAACCTTGAACCTTTAACTTTGAACCTTGCCTAAGATTTCAAAACTTTCGGTAACCAACGCCAAGCCAGCCTGCCGAGGCCCAGACCGCCGATCGCACTCACAACCAGAATGAGCATCAAATCAAAGCCAAATAGCCAAGCCGGTGTGGGGCGCTCCAGGCGCTGCTCGGCGAGTTGAGGCGCGATCGCAATTCCGGTTAAGGTCGCGCTACCCAAGCCGACCGTGGCGGCGATCGCCGTGCGCCCGAGGTGATATTGCTGATTAAACTGCTCAATTTGCAGCATCCCTTGCATCATCTGGATCGAGTCTTCGAGCAGTTGCAAACCGGGGTTGAATTGAACCGAGTCTTGCTGGAGGGGTCGCAGGAAGCGGCGGATGGCAAAGTTACGAAACCGTTCGAGAAACTGGATCTCAGCGTCGCCATCCAGGCGAGTGAGCATGCGGTAGCGATCGCGGTATTGCTCCAAGGCTCCAGCTAGCAAATGGGTATGACGGGAGAGACGATTGAGGCTCTCGGTATAGCGTGAGAGCATTAACAGGCTCTGGCTGAGGGTCTGGATCAGCGCGTCAAATTCCGGGGTGTTTTGTTCCAGGTTGAAGCGGGCAGCCTGATGGAGGGTACGGATGGTGTGGTAATCCTCCACCAGTTGAGCCTGGATCTTCCGGCTCTGCTGAAAAGCCCAAGTAACTTGGTGGCGATAGAGCCCCAGAGTCAGGAGGTGGTGATAGAGGCGATCGAGGCGCTTGAGCCCTGCACCATAGTCAAAAATGCAGATGTAGAGATGATAAACCGGCTTGGCATCGGTGCTGGGCGGTGACCACAACTCATAGCAGGTGGCATCGAGAATCCGCCCCTGACCAATGAGATCCTCCTGCCAGCTCAGTTGCTCCGAGATGCCCAGCGTCTGGTAGCAATGCTCCGCCACCCGCTGAATATCTTGCTCAGGGTCAGCCTGTCGCCCCACCATCAGCCAGGTTTCCCCCAGCGCTCCACCGCCGATCGCCCGTTTCTCGGCCAATAGGATTTCCTTGATTTCAAAAAAACAATTGAGGGACTTGGGATGATAGGTCCATTCGGCATCGTCGCTTTTGTCCATGCCATTGATCTGGAGGGCATAAAACTCCCCCAGAATGCGCTGATAGCGATAGCCATTGTAGGGGGGAGGCAGACGACGGGATTGCTTGTCGCCCCAGTCTTCCCGGATTGGATCGCGATCGCGCCCATCGTAGAGGAAGAGGTTGAGGGCAGGATAGATGAGCCAATCGCCTGTGTGATTTTGGTTATGATGATTTTCTGCAAAGGTCATTTGCATAGGGCAGCACCGAACAGCATCCATTTTGTCGTTCTCGGATCATTCAAGTTCGATCGGCCGCCATCCGGATGGCCCTGCAATGAACACCAATCGCTCCATGAGCGTCATTGCACGCAATTGCTGTCTTGGTTATTCTGAAAAAACAGTCTGCTCCCTCGGGGGCTCTCATCAGTTGGCTTATCAACCATTGCCATGCTTAGCTGATAGCCCCTAATTTATGTTTCGGGTCGGGCGTGTTACGGCTCGTCCCCGAAGGAGTCCAGAACAATTTGGATAACACACCCTAAAATTATGAATCAAGCCACTCTCTTAACCGCTTTGGGCTGCTCGGGTTCCCTTGCCGCTGCGGCTCTACTCTTCAATCAACCGGCGCTTGCCGCTTCTGACGCATCCTCAACTGCTCAAGCGACCTTAACGGGGGATGCAACTGCAGCGATCGTCCAGGTTCAGTCAGACGATTTTGACACCCCAGCGCTCGGCTATACGTCCGATGAGTCCCTCAGTGATGCGCTCGGTTGTGTCTGTGCCCTGTGCAACCCCAATCGCGACCGTCCCACCACGCCCCCCATTCAGTAGGTTTATGTTTACCAGAGAAAATTCCAATCAACTCTAGGGGCACGGTTTCCGTGCCCGCGCAACCGTTAAAACCATCCTGCCAATGTCATCGAGTGGGTTGCAGAGCGGGGAAACCTTGCCCTTACAGCAAGAACCATCGGGTCTTCTTTTTTCTCTCCAGAACATAAAACAGCCCTACTCTCAAGAGGGGATTAGACGTTTGGAAATCGACCCTTGGGAGGGGCACCCTCGCTCGAGAGGGGAGGCAGGTCTTGATGGCACGCCCTAGATAGTTTCTAGACCCTGCTCCTCAGACTGCTGACGACCCCAATCAACAACCCCCGCCGCATAGGCTAACGAAAGCAGCGCTGTTTGATTCAGCGGCGCGGGGTTCAAGGTGTGGGGCTCTGCTGCCGTCGAGGCAGATTCAGCGGTGTGATAGCCGGAGCTGAGCACAACCAAACAGGTTGCAGCACAAAGGGCGAAATGATGGGGTTTCATAGGTGATTCATCAACCAGCAATTGCAATCAGTTATCCTAACACCAAACGCTCAGACCTCTATCAGCAAAGCGTGACAATTGCAAGAATGGCGCTTATCGAAAGCGGACGGGCGATTGGCGGGCCGTGACCTGGGCCGCCACCGAGTCGATGTCTTTGATCCCAAGAGCACAGCAGTATGATGACCCCTCCCTTAGATCTGGCCGTAGAGATTCGGGGTCAGGGACGACCCCTCCTCTGTCTCCACGGCCATCCCGGCTCCGGCGCAGCGATGCGGGTCTTTACCGATCGCCTCTCGCAGCAGTTTCAGACGATTGCGCCGGATCTACGGGGGTATGGCCAGAGTCGTGTTCGTGCCCCGTTTGTCATGGCGGATCATCTCGGTGATTTAGAGCAGCTCCTGGCCCAACAAAGGATCGAGCAATGCTTTTTGTTGGGCTGGTCGCTGGGGGGGATTTTAGCCCTGGAGCTCGCCCTGCGTAACCCGGCACGCTATCCGGCGATCGCCTTAATTGGCACGGCTGCCCGACCGCGCGGTGCCCATCCTCAAGTCAATGCCTTGGATCTGGCCTGTACTGGGATCGCGGCGCTGCTCAACCAACTCCGGCCCGGCTGGCCCTGGAATATTGAGACCTTTGGGGCGCGATCGCTCTTTCGCTGGCTGATTCATCAGCAGACGTCCACCCCCTACCGCTATTTGGCCCAGTACGGCGTCGCTGCCTATTGGCGCACCTCTGGCCCAGCGACGCAGGCACTGCAAGCGGCCCTAAGCCAGGGCTACGATCGCCTCGACGACCTGAACCTCTTAACCATGCCCTGTCTGATGCTGGCCGGAGAATACGATGTCCACATTACAGCAGCATCCAGCCAGGAGACGGCAAATCGGCTACCCCATTGCGAGTGGCATTGTTTTGCGAATACCGCCCATTTGTTGCCCTTTGAGCAGCCGGAGCAGGTGAACGAGCGGTTGCTGGGGTGGTTTTTAGCCCAGGCCGGACGGATGTCCGCATGACGGTCATGGCTGCCGTTCCGGTTTGGGGTTGGAAGGGGCAAAGACCCTAAGCCTGGGCCGTCCCCTCCGCACGAGCGGCCTGCATCACCGCTTCTGCCACTGCTGGGGCGACGCGCTCATCAAAGACGGAGGGAATGATCTGCTCGGCGTTGAGGTCTTGGGGGGCGACGAGGGCGGCGATCGCCTCGGCGGCCTTGAGACACATCTGCTGGGTAATTTCCTTAGCGCGGCAGTCGAGTGCGCCCCGGAAGATGCCAGGAAAGGCCAAGACATTGTTGATCTGGTTGGCATAATCACTGCGTCCGGTGGCCATCACCGCCACTTGACCCTGTACCAGTTCCGGTTGAATTTCTGGGATCGGGTTGGCCATGGCAAAGACGATCGGGCGATCGCCCATGGTGCTGACCATCTCTGGCGTCAGTACCCCCGAGACGCTCAAGCCCACAAACACATCGGCATCCTGAACCGCATCGGCTAGGGTACCCTGAGCATCAACGGCAAAGTCTTGTTTTTCGGGGGTTAGATTGTCTCGCTGGCTGGAGATAATCCCCTTAGAGTCACACATCCAAAGGGTTTTGGCCCCCGCTAAGCGCAATAATTTCGCGACAGCAATGCCCGCTGCCCCCGCACCGTTAAAGACGATTTTGACCTGATCGATCGCTTTTTCAACCACCTTGAGAGCATTGAGCAGGGCCGCGAGAGTGACGATCGCCGTGCCATGCTGATCATCGTGAAAGACAGGAATATCGAGTTCCTGGCGCAACCGCCGCTCAATCTCAAAACAACGGGGGGCGCTGATATCTTCGAGATTGATGCCGCCGAAGACGGGGGCCAGATATTTCACGGTTTTGACAATTTCGTCTGTATCCTGGGTGGCGAGGCAGATCGGAAAGGCATCCACCTCAGCAAACCCCTTGAGCAGGAGCGCCTTGCCCTCCATTACCGGTAGGGCGGCCTCAGGACCGAGGTTGCCGAGGCCTAGGATGGCACTACCATCGCTGACGATCGCCACCATGTTCCCCTTAATCGTCAGGTCGAAAACGGAGTCTGGCCGCTCGGCGATCGCCTGAGAAATCCGCCCTACACCGGGGGTATAAGCCATAGCGAGGCTGGACTGCTCCTTAAGGCTAATCGTGCTGTAGATCTCAATTTTGCCCCCTTGGTGCAGGGCAAAGGTGCGATCGTTGGCCGCCAGCAATTCCACGTCCGCCAGGGTCTTAATGGCGCTGACGATCTGCTCGGCATGGTCTTGACTGGCCGCATCCACCACCAAGGCCCGGATTGAACGATGGCGATCCTGCGCAATGAGATCAATCTGACCCACATTGCCCCCCTGCTCGGCGATCGCCTCGATGACCGTTGCGAGTTTTCCCGGTTGATTGGACAGTTGTAGGTGCAGGGCAAGGCTATAGCTGGGCGTGGGCGTGAGTTGGGTCATGGTGGGCGCAAAGGGAGGGAGAGAACGTCAAGCAATCCATTATCGGTGAAACCGTCCCCCGATGCTGATGCAACTTCTGCAAACTGACGGATTCGGAGCAATCCTAGGGAGATGGCCCTGAGCCGAATCTCTGGCTCAAATTTCTATCCCCTACAGCAAGAGAGTATCTGGACTATCGCCCCCGATCGCCGCTGTGTAATGAAAATTGCCTGAACCCACGTTTTTCTCTAGCGTTGCCATAATCGCTTCAGAATCATCGTAAGGGCCGCTGAAGAAGTAGGGCTTACCATCGTGGTAGCCAAAGGTCAACTGGGGTGTGCCATCCCATTGGCCGAGGTGAGCCCGGCATTGCTCAAAATCAGCATGGGGCTCAAAGCCTAAGCCCTTGGCGTAAGCGAGAGACGCTAACGCTAATGCAGTTTTGGGATATCGCACGGGTCGATACTTAAGACTTGTTCAAATAGCTCACCGTCAATTCCACCTGTGCTGTCTGTGACTCACCCGGCTCCAAATAGGTGAGAAACTCCTTACTGTTGAGGGCATTACGAGGGGCACTCCAGGGTTCGAGACAGCAATAGTCTTTACCTTGAACGGTCCAAAATACAATGCCTTTATACAACTCAGAGCTGGTCAGAGTGATTTTATGATTGCGGCGATTGTTGACCAGACTGGCCGGCCGGGTCACGGGAAACAGGGCGGCATCAATTTCTTCCGCCTCAATATCAAAATGGCCATTAAACGAATGCAAGGTTTGATCCATTTGGTTGCGCCACTGCTTAGCGGCAATTTCAAACGTCAACTGGCGTTTATCCTGGGTCAAAAAATAAGGGTGCAACCCGGTGCTAAAGGGCATCGTTTCGCTGGAGCAGTTGGTAAACACTTGCTCGATCGTCAACCCGTTCCCCTTGAGCCGATAGGTGAATTGCAACTCAAAGTCAAAGGGATAGCTGGCACGGGTTTGCTCATTACTCACCAAGGCTAGGGTAATGCTCGCTGCATCGGTGGTACTGCGATCGCGCACTGTCCAGGGTAGATCACGGGCAAAGCCATGCTGCTTGAGCTTGTAAGACTTACTCTGGTGAACGTAGAGATCATTGGGCAGATTGCCGCAAAGGGGAAAGAGAATCGGAATTCCCCCCCGAATGCTCAGGCTCGGATCAGCAAAGCGCTCTGCATCAAAGTAAAGCAAATCCTGGCCCTGGAGCCGCCACATTGTGATGATCCCCCCCCGCTCTGGGACAACTTCTAGTCGAGCATTCACCGACTTGTCGGAAAGAATATAGGTGGGATAGTTGTTTTGCTTTAGCGCGATCTCAAACACGATAATTCCTTCTGCATCTTCTGGAGTGTAGCGCGGCAGTATCGCGCGATCGTTTTGTTCGATTCACCTTGCCCCAATCCGCTACCCTGACCCCAAGCCCGCAGCCACTGAAAAATCTGATACCTTGGGGAGGGCGATTGCCGCAAGGCGGCGTTTCGAGTTCAAGGTTCAGAGTTCAGAGTGCTTGTGTAATCGGCATTCTGCGAATTTTGAACCGATGGCTGATTTCTGCTCTCTTACATTTGGGTACGCCTTTAGACTACCCATTTAACGCCCCTCAGCCTAGCGCCCGATTCACCCCTAATGATTGTCGCTCAATCAAACTTAATTTAATTTAATGCTCCGCTTGCGTTCTTGGATTTTGGGACTGTTGCCTTGGCTGGATGTGCTGGCACTCATTAGCTGGGGATCGCTGATGCTGAAATATCATGCGACCGGCCAACTCCGGTTGTTGATTCACCCCAACTATGCGCCTTTGACCTTAGCTGCCGGGTTTGTTTTGCTGATCGTGGGCTGTTTGCGACTGCTGTACCTGCTGCGTCGGAAGGGCGTTGTACAGGAGTTGCCCCACTTTACGCTACTGCCACCAGGGTTGGGTATGGGTCTCTTGACGGGGGTGGCGATCGCGGGCCTCATCATTCCGCCCACGGTATTGGCTAGCGACACCGCTTTGCAGCGGGGCATCAGCGATACCCTGCCCGTCACCCAAACCCAGGTGCAGTCCTTTAAAAACCCAACGCCGCCGGAGGAGCGATCGCTCATTGAATGGGTGCGCACGCTCAATGCCTACCCCGAACCCGATGCCTACACCGACCAAGCGGTCGATGTGACGGGCTTTGTGGTACAGCCGCCAGAACTCCCAAAGGACTATCTATTGGTCTCTCGCTTTGTGATTACCTGCTGCGCGGTGGATGCCTATCCGGTGGGGCTACCGGTCAGAGTGGGCGATCGGAACAATTATCCCGCCGACAGTTGGCTACGGGTGCAGGGCGTGATGGCCACCGAAACCTTTGGTTCACGGCGTCAGCTCATCATCGATCCGGAGGAGATTGAGATCATTGACACCCCTGATGATCCTTACGAGTTTTAGGGCAGCCCCAACCCTGACAACGCCTCTCTGAACCCATGTACGAGCGGCCCACACCCAACCCGCCCCGGTCGGCGCTACGCTTGATCACCCCTCCCAAAAGGGGATATTTTGCCTGGCAATCGACTCCTAGAGGGAGCGGTCGGTCGGCTCACTTCGCTGTTTGGCGAAAGTTCCTCGTCAACTGTAAACTGCGAACTGCGAACTGCGAATTGGTATAGCCCATGGCTCGCTCCGCTCGACGCCCGATCACGCTCCACACCATTGATTTGGTGTCTATCACCACCGTCTTGATTCTGCTGGTGTTACTCAGTCTGTTGCTCCTGACAGGAGTCTGGTGCTCCGGGCATCAATGCTGGTTTGATACTCGCCCCAAGGTGCGCACATTTACCTGGCAAGACCAGGTCATCCGCGCTCAGGATGAAGCCTTTTTGCTGGAGTTCGATCGCCCGATGAACCACCAGAGTGTTGAAGCGAATCTTCAAATTACGGTACCGGATCAGCCTGACGCTGTTGACCCCCTGCCGGGTCGTGTCAGTTGGTCAGGACGACGGCTGGCCTATACCCTCGACTTCCCCGCCCCCTACGGCAATCATTACCGTTTGGAATTAACGGGGGCGACAGAGCAGTTTCAAGGTCAAGACCGCCAGGGCCAGGAAATGCAGCCTTTCACGGCCGCGTTCCAGACGCCCGATCGCGTTCTCGCTTATATTGGCATTGTGGGGGAAGAGCAGGGCCGTCTGGTGCTCTTTAACCTCAGCCAGCAGACCAAGGAAATTCTGACGGGAACCGATCTGGTCGTGACCGAGTTTGAGCCCTACACCGACGGGCGACAGATTCTGTTTACCGCTGTGGAGCGTAGCCAGACGCGGGGGATTTTGGAGCAGAAACTCTATCGCGTCACTACGGGCTTACACCCAGCGGGGGAGGCCCCCAGCAGCACAACGGTAGCCGGACAAGTGGAGACGGTGCTGGATAACCGCGACTATCAACTGCTCAAGTTTGACCTCTCTGCCGACGGTGAGTTGATTGTGGTGCAGCGGGTCAGCCGCGATGACCCCAACGATATTGGGCTCTGGTTGCTCAAAAAGAACCAAAAACCGATCGCCCTGCAAAACCCCCCCGGTGGCGTCTTTGAAATTGCCCCTGACAATAAACTGATCGCCAGCGCCCAAGGGGAGGGCATTGCATTGCTCTCTTTAGAACCGAAGGCAGATCCAATCGATTTTCTGGGCCAATTTGGCATGATCTTGGGGTTCTCGCCCGATGGTCGTCAGGCGGCCCTGGTGGACTTTAACCGTGAGAATCCGGAGCAGCAATATGTGCGATCGCTCTATCTAGTCAATAATCAGGGGGGCAGTGAGAAGGTCTTTGATGCTGAGGGCTCGATTGTGGACTGTCAGTTTACGCCCACGGGCCAAGAACTCTACTGTCTACTCACTCGCCGCCTGTCTGACACCGACTACACCGAGCAGCCCTATCTGGCCTTTATCGATCGCATCACTCAAACCGTTGTGCCCCTGACCCAGTTTCCGCCAGGGCAAGAGGTGCATTGGCATATTGCCCCCGATGGATTGATTGTGGTTTTTGACCAACTCGAAACCGCGCTCAATACTCGCAGCGAGACGGTACTGAAAACGGATTCTAGTGCGGCGATCGTTGGAGGCTCCCTTTGGGTCCTTTTTCCTGCCACCCAAGCCGATGCTGAACCGGTTTTGGAGGAGTTGCCTCTGGCGGGGATTCGACCCCAATGGTTGCCGTGAATCGAAATTCAGAATTCGGAATTCCGAATTCCGAACTCAAACATTACAAACAACTAACTGCGAACTGCGAATTAACCATGTCTCTCGAAGCCCCCGAACAGCTCCAACAGCTCCTGTTTTACCAAGGCCGAAAATTTAGCTTTGATGTCAATCGGCTGCGATTGCCCAACGGAGCCGAAGGGAGCTGGGAATGTATCCGCCACCCTGGCGGGGCGTTAGCTGTGCCGATCACCCCGGACGGCCAACTGGTGCTGGTGCGGCAATACCGCTTTGCGGTACAGGGGCGCTTGCTGGAGTTTCCAGCGGGGACGGTTGAACCGGGTGAAGATCCTGCCGCCACCATTGAGCGGGAGATCCAAGAAGAAACGGGTTACCGGGCCAGCCAATGGCGTAACCTGGGGCAGTTTCCCCTGGCACCGGGTTATTCGGACGAGTATATCTATGCCTTCTTGGCTCAGGGTCTAGAAAAGCTCGCTACCCCACCGAGCCAGGACGAGGACGAGGATATCGAGGTGGTACTCATGAGCCCCCAAGACTTTGAAGAAACCGTGCGCAGCCAGCCCATGAATATGGATGCTAAGTCTGTGACCAGTTATTTCTTGGCTCGGCCGTGGTTGAGGTAAGGGGGATTTGTCCTAGCGAAGCTGACGAGATCCCCCCGGCTGCGCCGACCCCCTTGGTAAGGGGGTTCTACAGTCTAAACCTACTCAAGTAAGCTATCCTAGACGCTTGCGGCGTCACCCCCCTTACCAATGGGGGAAGGGGGGATCTAGGGTCTCAATACCATGTGCAGGACTAAAACCTAAAACGGTCGCCGGGGAAATGGATTGAATCGGTTGGGGGTCACGGGTTGCCGGCCGCCCACCTGATAGAGGGGCGAAACCAGGCCAGGGCTGCCCGTTGCTTGGCAGATGAAAGCTGCCACATCGCCACGACTAGCGGGATCTTGGGGGCGCAAAATGGGGGGATAGGGGAAGTTGACGACTAAGCCGGCCTCGATCGCCGCTGCAACGGCAGGACGGGCATAGGGCGGGATCGCCTCAACATCTACAAAGGATCTTTGGAGTACCGTCTCGGAATCTTGGAGCGCGGCTCCAATCTCTAGTTCAAACGTGTCACCCTCAAAGGGGCCCGCTTGGGGTTCTAGCAGGTTGCGATTGGGGGCGGGATTCGTATTGGGCTGGGCAGGGGAAGATGGCAGTGGTGGTGGGGCCACCCGCACCAGCCCGAGTCCGGAGGCGATCGCCAAAATCACCTCTAATCGGGAGACCTCTTCGTTGGGCTTAAAGGAGCGATCGGGATAGCCGGAGAGAAAATGAGTTTCGTAGGTATATTCAATATCCAGCAGCGCCTGGTAGTTGGCGGGAATATCCACAAATTCATCACCATCAAAGACCCGCACCAGGGGCATTTCCGGAAAGGCGCGACTGAGGACATCGGCAAAGTCACCCCGCTTCATCGCAACGTAGGCGCGAAAGGTATTGTCGGGGAAGGGCTTAATAATATCTTGATGCACCATCTGCTTCAGGCATTGGTCGGCCCAATGGCCGCGTACGTCAGATGGTGTGACCTGGGCCGGGCTTGGGGGCATGAAGCTCAGGCTCAGACCCATGCTGAGGGGGGCGCTCAAGAGCGCGATCGCAAACCGACGGAACATGAAACCTTCCTAGATAATCGCTGGTTATCGTTGCTTGTTAAATTGCGTGTTCACTCTCATCAAGATAGCCCAAAAGTTCCTGGTCTCTGTGGGGAAACCCCGGCGCTGTTAAACGCTAATACCCGATCCGAATTGGCGTGCCCCTCAAACAAACTACACCATAGTGCCATGGCACAACTTCATGGGTGCATTAGTAAAGTTTCTGTAGGGGCAATCCCCCCGTGGTTGCCCTGGTGTATTGGGTGACAGAGGGTTGATCGGTGGGCGACCGAGATCGGGCTAGAAGGGCACTACCCCGACTGAAGTCCACGCGGATTTAAGGTGATACCCCGGTGGAACTCGCAATTCCGAATTCAAAATTCAAAATTCCGAATTCTGACTTCCTCCAGCTTGATATTAAGCTAGGGACAGTCCCAGGCAAGGGTTCAGGTTGTCCGGAGGCGCTGTGATGATCCGTCAGCAGGAGAATGAACAATGACGATTCAAGGGAGGCGATCGCCCCGAGCAGTGGGTAAACATTATTTCTCGCCGATTAAGCAGCAGGGCTGGACAATGCTTGGCGGGATCATCCTCAGTCTGGCGCTGGTGGTCTGCCTGGCCGAGGCCAGCCTGGCTATCTCAATTCAAAGCGTGCCCAACCCCCGCCAGACCAATGGCGGCTGGGTAACTGACATGGCAGACATCTTGAGTCCCGCCACGGAGGCGCAACTCAACCGCCAAATTAGCCGACTCGAAGCCCAGACCACAGCTGAAATTGCGGTGGTGACGGTTCCGGATACCGTCGGTCATGCCTCGCCTAAAGCCTTTACCACAAAGCTATTTAATGCCTGGGGCATTGGTAAGGCAACCACCAACAATGGGGTGCTATTTCTGATCTCGGTGGGCGATCGCCGCACGGAAATTGAAACCGGCGACGGCCTACAGCACATTCTCCCCAACGCTCAGGTTCAAGCCATCATCGATCGCCATGTGATTCCGAACTTCAAAGCCGGCAACTTCGATCGCGGCGTTTTAGCCGGAACCGATGCGCTCATTCAGGTGCTCGCCGCACCGCCGGGTAGCGCCGGACGCCTCATCCCCAGCAACCGGGTCCAACAATGGCTCGCCTTGGGGTTGATTCTGGTGGGTTTAGCTTGGCTAAGTGGGCGACAAACTTACAAAACCCTCAATCGTCCCGCCTATGTTCCCTCGGTTTATCAAGGCACGCCCGTTAAACAGAAACCGACGGCCTTAACTTGGGTCGGGTTGCGCTTGATGGCGGCGGGCATCGCAACGGCGATGTTTCTAATCATCCCAATTCTTTTTAGCTATACGGGCGATCGTATTTTTTATCAAGCGTTGGCCTTTGGTCTATGGCTACTCGGCGTCTTTTATGCCGCGATTTTCTTCCTGGACTATTTCCCAGACTGGCAAAAATCCAATCATCTTTTGAAGCAGCCAGTGACCTATGGGGTGCTCGCGCTCATCATGCTGCGGATCATGGTTGCGGTCTGGGGGGCGGGGGGTCTGTTTTGGGGTCCACTGTGGTTTGCCTTAACCGTCTCCCTGAGCGTACTTTTCGCCCGTCGTCTCAAACAATCCGCCCAGCGAATCCATGGTCACGCGACGCTGTATCCCCTCTATTGTGAAACCTGCCAGCAAAAACTCCACCCACTCACTGAGCCCGAACTGTTGCGCCACCTCTCCAAGCCCCAGCAGGTCGCCCGGCAACTCAAAACCACCCATTATCAGGCATGGCACTGTGCGGACTGTGTGGCTAACCTCTCCACCCAGCGTCGGCAACTGATTGGCCATCCCATCCATTTACACGTTGCTATCGGGTCACGCCAGAATTTTGAGCGCTGTATCGACTGCAAGGAATTTACCGTTAAGGTGCAAACCAAGGTGCTTAAATCCGCCACCTATTCCTGTGCCGGGGAGCGCCAGGTCACTCGGGACTGTCAATGCTGTGGCAAACATCATGAACAGATTGAGGCGATTCCCCAAAAAGTTCGTCAGACCCTCTCTTCCTCGAGTTCGTCTGCTTATGGCGGGGGTTATAGCGGTGGGGGGGGCTATAGCGGCGGTGGTAGTTCCGGTGGCGGCGGTAGCTTTGGCGGCGGCAGCAGCAGCGGCGGCGGCGGTGGCGGCAGTTGGTAAGTTATACCAGTTCGCAATTCGCAGTTTATAGTTTCCCTGCTGGGGACGCTGCGCGAACGCAGTTACAAAACCGTTGTTATCTCTGGGTTTGGGCTAGATATCTGTCGTCGGACTTTTGCGTTTTGGTATTAACCTGAGTTCTGGATAAGCAGATATCGCGAAAGACCCTGAAACTGAGCACACTCAACTATACTGGCTCCGGTATTGCCGGAGTCTGATACTGACTCCGGATTGTATGAACACAGAAAGCGAAGGCTGATCCTGGCGGCGGGCAAGATGCCCGCGCTACAGGATATTGTGAGCAGAAACCCGTAGCGCAGGTGGTCAGTGAGCTTGTCGAATCTGCGTCCCGCCTGCCCGAGGAATAATCATACTGAATCCGGATTGTAT
>JBCDEB010000182.1:0-13726 GCA_039180005.1 Cyanobacteria bacterium P01_G01_bin.54 | reverse complement strand
CTCAAGGATGCTGAACTGCTCGAAGCTGTGGAAGAGGTTTGCGCCCCGGATTGCACCGCCGTTGATTTGGAGCTGGTTGGGGGCGGTGAGTTGGAGGGTGGAGTTTTCGGCACCGAGGGTTGGGTCAGGGGTGATCTGCGCCGGGGTGGGGAGAGCAAGACCAAAGACGAGAGAGAGCGAGAGGACGGGGTATTTCATGACGGGACCTTGATGAATATAGAACTTACCGCATTGGCAACCATGAGATAAAGCTGGCGAGATCCCCCCGGCTACGCCGACCCCCTTGTTAAGGGAGTTCTTATCTACTCAAACCCTTTTTCTAAACGTTATCCCAGCCGCTTGCGGCGTCACCCCCCTTTTCCAAGGGGGGAAGGGGGGATTGTCAGTCTTCGGGGTCGCTTCACAAGTCGTTGGGCATTTCGTACGCTGATACTAGAGAGTCTACAGCATAACTATACTGCCGACCATAACTCAATAAAAAATGAAGTAGGGGTTGACAGGTGAAGGCGATCACCATAGAGTTATGCATAACTCATTCACTTCTACCCATGTCACAACTCAAAACAGAACTCAATGCCCTGCTGCTCAAAGCCCAGCGACATCCTGCTGGAAGCGCATCCCGTCAACGCTACTTCTCCCGCTTCTATCACAAGCTGCTGCGATCCCCCGACCTACTTCGTCCCCATAAAAGTAAGGTTGCTCCTGCCTACTACGACGAAGTGTATGAAACCACACTCCAAGACATTGGCGTGTATCTGTTCCGCAAATTAGACAGCTATGATCCTGCCCGTGGGGATGTGATTGGCTGGGTCAACTACCTGCTGAATGTTCGCTTTTATGATGCGCTCAAACTGGTGCATCCCAAATACAGCCACAAAAAGTTTGCCATTCAGTACACCGTGTTGTTGGAATATTATGCCGATCGCCTGCCAAATGACGATTTGCAAGATCAAGAGCTCTACCGTGAGCTGCTGGACTTCATCAAAACCGATCCCAATGGCACCTTGCAACAGTCTCACATCCAAGGCAAACCGGCCATCAACTTTAAGACGCTCCTGCTCAAACGCCTAGAAAACTATGCTTGGCAAGAACTGGCCGAGGAGTTTGCGACGCCTATTCCTACCTTGAGTAGTTTTTATCGGCGATCGCTCAAAAAATTCGTGCCCCTGTTCCAGCAGAGCCTCTGTCCTCAAATTTAATGCCCCCAGCGTTAAGGTTCAGTTATGCTTGTGCCTCATCTTCCTTCTTACCAAACACCATCTGCACCACCATGGGAATGCCACCATCATCCTGGTGGTACTTGTCCGCCCAAGCGCGGAGCAACTGATCGAGCTCGGCTTTGGCCGCGTCGTACTGCTCTGGCAGCACATCAAATTCTTCTAAAATTCGCATTACATCCGGGTTTTCATTGGCCCATTCGCGCATCATCCGGAAGAAGCGGGCGGTGTCTTCGACCATGGTGTAGGTGCGCTCTTCTTGACCTGCGGGGGAATAGGTCGGGCGCAGCAGGGCATAGAAGGGCAGACCCCAGGGGTTATCCACCCGCATCACCGTCCCCGAGTAAATCAGTCGCCGCTTGATATGTTCACCCAGCGCTTCACTCATCGGCATCTTGCGTGCGTTGGGCAGTTCTTCCTGGGAGCGTAAATGCAAAAATTCAATCAACTCAAAGAATTGGAAGGAGTTGATCAGTTGGGCCTGGGGTAAATTGGCGGGGAGTTTTTCAGCAAGGTACTCGCGCTGATCGCGGTTCAGGTTGGTATTGCCCAGGCGCGATCGCGCCCCATCCCAAGGGTATTTATCCAACCAAACATAGGGAAACTGAATCAGATAGCGGGGTTCCTGGGAGCCGAGCACCTTGAGCAGCTTGCCCTCAGTCAGAGCCTGACGAATCTCATTGACAATCACCTTCACCCGTTTGGGCTCAATATGGTGCAAATGCCCCGTCATGCGGATATTTTCACCCTGCTCCATGTAGGTGGTATATATGGCACATTTAGCCGCTGTGGCGGCAGCGTCTAGAAACGCCCCATGGCGATGGCCACTGGTGCGCATGGCGCTAAAAGCCAAATAAAACAAGATCTGATCCATCGCGCTTGGACTCAGACTCTTAATTAATTCGTGGTCAGTGGTGAGATGAGAAGAAAGCATAGGTTAAGGATATTCTGGCGCAGTAGCACGGTTTCGTTGTTAAAACGGGTTGAGAACTGCCAAGCCGGATTTTGCCCAAAGCACTCCGCCCGATGCAGCTCAGAATCGATCTGTTAATAAAAGCACCCTATCCGCTCGTCCTGGTGATTCAGTACTGCCTCGATTATAAGGGACACATCCCATCGTGAACTGACTGTTGCTGGGCAGCATTGAGAATTGCCGCTGGGTTTAGGACAATACTACTCGATTCCCGGTGATAGCCTGTGATAAAGGGCTCTAAGTCAGCATTAAAGAGACCCCTTGGGGTTTGTAGTTGCTCTGGATTATAGGGCAAAATCTCGCCCACTGTCTGAACCATCAAGCCCAGCCTGCAATTGCACCAGCGCAAGACCAAGAGACTCACGCTGCTTAAGGCGGTCGTATCTAGACCTCCCCGGCCGAGTAAATCATTGAGATCGACAAGCCAGAGCATCTCGCCGCGCCAATAATGCAAACCCAAAACGGCAGCGCCCATTGCCGGAACGGGTAAGATTTGCTGCCAGGGCAGGTAGAAAATTTCTTGAATGGCCTCGATCGCGAGCAGACCCGGATTCGCCATGCCCAGGGTAAAGGACAAATATTGTTGCATTGGCTTCGGTTCAACACACCCCGGTTCAACGCACATCGGCTCAACGTGCTGTGGCAGAGTCGGCTGGAGAGGCTGGGGCACGGTGATAATTGAGGACTGTAGCGAAGAGCCCGCGTCGAGCCAAGCGGCTAAGTCGATCGCCACTGCGGTTGGGGTCAAAGACACCTGCTGCCGCCACACGACGGGTTCTCGTCCCTGCTGATAGGCAGCCACGTCCACCCTCACTAAATGGGGAATCGCTAGCTGTTGGAACCCCCGCTCAATCACTGGGAGGCAGACTGTTGCCTGCGGCGCTTGGGCAGCTTCAAGCTCAACAAGAAGGCGATCGCGCCCCAGCCAACGCACCCGCGTGGTTATCCCCTCGGGCGCAAATCGGTGCTTGAGTAAGCCCGCAATTCCCCCTAGATCACCCGCTTTGGCCTGGGCAAGCACCTGTTGTTGGATCAATGCTGACGTCATTTAGGGTGTGTCATCAGTTAACATCAGAGACCTTACGGGACAAACGTTAGAACGCCCAATCTCAAAAACAGCAAGAGAAATTGTAAACCCGTTATCGCCGTCGTTTGCGGGCGAATTGATCACCGTCCCTAATCTGGGCAAAACAGTGTCTCACGGGTGTCTCGCCCGGTGGTGGGGTTCGTGCCACTGGCCAGGTCACAGAGCTGACGTTGGACATCTGCCCGTATCAGTACATCGGTAAAGTCTGCCCCCTCGATATTCGCGCGATCAAACTTCGCGTTCATGGCAAACGCCTCTTCGAGCAACGCATCTTTGAGGTTGGCACGGGTCAAACGGGTGGAGCCTAGGGTCGAAAACCGCAGATTCGCGCCTTCAAAATTGGCACCTTCGAGGTTAGCAGAGAAGAAGGAGACCCCTTCGAGGTTGGCGTGGCGAAAATCTGCCTTGCGCAGATCCGCACTTCGAAAGCTTGAGTCTCGTAGATCTTGACCTGCAAAATCGGCTTCGGCGAGGAACCGCTTGTTATAATCGGTCGCCAAGGCGGGTGGGCTGAGCAAGCCCCAAACCAAACCGACAATCAAGCTAACCTTGAGAAGGCCCATCACTAGGGACAATAGAGGGGTTTGTTTTGGCCACAACGGTTTCGTCTTCATTGCTTACCTAGGGAGCTAGATTATAAAGGGTGATGATTAAGGGTTTAGGTCAGCCATTATTAGGGGCTGTCATCATTTAGATTTCAAACTATTGCTGCGTCTAGCTTACAGCCCCTTTTCCTGTTTTTTGGGGTCGGGCGCTCTATCGTTTGTCCCGTCAGGCTTCTGAGATTAATTGATGACGCGCCCTAATCTGTCTGCAATCCTATCATTAGGGCGATCGCCGTTGACCCTGAGTTCGGGGATGCGTTGTTTACGAGTAAGAGATTGAACCGCCATAAATCAACAGACTATTGGGTTGGTCAAGCGGGGGAACAGGTGGTCAGCTTGTGGCTCCAGGCTAAGGGCTGGCAAATTTGCCATCGGCGGTGGCGTTGTCGCGGTGGAGAAATTGACCTGATTGCCACCGAGGGGGAGCAACTCCGGTTTATTGAGGTGAAAACCCGCCGCAGCCGCAACTGGGATGCCGATGGGCTCTTGGCCCTCACCTCCATCAAGCAGCAGCGCTTGTGGCGAGCAGCGGAGACCTTCTTGGGCAAGTTTCCCCAATATCAAGATTGGCCCTGTCGGTTTGATTTAGCGCTGGTTGCCTACCCAGGTGCGGTTGCCATATCGTTAACGCCGGAACAGGTTCCACGTCAGTTTGTGGTGCGGCGCTATATTGAAGGGATTCTCTGCTAAACCCCTTCTGGGATACCAAAACAGATATTCATAACAAATTCTTAACTTATAATCAAAAGAGAAAATAGCAAGAGTTTATGCATCAGATGTCCCTTAGCGAAATTGCCCAACAGCTAGAGAGTCCTAATTCCCGCGATCGCATGTTGGCGCTTGCGGCCTTGCGTCCTTTCCCTGCTCAAGCGGCCTTGCCCTTGATCAAAAAAGTCCTTAAGGACGAGGTGCTACAAATTCGCTCCATGGCGACCTTTGCGCTGGGGGTTAAGGCCACTGATGAGAGCTATCCCCTGCTCGTGGAGTTGCTCGAAACCGACTCGGACTATGGCATCCGCGCCGATGCTGCTGGCGCATTAGGCTATCTGGAAGATACCCGTGCCTTTGAGCCGCTGGTGCGAGCTTTTTACGAAGATACGCAATGGCTGGTGCGCTTTAGCGCGGCAGTTGCTTTAGGCAATCTTAAAGATCTCCGAGCGAAAGAGGTTCTGCTCAATGCGCTGCAAAGTGATGAAGTGGTGATTCAACAAGCGGCGATCGCCGCTCTCGGCGAAATCAAAGCCCTAGATGCGGTAGACGCAATCCTCGACTTTGCCAGCTCAGACGATTGGTTGGTACGCCAGCGACTGGCTGAAGCCCTCGGCAGCCTGCCCTCCAAAAAATCCCGCTCGGCCCTCACCTTTCTGAGCAAGGATGCCCATCCCCAGGTGGCCGAAGCGGCACGGATTGCACTAGAAAAGCTGGCCAATTAATGTACCTCTGATGTACCTCAATGTCGCTTATTCGTCCTGCCCAATCCCATGAGCACGAGCGATTGAGTACCATCGCCCGCCGCTCCAAAGCCTATTGGGGCTATTCCCCAGGTTTTATGGCGGCCTGCCAGGCCGAACTGACCTATACGGCGGCAGAGATTGATAAGGGCCACTTTTTCGTGGCATTAGAACGGAAAAATCCAGAAATCATTGTTGGCTTCTCTGCCATCACGCCGCTCAACAGCCATCAGTTTGAACTAGAGGCAATGTTCGTTGAACCTCAATATATGGGTCAGGGCTATGGGCGATCGCTGCTAGAACATGCCAAACAAACGGTAAAACGGCTCGCTGCCACAGCGCTGATTATTCAAGCCGATCCGCATGCTGTACCGTTTTATCGTCGTATGGGGGGTCAACGGGTCGGCGAGCGAGAATCGGAGAGTATTCCCGGTCGTTTTTTACCGATTTTATCGATTCAACTGCCTGCCAGGCATTCCTGACTGGTTTGAATGGGCTCTGACCCGGACTGTCCCTTTAAAATCTGCTCCACCTGCTCAAAGCTAGCCAGGGTTTGGCTGTCAATCCCAAAGTGCGATCGCAGTTGTGCCAAGGTCTGGTTGAAATAGGGCGAGAAATCTAGCCGGTTAAAGTTTTTGGTCGTTAGGCTGCGACCATACACCAGTCCCAAATCAAAGATTTTAAGCTGCATCCAGCTAAAGCGATATTCTCGGGGATATAGAAGCCAGGAGACTAGTTTAAAACTAGCAAGATGCCATGGTTTGGTTGCCGGATCATTGCCCATGGTAAACCCAATCACAAAGGCTTCATCATCGAGGGAAAGACCGCGATCGAGCAAGAGGTGTAAATAGTCATGGCGATGGAGATCAACGTTACCGGGAAGGGCGATCGGACTGGCCGGATTTTCGAGAAGCCGAACCATCCAGTGAATGCTAGACGGTGGATCTCCTCCCATCTGTTGTAATGCCTGATTTAAAGTGAGGTTGGGATTATAATTAGACATGGAATACCTGCAGATAAACGATATCGTGGCTTATATCAATGGGAACCTCGAAACAGCTCAATCTTGAGTTCGAGTACAACAAATCCTCATTGTCTCAACGCTCAAATTATCTAAAAAAGGCAATGAATCGAGGTTTTTCCACATGCTCAGAGAAAAGATTGATGGCTAGGCGGCATCTGCCGTACAGTCATCTGTAGGGGATATTCTGGTTGCTTGGAAAACCGTTATGGATTGTTAGAAATCTAGAGAAGTGATATTACATGTCTGCAAAGAGAACGGAGTTGATAACCGTTTGAAATGGCATCAATCGGTCATTCGATGAGCGTCAATGCACCCCAAGAATAATGGGTCTCCCTGTTTTGAATAACCGTTGACAGATCTGAAAATAAGCAGTCAGGCTTGGGTTCCACACACCCTTGTGGTGGACTCTCTCACGTTGCATCCCGAGCGGGATACTCCGGTTATATCATCTGTCGCTGGAAATGGCAGGATTGGAGCGATCTTCATTTTGAGCAGTACGAATCCATCCCTGTCTCACCGTTAGCTATAACGTTGCGATCGCCTCAATCCTAGCTACAAGCATCCCCTAGGGTATTTCCGGACGGAATAGCGGATTCAATTGGGTTCAACAATGCAGTCCACTAGGGGACGAAAGGTTGGCAGCCATTGCGATTGACTCAAGATCAGACTCGGAAAGGCGCGATCGCCATAATCTTGCCCCACAACCAGGGGAAACACGGGTTCCGTCTCCAAGGTGGCAAATGTGCCGCCTGCGGCTTGAACGATCGCCCACACCGCCGCAATATCCCAAATTTTCGGTGTGGCCTCGGCAGCCCCAAGCGTTGCACCACTGGCGACTAGTAGACAATTGTATGTCGCGACCCCCATCATGCGGATTTTGCAGGGAAAGGGCTGCTGCATCACTCTAGTGCTGCGAGCACAGAGGTTAAAGAGCTGGTTCTTGCCGGGGGCATCGGTGCGAGTGCAGAGGGCGCGATCGTTGCAATAGGCTCCCTTGGGCCCCGTTAGGCCACTCTCGCCATACCAGTAGCCGTGGTAGCGCTGACCCAGGGGTGGTACGTCAACATAGCCAAATACCGGCGTTCCCTGGTAGAGCAGCCCTAGGGAAATTCCCCACAGGGGTACGCCCCGCGTAAAGTTGGTGGTGCCATCGATTGGGTCAATAATCCAGCACCAGTCTGGATCAGGGAAAATATGCACTGTTTCTTCGCTCAAGACCCCATGCTCGGGAAAAACCTGGGCGATCGCCGCCCGAATCGTTTGATCCGACCATTTGTCGGCATCGGTCACCAGGCTACCATCGGCTTTTTCGGTGGCTTGGAGACGGCCAAAGTCTTGCAGGAGGCGATCGCTGACTTTGGCGGTGATCTGATGGCAAAAATCCAACACATCGTCCCAGAAATCCGGTGTGATCACATCCGTATCGGCAGATTTAACCATCGAGCTCGGCCTCCATCACGGTTGCCAGGGTGCGGCGGGAGTTGCTGCGGAACTCGGTCACACTCACCCGTGCCAGAATGACGATCGCGCCCAGCATACAGAGAATTTGCACTGTGAACACCGTACTGTAGGCCAACAGCGGCACTTGCCAGAGGTTTTTGCCTAAATCTAGAATTGCTCCCCCGGCAAAGGTCGCCACACCCCGAGCAAATGCCTGGGACAAGCCCCACGCGCCAATAAACGTGCCTGCACTCTCAGCCGTTGTCAAGTCCAAGAGCAAGCCGATGGCGGCGACGGTTGCCATACCCGTGGCCAGTCCAAAAATGATCAGCGCTCCCCGTAGCAAATCGGGTTCTTGGCTAAAGCCCGCCAGGATGATGAGGCTAAAGCAAATCGCCACCAAAGCACAGCCCCAATGCGCCGTTTTCTGATTCCCGAAGCGGGGAATCACCACAAAGCCTGTGAAACCATAACCCAGCAGCACACCGGTCCCCCAAAACGAGTTGAGCAGCGTCGTCTCACCAATGGGCATTTTAAAGATTTCGCCACCATAGGGTTCAAGCACCGCTTCTTGCAGAAACAAGCCCATGGTGAGCAGAAACAAAAAGCTAAAGAAAATAGCCACTTGGCGATTACTGATCAACAATTTAACTGTCTGCCGTACCGTGACGCTGTCTTCCCGTTGGCTCACTTTTGTGGTTTGGCGAAAGCGAGAGTAGCGCCGTTCCACCCCCCAGGTGGCCAAGTTTGCCATCAGGATAAACGCGATCGGTGCAATGATAAATAGCAGCGTCAAGGGGGAATACAGCTCGGCAATATTACTCAAAACCAAGGCTTCCCCTTCTTCTCCCAGCAGGGTCTCGCCCCAAACTTTGCCGAGAACACCACCAAACACAATCCCCACCAGCAGCATCGACCAAACAATGGCCACAATGCGCGATCGCCCCTTCTCATCCGAAATATCCACCAACAGGGCTGTAAAGGGGGTGGAACTTGCGCTAATCGAGAAACCGTAGGCCACAAAGACCAGGGCTAGCAATAGCGACCAAGTCATTGTGTCCGAGTTCCAGACCCAGCCCCCCTCAGGGACAGCCATTCCCAGTTTCCAGGCAATCTGTACGGCAATAAAGGCACAAATTCCGGTGCAAAGCACCCCCAGCCGGGCATAGTTCGTACGGTGTAAGCCCAGCAGAGGATGATTATCGGAGAGCTGGCCAAACAAGACTCGCGCGGGTGCAGCAAAATATTGCAGGGCGACAATCCCAGCGGTCAGGGTGGCGGGAACCAAAAGTTCACTGATCATCACCCGGTTGAGTACGGCGAGCGTCAACACAGACATCAGACCCAAGCCCATGTTAAATAGACCCAAGCGAAAGATGGTGAGGAGTGGGACAATCGGTGGGGAAGATGGGGCGGGCTCGGTCGGGTTGACAGGGGTTGATGATGCGGTCATAGGGATGCAGTCGGGCGATCGAACAAGTGTTGACTAAAATACTACGATCCTGTGGGGGATGGGGGGTAGCCCGGCTGAATCTCTTCAGGGTTGGTCGTCGTAGGCACTCAAATCCTGGCGATCGAGCGACCAGATAAATACTCTCGTGTTGGGATGCCGTTTTGCTTCCTGTTCACGGGCTCTAGCTTTTTCCCAATCTTTGATCATGGACAAGTCGGCTAGACTCACAGTCTTTCCTGCAAAATAAGGAAATTTATCTAACCAGGCTCGAATTTCCTCGATTTGGGGAGCCTGAAGCACTTGCCAGGGCGATTCTCCATTAATTGCACGGCGTACTTCGTTGGCAAAAATGGTTGCAAACTCTCGACGTTGATCGCCATCAGATAAACGTGCAATATAATTTCCAGTTTCATAGATCGTTGCCATCGGCAAAATTAGCATGGCATCAGCGGCAATCAATTCCTGAAATTCTGTCATAACCGCAGCTCGAGAACTGTTCCGACCCGGTAAATTTAAGAATTCACAGAGGACTGAGGTATCGACGATCGCAATAACTCTTTTAGCCCACATTCTCAACCTCTTTGCGCATTTTTTTTAACCATTCCAAGGCTCTTCGTCTTTTTTCTTCGGGCTCTGGATGGTACTTAACAAAGCGCTCCAAAATACCATGGGTCATTAAATGACCTACAGATCCTTGTACCATCAGCTCAACATAGTCTCGAATATCTCGCAACCGAACCAGTTTGCTAGAGCCATCTTCAGGACTTCGATAGCAAAATACAGCATCAGGGCCAGCCTCATCGGGTAATGAATCGAGCAAAGCAGGATTGTGACTGGTCGTTAAAATCCGGAGCTGACGTTCTTGGGCAATAGTGTTAATCTTTGCAAATAACGTTTTGATTCGGCTAGGATGAATGCCATTATCGATTTCTTCGATAATCACAAGACTTTGTTTTGGTGCCGAGAATATAGCAGCAGCTATAGCCAAAACTCTCAGTGTGCCGTCAGATAGTGTAGTTACATCATAAATAGTTTCAACGTCACCAAACGTTTCTGTGAGTTTCAGCATGACCTCTCCATGACCTGTCTCATAGAAGTCAATGTCTTTTATGTCTTGCTCCGGCAAGCTTTCTATGAAGTCCAAGATTTTGGTTTTTTTATTCTGATCACGGCACAATTGGTAAAGAATTCCAGACAGATTTTCTCCATGCTTATCTAGAAGAGGATGGTCTGCATATCCATGAGAACGCATTACATGAGGCTCGGGTTCAATTGAAATAATATTGCGTAGAGCCTTAACATAGTCATTTGTGATCAGAGGAATTTTATGACGGCTCTCTGAGGCAGTATCAGGGAAGCGGATTTCACTCAACAACTGGGTAAAGATTGCCATATGCCCACTGCAAACAACCTTCAATTTCTGATGTTCAATAGTTAGATCATCATATTCAACAAAAACATCACCGCCCGCTCCTCTGGGTTCGCTGACGATCTTGTAAAGAGGAGAGTCTTTATCTGCGTTCGTGATTTTTTCCTGACTTACAAAAGCATCTCTATGCTCATCTACTTGCAAGGTCATTTCAAGCTGATTCCACGCATGGTGTAAACCTGGCTCAATTTTGCATATCAGTTGGAAAGAATCTTGTCCTTGATAACCAAGTTCATGGGTTTTGCCTCGAAAGGAACGTAAGGAAGATCGAGTTGTACGGCCCAACAACATTAAGCGTTGTCCACCAGCAATCTCTGAGAGCAATCGAATTGCCTCAATGATGTTGCTCTTGCCCGAGGCATTGGCACCAATGAGCACCGTCAAGGGGGCGAGGGGCAGGACACCGTGACGATAGCTTTTGAAGTCTTTGACCTGGATTTCGGTGATCATGATGTGGAACGGTGGGGGATAATTAGATTTTAGCGGGGCGATCGCAACAGCGCTCCCCCATCTCTGTGAGATCAAATAGTTATCTTGGTTATGGTAGCCCGTCAGTTGGTGCGAAGGAGTCCCTAATTACTCATCAGGCTTACAAGCCAATTGAGTATTGAGTACTATGCTTAAACTGAGTGAAATCAATCAGCTTGACTGTAAAAACTGCTCATAATCAACCACTTGATTACGTCCATGCTGTTTAGCAAAGTAAAGCGCTTTATCTGCATGTTCAAAGAGCTGTTCGTAAGTGTTTCCATGTTCTGGATAGATCGCAATCCCAATCGATATGGTCAACTTCTTAGACTTCTCTTGACCAATTTCAATTGTTTTATCTTCAACTAATCTACGAATACCCTCAGCTCGTCGAATCACATTCTCAGAGCAAATATCCGAAAAAATCAGCACAAACTCTTCACCACCATGACGACAGAAAATATCTTCAGACCGCATCATATTATTAACAGCTTCTACAACAGAGATTATTGCCCGATCACCCATGTCATGGCCATAGCGATCGTTAAAGCTTTTAAAATGGTCAATATCAAAGAGCAAGACCGCAAAATTCAGCTCAGGATTTCCCAGTAAGTTCCGCTCATGCACCATTTGTTTTAAACCCCGACGGTTTAAGATGCCGGTCAGGGGATCTTTCATTGATTCGAGCGTGAGCTGCTCTTTGAGAAATAAATTATGAAGATGGAGCCCCAAAGCATCAGTGATCGACTTTGCCAAGCGGTTAATTTCTTGAATACCGATATCAAGCTCTTGTTGGTCTTCATCGGTTTGAGCTGAACGGCAAAAATAAAAAATACCCCACATGCCTTTTGGGGTCAGAATGGGAACACAGATAGACTGAAAGCCAGGCATGGCATGGGCACACAATGGGGAAGTATCTTCAAGAAACGTTTCAATATGGGCTTGAAAACGGCGGCTCGCCCAGCAGGTATAATCCTCGAGATTGGATGAAATATCTTGCCGGAAATCTCCCCAGCCCTGAAGATATTTTAAAGTATCTCCTTGATATTCATAAATTGCTCCCGATTCAAAAGGTAAAACCTCTTGAGTCCGTTGCACAGCAATATTAATAATCTCCGTCTTACTATGTGCAAACATCAAGAACTCGCCCATCTCTTGAATAACAGAGTCTCGCGCATTTCTCAATTGCTGAATGCGCATATTTTTTTCAATTTTATGGCGAGTTTCTGCTTCTAGTTTCTCGGCTTGTTTGCGCTGGGCAATTTCGGAAAGAAGCGATTGCTGAGCCAGTGATAGCGCACGATTTATTTTTTTGAGGTCTTGGAGTCGTCGCCAGGCGAACCAGACCATTGCAAATGCGAAGACACTCAGACCAAATGGAAGCTCGTCTATTTCCCACTGTTCATATTTTTCTGACCATTCAATCCATTTTTCATTAATATCAAATGTCGCAGCAATAGAATAAACAACAATAATGATAGCGGCAGAGATCGCGCCATCAAACAATAATTTTTTCTTATATACAGAACTCAAAATTGGCGGAATTTTGAGCAATTTTAACTTTTTCACATACCTATGGACAGTCTTTACTCCATCAGCGTATCCGATCTCTCTAGCAACAGCCAGGGGTGAACTGAGCAACTGCCTTGACCTTAGTGTTCTGGACTGATGCCAGGGGGCAGTCGGTTAATTGGATGGGGCCAATACGATCGCTACCACCGAAAATCAAAATCTCGCGCATAAAAATGCAGCCGCCCTGGTCCCAAATACAATCCTTCCTCGGCTTCAGGGTTGGCAAATACAGTAACGCCAAAACTATATTCGCCGCTGTAACGGGGGTTGCGCACCGGACGCAAACCCACGGTCACAATTTTACTGGCTTGAACCGGCTCGGCCAAAATCAATTCAATTTGAGCTTGGTCTCGGTTCCATTCAATATTGGCAATGTCAACCACCTCGCCTTTGCGCCGTGATGTGCCAAGAAAGGCGATCGACTCCTCTGGCCGCAAAGAAATCTGACGTATCCCGGTGCGCTGCTGGAGCTGGATCTTTTGGACTGGATTGAGGACAGTGGGCGGTAGCTCAATGGAGAAGTAATAGCGTGAATGACGCACCCAAACCGTGTCGTTGGTCGCATAGGCGCTAATCAGTCGGGGGGCACGGCTTTGGGCGACTTGTAGCGGGGGGGTTTTTAGGGGCAGCGAAGACGATTGGGCATCGGTAATGATACCGAGGGCGATCGCCCCCAAGGCAATCAATCCCATCGCGATTAGCCGTACTTTCATGATGACAGGCTCCAATTCAACGGCTTGAATGACCCTTACTGTAGCGGTTTATCGCAAGGCTAGCGCTAGTTAACCTGAGTTCTGGAGCAGCAGATATCGCGAAAGACCCTGAAACTCAGCGCAATCAACAATACTGGCTCCGATATTGCCGGAGTCTGAGGGGGAAATTGCCCCTTCAGCAGGAGGTGTCGGGGGCCTTTAGGGATGACAAGGAAGCTGAAGAGTAGAGCGGACAAGGGAAAGAGCCATCAGACCACGGTCAAAAAAGAGACGTTTATGAGGCTTACAGGCCAT
>JBCDEB010000181.1:0-13759 GCA_039180005.1 Cyanobacteria bacterium P01_G01_bin.54 | reverse complement strand
GGGCTAGTTGGAGGGCTAGTTTTCGGGCTAGTTGGAGGGCTAGTTGGAGGGCTAGTTGGAGGGCTAGTTTTCGGGCTAGTTGGAGGGCTAGTTGGAGGGCTAGTTGGAGGGCTAGTTGGAGGGCTAGGCAAACCAAGTAATATTAATACGGTTGAAACAATTCAAATTTTTTGGCGCGTCGCGCCAAAAAATTTAAGAAGAAATATTGGCCAATGGCTAGTTGGAGGGCTAGTTGGAGGGCTAGTTTTCGGGCTAGTTTTCGGGCTAGTTGTCGGGCTAGTTGGAGGGCTAGTTTTCGGGCTAGTTGGAGGGCTAGTTTTCGGGCTAGTTGGAGGGCTAGTTTTCGGGCTAGTTGGAGGGCTAGTTGAGTCAATGACTGGGGCGGACATTGATTTCAAAACCAAAGATAACCAAGGAATGCGTCAGTCATTATTAAACTCACTAATCTTTGGCTTCTTGTTCTCACCACTGGGAATCTTAATTCCTCTAGCAATGAATCGGGTTATCCCAGAACCATTAACCTGGAGTCAAATTCTTGCCCAAGGTGTGCTCTACGGCCTGTTTTTGGGTGCAAATGCAGGAGGGCTAGCTTCAGCAATCCAACACCTTTCCCTCCGCATTTGCCTCCGCCTCTTCGGCCATGGCCCCTGGAACTACAGCAAATTCCTCCGCTACTGCACCGATCGCGGCTTTCTCCAACGGGTCGGCGGCGGCTATCGCTTTGTCCATGCCCTCCTCCGCGAGCATTTCGCCAGCCAATACGGCAACCCTCATCCCGCAAAAAAAACCTAAACTCAAAACACCATGACCCAACTCACCATCGACCCCCAACTCCTCCAAGAAGCCCTCGCCCTCAGCAAAGAGCAAACCACTGCCGACGAACTCATCTCCGCTATGCTGCATGAATACATCCAGCGCCAGAAACAGCGCCAAATCTTTGACCTCTTCGGCACAATTGACTACGACCCCAGCTACGACTACAAACAACAGCGACAAACAGCATGAGCGTTATCGTAGACACCTCAATCTGGTCACTCGCACTTCGACGCCAAACAACAGATGCCCAGACATCTGTTGTTCATGAACTGCGCTCTCTGATCAATACCAATCAAGCACATATCATCGGCGCTATTCGCCAAGAAGTTCTCTCTGGCATCCGTCATATTGAGCAGTTCACAAAGCTGCAAAACCATCTCCGTGCCTTTCTAGATCTTGAACTCATCACAGCAGACTATGAGCTTGCTGCCGAGTTTTTCAACACCTGTCGTAGCAATGGCATTCAAGGCGCTAATACTGATTTTCTAATTTGTGCTGTAGCCCATCGTCGAGATTATCGTATCTTCACAACCGATCAAGACTTTGCCAACTTTCAACGCTATATCTCTATTACCTTACATACTTTCTAACGACAGCAAATTCCTCCGCTACTGCACCGATCGTGGCTTTCTTCAACGCGTCGGCGGCGGCTATCGCTTCATCCATGCCCTGCTGCGCGAACATTTCGCCAGCCAATACAGCAACTCCTCCCGCACCCCCTAACCCAAAAATCCCCTCTCGGGAGGGGCGGTCTCGCGCAGCGATGACCGGGGTGGGTCGGGGGTAGGCCACCTAGCAGGAGACAAACCGGATGAGTGCAATAGTGGGTTGACCCACCTCCCCCCTCCGGGGTACTCCTCCCCAGGAGGAGACTTGTATAGCACACTTATCACTATGACCCCCAGAATTTTGCCCTACAATCCTCGATTGAAAGCGATCGCTCGTAAATTACGCCAAAACATGACCCATTCGGAAATTGTGCTTTGGCAACATCTTAAGTCCAAACAAATGGGCGGTTATGACTTTGATCGACAACGACCCATTGATGAATACATTATTGATTTTTATTGCAAAAAGCTAATGCTAGCGATTGAAATTGATGGTGGCTCTCATGATAGCCAAGATGCTCAGGAAAAAGATAGATATCGACAATCACGATTGGAATCACTTGGAGTACATGTTCTCCGATTTCAAGACAAGGATGTTTTACAAAACACTGAGACGATATTGACTGCGATCGCTTTATGGATTCAAGAGTATGGACGCTAAGCCATTCAATGTAGCCGAATCCCTAGCCCGCTGAACCTTAGCTCGTAACTCAGCCAACACCGCATCAACCGTTTGTACCTCTCCCGCTGCGATCTGTGCCCGTGCCGCATTGATCTGACGCCGGGTTTGCTCGACCCACGCTGCATAATCGGGGCTGTCTGCTACGGCTGGCACTTCATCGACAAGATTCAATAGCGCTGCATTCAGCGCCATTTCCAAGGATGGATATTGGCCATGCTGCACTAACGTTTCCAGAATTTCTGCTTGGAGCGGATTCAGAGTAAGCTGCATCGTCACGTCAGGAGAATTTGCAAGATATCCTCACTCTATCGTATCGAGTAGGGCGAGGACTCTACCTCACAACCCCTGAACCTGACTGCGCAGCTCCGCCTTCTGCTGGACCGAAAGCTCGCGCCAATCCAAATCCAAAATCGCCCCTTCTAGCGCCCAGAGCAAATTCAGCGAGGTGTTCGGGTGGCGATCGCGGCTCATCACATCAGCTGCAACCGTACCAAAATTGCAGAGCTCCGCTTAGCACTGAGGCAGAGACTAAAAGTGACAAAATAGGAAGATCGCAACTCCATCAGCCAACCCAATGCCCCCAGAGCCATGGCCAAGAAAAAAACGAAACGCAAATCGACCAAACGCAAAACCACACGACGGAAATCGTCCCGGAAAAAAGGCGGACTCTCTAGCTTTTTAAAATCCCTCAAACAGACTCAGCAGCAACTCACACGCACTCTTTCTGTGTTAATCACTGTGGTTGTCATTGTGCTGGCGGGCTACTACGCCGTGACCGGAGCAGATCCCTTGGGGATCTTTAGCAAGATTGCCCCGTCCGCTGGACCGACGGCGGTGGGCAGCGGGGGCGACTGGTGGCAGGTTTACTTTACCAACCCCAAGGCGGCCTCAGACCCCAATAATCTCAAGGGCTCGATTCCCGAAAAACTGATCGATCGCATTAACCAAGCCCAGCGCACCATTCACATTGCGGCCTTTGAATTTAACCTCACCCCGGTAGCAGAGGCGTTGATTGCCGCTCAGGAACGGGGGGTAACGGTGCAATGGGTCACGGATGATGAACATGGCCTCGGCGCAGATCACGAGGCAGATCATGGGCAGTTTGCACTGCTCCAAGCGGCGGGGATTGAGGTCAAAGACGACGATCGCAGCGCTCTAATGCACAATAAGTTCTGGATTTTTGATGAGCAAGTGGTGTGGACCGGTTCAACCAACATTACCGTCAACGGCAACTTCCGCAACAACAACAATGTGCTGGTACTAGAATCACCAGCAGTTGCGGCGATTTATGAGCGCGAATTTGCGGAACTGTGGCGCGGCGAGTTTGGCCCCACCTCCCCCTCAACCGTCGCTGAGCAGACCGCCACCGTCGAGGGCACACCGATTCAGATTTTGTTTGCGGCCGAAGATGAAGTAGCCAGCCAACTGGTGCCGCTCTTGAACAATGCCCAGCAAAGCATTCATTTTATGGCTTTTGCGTTCACCCACGATGCGCTGGGAACAGCGATTCAAGACCGGTTTCAAGCGGGGGTTGAGGTCAAAGGTATCTTCGAAGTTCGGGGCAGTGAAACGGAATATAGCGAATTACCCCAGCAGTTTTGTGCCGGCATGGCAGTGCGTCAAGATGGCAATCCCCAAACTTTCCACCATAAAGTGTTTATTGTTGATAATCAAACCGTGGTGACGGGCTCGTTTAATTTTTCTGATAATGCGGATGAAAGCAATGATGAAAATGTGGTTATCATTACCCATCGGGATATTGCGGCTGAATATCAAAAGGAGTTTGAACGACGTTGGCAAGAAGCGACTGAACTAGATCCAGCTGAAATCAACTGTTAGGTGCAAATATAGGGCGGGCAAATATTAATGATGATGTATTCTTAGGATCAATGTGCCATGGCAGTTGTCAACAATACTGGCTTCGGTATTGCCGGAGTCTGAGGGGGCAATTTCCCCTGAGCGGGAGGTGTCGGGGGGCTGGACCCCTAACAAACGGGTTTAACAACGAGATTTTAGTATTTTGAGGAAGGCGATCGCTTCGCTTAACCGCAACTCATACTGAATCCGCAAAGTATAGGGAGGGATAAACTACTGATT
Source organism: Cyanobacteria bacterium P01_G01_bin.54 (assembly GCA_039180005.1). Taxonomy (GTDB): domain Bacteria; phylum Cyanobacteriota; class Cyanobacteriia; order Cyanobacteriales; family Spirulinaceae; genus SIO3F2. Next base: position 9,556 of record JBCDEB010000181.1, on the reverse strand, counting down.
ATTCCTCGGGCAGGCGGGACGCAGATTCGACAAGCTCACTGACCACCTGCGCTACGGGTTTCTGCTCTCAATATCCTGTAGCGCGGGCATTTTGCCCGCCGCCAGGATCAGCCTCCGCTTTCTGTGTTCATACAATCCGGATTCAGTATCACATTAAACCTAGCTCCCCTTCTCCCAATTTTGGGAGAAGGGGCTGGGGGATGAGGGCAATATTGGCAAAAGTGGGATGTTTCCGGGCAAAATTCCCACAGCAGGGAATTTGCCCACCTAACGGTTGATGAGGTCACCCGGCCGGAACCATTCAGCGCAGCAGACCTAAAGTCCCGCTAGGCTATAGATTGACGTGGTACCACTCACTTCGTTGGTCACCACCAGCAGGGGAGTTCCATTCGGGCTCTCATCTGCTGGAATAAAGAGCAAACCCTCGGGAGCCAGGTCGCCAGCAGTTCCGGCTGCCGCATCACCGGCAAAGTTACGGTTATTGGTGTAAGTGACATATTCAGGAGCGGTGGGGTCGGTCACGTCGTAAACGACGATGCCGCCCACGCGTTCTAAGCCGATGAAAGCATAGGTTGTCGCGCCGATTTGGCCAACCGTAATCCCCTCGGGCTCAGGGCCTTTGTCATCACTACGGTTGTCAAAGGAGTTATTTTCGTCGTTGGTGGCGTTGAAGTCGTCCGGCAACTCAGACGCGACAATCTCCTCAAACGCGCTGCCACTGTCCCAAACTAGCTCGCCTGCGGCAGTCCAAACGGAAAAAGAGCGGGCACCATAGGCATAAAGCTCGTCGTAGTCGCCATCGCCATCGGTATCCCCAAGGGTCGTGGTGGTTTTGAGGCGACCGAGAACGGCTTCGTCCTGCAGCACAGCGGCATTGGGGAAAGCGTCCGGATCTAGGGTCAATTCGGCAATGCGGGTTTCTTCACTGAATGCATCGTAGTCACGCGCATCACCTTCATTGGCAGTGAGAAAGTAGATCTGCTCCCCATGGGTCAGCGTGGCGATCGCATCCGGTTGATAGAGACCCCAAACCGGATGGGTTGTAATGTTAATCTCGCCATCCTGATTACTGGCATCCAAGGCATTCTCGGGCAGGCTGTGATCTTTGGTTCCCAAAGGCAAAATGTCAGTGATCTCGGCTGCGGCAATATCGACCACTGCCACCGCATTGTTCTCTTGCAAGGTGACAAAGGCGGTGTTGCCATCGGCGGCGATCGCAATATATTCGGGCTCCAAATCTTGAGCGGCCGTTGCGCCGGGGCCAAAGACGCGAACTCCCTCTGGCAGTGGGTTATCGGCGAGAAATGCTCCAAAGGTCACGGTCTGGGGTGTGTGGGTCTGGAGGAGCGCCAGGTTAAAGGCGGGGATGGCAAGGATGCTCATTGAGCCCTCAGGATCAACGGTATAGTCATCGTTGGGTTCCCCTTCGTTGGCCACGAGCAGCGTTTCGCCATCGGGGGTGAAGGCAACCATGTCTGGTAGCGCCCCCACCTCAACCTGAGCCACAAACTCACCCTCCACCGTGAAAAACACCACACTGCCGGGGTCTTGCTGGGTATCCGCTTCCACGGCGACGGCAACCAAACCGTTGCCATTGGTGGCGACGCTGTTAACCCCTGCGCCATAGGCATTCAAGTCGAGCGTTTCCTTGGCCTGAGGAGAACTGGGCACCGTGATATCCAGGCGATCAATAGTGTTGTCTTCAGCATTGGTAATAAACAACTGCTGACTCTCGGCGTCGTAGGCAGCGATTTCTGCCGCGCCTTCATCAAAGCCACCGTGTGAGTAAGTGCCCACAACGGTCAAAGATTGGGCTTGAGATGCCTCTGGAAATGCGGTGACGCCGAGGAGAGCGATCGTGGTTAGGACGGTAAATTTGCGAGTGCTCATATCAACGTAGGTTTTTGCGGAATACTCAAATTAAAACCATAAAAGCGCCGTTTCGCATAGCGATCTTTTCGGGTTTGTTATCCCGAACCGATTCCAGTTTATCAATCGTTTATCGATGTATTGTCAATGCATTAAGTCGAGATTAAGACCCAGCCGTTTGTGATCTTTCTTGTGATTCGGGGAGGACGAACGCTACTCAACCAATGACCCCCCACAACTCGAACCCGCCCCAGCGGTACAACCGTAACAATAGTTGCGGGTTTGCACCTGTTGAATCAGGTCAAGGCGATCGTGCTCCAGGAAATGCCCCACTGTGAGAATTTCGCCAGTGGTTGTGCGAGCCGGAATGCCCTCCATCTGGTTAAAGTCACAGTCGTAGACCTGACCGAGATAATCAATCGAGAGCTCGGTGCGACACATTAGTCCGGGAACGGTTTGAGCGTTATAGTGCTTAGATAAAAACGTCAGGTAGGGCTGGATTAGCCCCCGACGTTGCAAATACTGTTTGGTGCGGCCAATGGGAATATTGGTAATGGTGAAGAGGTTATTGAAATAAATATTAAAATGTTCCCTTAGGTAGGTTTTATAATCTTTCTCCAGACCCTGTTGATCCGGCGTAAGATTAAAATTCTCACTTTTGGGCAGACTCGGGTTGTAGACTAAATCTAGGTTTAAATTCGGATCACAGCCATAGCCCAAGGCGTTGAGTTTCTGAATCGCGTGGATGGAGCGATCGTAGACCCCTGAACCCCGTTGCTTATCCACATTCGATTCCAAATAGCAGGGCAGAGAGGCCACCACTCGCACTTGCTGACGGGCAAAATAGTCTGGTAAATCTTCGTAGCCCGCCTCAAAGAAAATCGTGAGATTCGAGCGAACAATGACTTCTTTGCCGAGCGATCGCGCTGTCTCCACCAATGGACGAAAGCCATAGTTCATCTCCGGTGCGCCCCCCGTTAAATCGACCGTTTGGATCTGCTCAAAGCGCTGAATCATCTCCACTAACTGAGCACAAACCGTAGGCGAGAGCTCCTCGGTTCGCTTGGGTCCCGCTTCCACATGACAATGGCTACAAGCCAGATTGCAACGTCGCCCCAGATTGATTTGCAAGACTGAAATAGCAGACTTGGTGAGGGGTTGACCCAACTGCTCGGCAAAGGGAATGAAGGGCGTAGAGGGCTGAGATACGGGACGACTCGGAGTTTGAACCATAGTTGGGAGATGGGCAATGGGAAATTTGTAGTGAGAACTTCGCTGGACTTCTCAGGTTAGCGCAGAGAACAGACTGATATGGTGTTGATTCAAACCCTTGGGTCTGAAATTTTCCCCGAGCTGGGCTGAGAGTCGGCTGAGATCATGGAGTCAATCACGTGTGACTCATGCCCGATACGCTGGGGACTCACACCCGACCTACCCCGGTCATCGCGATGCATAGCCGCCCCTCCCACGCAGGTTTCCCACCTTTCCATTGCCCACAAGCCTAGGGGCTGTCATCAGTTAGATGGCAAATGCTTACGGTGACTGGTGGATAGCCCCTTTTCCTGTTGTTTGGATCGGGCGATCTATCGCTTGTCCCATAAGGCTTCTGGTTTTAAATGACGACACGCCCTAATTGGGTTGAGGCTGATTCGGGAGAAACTGCTTAAGAATCGCGAGTGGCTCGCGATCCCAAGTATCAACATGATGATAGATCAAACCTTGATCATTCATATAATAGATCGAAGAACCATTAAAAAAGAGTTGGGTTTTCCAAGGTAAAAGGAGTTTCCCCCGGATTGTCCAATCTGCTCTAATTTGTTGCGCCGATTCTTGTTTTACATCATGCAGATCAAAATGCACCTCTGTAAAAAACAAGCCACCATGGAATCTCAACGTCCAAAAAGCGATACGGTAACTCAATTTCCCTTTCAATCGATTAATGGGATCTTCAAAGAGAATGTCTTTAGTGTAGATATCATAAGATACATCTTTATCAAAGAATGTGGGCAACTCTGTTCGGAGTATCTCGATATTTCTATCGACCTGTTCTTGCAAGGTATTGGCTTGAGAGATCATACGGTCTAGCTCGCTAGTTTGGCCAATTCTAACAAAATCTGATCGGGTGCATCCCAGCTACGCAAGCCCTCACCCTAACTCCCTCTCCCAAGCTGGGAGAGGGACTTTGAATCCAGCTCCCCTTCTCCCTTTTTGGGAGAAGGGGCTGGGGGATGAGGGCGATGCAGTCTGGATGTGCCAAAGTGGGATGCTCCCATCTGATCCGTGGTTGCATGACCATCTATAAATGAAAACAGGTGCCGAAAAGTGATAATTCCCTGTGTATCGACGACGAACTATGCCGGTAATGGCGCACCTAAAGCCTGACCCACACCATATTGACGGAAGATTTCGCACGCTGGATCATAGAGCAGCGGGTAAGCTAGATTGAGATTTGCCACAATCGCTTGGCTTTGCTGGGAGTCCATACTACTCACCATAACGAGTTCGGCTCCAGCCGCTTTAATTTCTGAATACCGTTGATTCAGTTCATTAATGTGAGGATAACAGTAGGGACAAAATGATTTTTCGGTAAAGATTCGGTGTAAACGCCAAGACGATCGGCTTAACCCCTTGATAGTCGGATAGCCGAACCTGTTCAGTCGTATTCACAGCAGGTAAGGCAAAATCAATGATCGGCGATCGGCTCTCCAACTTTGGGGACATTGACGGGGGGTAATGGCAGCAGGTTTTTTACCATACGATGGTCGAGGAGATTATCGTTTGTCGCCATGAGGATAGATGAATTTTTTACTGAGCCTTCCTTATAGGGTTCACTTTTATAATTGTAGTTTGGGTTGAGTAGAGCGAAACCCAACACCGCCAAACCTTACAGAGTTTCACCCCTTGTTGATCTAACCCATCATTTGAGGTATGCCACGACAGTAGGTGGGCAAGTATTAATCAATGCAATGCCTCAATTTACAGACCATCTATTTTGCCCACCTTACAACTTAGCGGTTGCGCCCCAATAAGCCGTTAACCCCTTTTGTACAGTGCATAAACACCCAGTATCAATAGTGGAAGAACAGCCGAAGGGTCAGGAACTGGAGTAGGTTCTTCTAAGATGATAGAAGTATCTATTCTGAATCGTGACCCGGATGTCTGACGTTCTGCAAAGAATAGACTAAGACTATAATCATTTCCAGGCGTGATGCCAATAGAATTGGCAATTGTATCAAGATTGACTGACTCAGTTAAAGTCGTATGTATTCCACCCAGATCAATGACAAGCCGATCATTGATAAAGACCCACAAATCATCATCGCCAGCAAATGTAAAGCTCTCACCCCCCTGATAAGTAAACTGACTGTGAAGTTCATATGTGAAATGATAATTATGAGACCGCCCTTGGTTCCCAAAAAGCTGGTTATCAATTGGGAAAAAGGAGGTATCAACAAACGTGTAAATATTCGGATCAGGCGTGATTGAGTTGTCTAACGTAATCGTGAAGTCGGTACTTTGGTTGACACCTGGAACATCTCTGTACCATTGATCAAATGCAACTTGACTATCAGTGGTTGGGTTTCCTGCTTGTCCGGTATAGACTGGTTTGCCATCAACTCCTAGTGCGTTTTCAACAATGTCTGGATCAAATCCACGAACAGCACGTTGAAAATCAGGGTGAGAGTCATTGAAATCTCGAATCGTTCCTGTGAGACTGATCGTTGCCGCCTCGGCTGAGGAAGCTGTAAATAGGGCTAATATCCCCAATAAAATAGAAACTTTTCTCATACAATTAGTAGTCTTACACTACTTTCATCACCACCTTTCAACTATATCACCTTGCGTACAAATCCCATTTAAGATTTTATCCATGCAACAAGAACGACAAGATAACAGCCCCTAGAATTTCCCCGAATTCCCCCATTGGTCACGGGGTAAGATCGGTTCGCTGGCATCCCAATGTTCAACGATCCGTCCATGTGCCAAGCGGTAGAGAGCAAATGTGGCGTAGTCCTGAGCTTCCCGGCGTGTTTTGCAATAGGTCACCACAAAATTGCCTTCGCCGATCAGATTGAACAGCATTTCGCAGCGCCCAGCATTGCCAGATTCGAGAGCTGCAACAAGCGCTGCTCGACCGTTGGCCAACTTCGGTGAATGCTGAATTAAGTCAGCGGTAATAAACGCATCGATGTCATCGAAACATGCTTCGGTCAGCACTCGCTTGGTGTATTCTTTAACGATCGCTTTGTTCGCAGCCGTGTGCTCAAAATCCTCGGGTTCCGTGGGGCCGGCGATCATGTCTTCACCCGAAACCGTATCTTCGCTGTAAGGCACGATCGCATCCCAATGTTCGATGATGCGATCATTGGCGTCGGTATCGAAGAGATCCATCGTCACCCATTTTGCTGCGCCCCCGTTGAGCGATTGAAACGCGTGACAGAAAACATAGGGACCCTCTTCGATCGCCCGGATAATCTGAATCTCTCGATCCGGGTTACGCTCCAAAAAAGGAAGGAAGAAATCGAGAAAGCCCTGTTGGCCATGGGCCACGCCAGTGGAATGCTGGGTATAGCGTTGGCCGGTATATTTGTTGAGTGCCTTCAGGGCTCTACCATCACGGATGCCCTCTAGGTAAAGCCCCAGAGCGTTGTCTTTTTTTGCACTCATATCGCTCAGCTTGCTGTTGGGGGTAGGGTGGGCAAATGTTAATAACTTGCCGTTTTGGTTTTGAAACCACTAATTTTGCCCACCTTACTATGATTAAGCTTTTTTCTTATGGCTCACCACTAAACCGACAATCCCTAAGCCTAGAATCGAAAGAGATCCCGGTTCTGGCACTTCTGTTGGAGAGCTAGCAGTGTAAGAAATATTATCTAGACCGTGGGCTCCATCATCCCCTAGGAATGTTACACTCGTGAACAATTCGGTATCGCTATTGACAATCCCAAAAAAACCTGTTTCACCGGTCTGGGTTGAAGGGATACTGTAGTTAACTCCCTCTAGATCTAATGTCAGGAATTCACCAGCGCCTTCACTGCCAAGGCTTGTGTGATCGAAAGCAAAAGCACTAATGCCAAAATCAAAACTGAACGTATATGTGGTGCCTTGATCAGTATCCCCTTGATAGTAAGTAGTGCCATCTATATTACGATCCTGCTGGAAACTACTCGGAGATGGATCATACGCTTCTATCCCATTTTGATGGGCCCAAGGGCCTACTGCAGAGATAGAGAAGTCACCGACATCCACCGAAAGATCAGTATCGCTTGTAATGCTATTAAAATCTTCAATGATCACATTACCTGATACTGCTGCTTCCCATAGACTGCGATCAGTATAGGTGGTTATGATGAATGCATCAGCCGATTGAGCTAATCCCAAAGTGAAAATTGTGGAGGCAAATAGCGGCTTGAGAATATCCATGGTTAATCCTTTACGGTGTAACTACGATTTTTTACAAGGTTTAAGCAATCACCAACCCGTTCGCTACAGTCCTACTCTGGAAACACAGATAACTGAAGTTTTTAAACCACTTTAGGCATAATAGCCCAAGATTAGAAGTGATGCAATTTTTAGCATCACGATCGATACATAACTTTAAATACATTTGGACTCTGAACAAACTCGATCGCCCTTTCACTCAGCTAAACCTTCAACAGCCTAAGCAGAGGGGATCGCAACCATTGCTCTCTCAGAAAAATTGATTACCCCAACCCACTCAAATACCTTTTACATCAAGAAAGGCGGCTCCTCTGGGTTTGATACTGAATCTGCAAAGTATAGGGAGAGATAACCTACTGATTATGCCTCGGGCAGGCGGGACGCAGATTCGACAAGCTCACTGACCATCTGCGCTACGGGTTTCTGCGCTCAATATCCTGTAGCGCGGGCATATTGCCTGCCACCCGGATCAGCCTTCGCTTTCTGTGTTCATATAATCTGGATTTACTTTGAAAATAGACAATGTTAATACTCTTGCACCAAGTAAATGAAGCTAGCGAGATCCCCCCGGCTACGCCGACCCCCTGGGTAAGGGGGTTTTCATCGTTGGGGGGGATAACCCGTCATGACTCGTTGGTATCAGTATGAGGCAGAGAACGTATCGCACGATCCAGTTGCATGGATGCCAATTGATGTAACCCTTGCTGTCTCGTCCTTCCGTTCTGATGTTCAAGCAACCCGTGACAACCGTGAAGTCTCCAGCCGATCGAGCCAACCCTTGAGATATTTATGGTTGGCCGCCTGCTCTTCCGGATCTTGGCTATCGAGAGGGTGGGGCGCAAGACCCTGGATCGCCGCTGTGGTGACACAGAACATGGACTTTTGGAAACTCTCACAAATCTGTACCCGCAGATCCCCGGTTTGGCGTGTGGTCTTTTGGTAGATATCCATCAGATAGTCGGGGATAAAGTGGCGCATATCTTGCATCAGCAGGGTGGGCGGAATCCCAGAACCGCCGATCGGCAATGGATCAGCGTAGAGCGCTCCGTAGGCGAACATGCCCTGATCAAAGGGGATTTGATAGGCTTGGGCATTGTAAGAAATTGTGCCGGGGAAGGGAGTGCCTCGGAAGAAGACCGCTTCTACATAGGGGACGCCCGTGTCCATGAGGAAGGTCAAGCCCAGAGACTTGGGCAGCAGGTCATAGGTTTTGCCGCCCACCTCAACGCTGTAGGTAATCGGTTTGGCGGCGTCTTTGACCAGGCCATCGAGAATATGTTGCACCACGTCTGCAATAGTGGTGATTTCACCGGCGTCGTAGCGATCGCTCAAGATCAAGAAAATTTCACTCATTACTGTCCAGAACTGCCCCAAGCCGCTGTAGTAGCACATCTGGCGCACTTGCTCGGGCAAGAAGTTGGGGAAGAGCTTGTGGAGCCCTAGCATCAGAGGATTGCCTCGCCAGCGGGCTTGGATCACCGTTTCCGCTGACTCGGCAAATTCGGGCGTATCCAGGTAAGCATCGAGGCCACCGCCGCCATGCCAGAACATGGCTTTGAGGCAATATTCGGCGTATTCATAGTTAATGCGATCGTGCCACCAATGCTTGAAGAGTTTCTCGCGGCTGACCTCACCGTTGAAATACTTGAAAAAGGGAAAAAGCCGCATAAACTGGTGCTCGGCAATGTAACAGAGGTTGCGGGCGTAGGCATCGAGTACCACACCATAGCTCTTGAGAATCCCCACCACGTGAACCACGTTGTCTGGGCTGTCGTGTAGCAGCGCCCCACCCGCTTCAAAGCGGCGGAACCATTCTGCGGGGGTCAGCGGGTTAGTGGTTGTGGTGGTTGGGGCAGAGAGGGTAACCATGATGGTGTTCGGTGAGGGCAATCTGTATGGTTATCCTACCAGTTACCCGAGCGGCGATCGAACTCAAAGACAGACCTCCATATCGTTTGAGTGAGTAAGCGTGTCAAAACCCCTAAAACCTACAACGGGTAAGAAATATATATCCTTGCGCTATCTTATCCATTCTTTAGTTTATTGAGATGCTGAGTCATACCAACGAGTCATGACGGGTTATCCCCCCCAACGATGAAAACCCCCTTACCAAGGGGGTCGGCGTAGCCGGGGGGATCTCGCTAGCTTCATTTACTTGGTGCAAGAGTATTAACATTGTATATTTTCAAAGTAAATCCGGATTAAAGACCCAAAATAAAAGTGCAGGATACTAGCGAAGACTGAG
>JBCDEB010000180.1:0-14263 GCA_039180005.1 Cyanobacteria bacterium P01_G01_bin.54 | reverse complement strand
CTGGGACCAGTAATGTTGCTGTCGGCGGCGGTGGGACGTGTGGCGGTGATTTTGAGACCGGGGTGCTCTTTGGCGACTCTGTCTTGGAGCAACTGTTGCAGGGCGACGGTAACGGTGGCGATGGCGAGATGGTTGCTCATTATGGTGGGGGTTTGGTGGATGGGTTCAGTTTAGCGAAAGCGAAAGCGAGAGGAGAACGGTTCCTGAGCACTTATTTTAGAGATCACAGAACTTAAAGCATAGAGCTTACAAATCACAGAGGCGGCGATCGCCGCTACTGACTGAAGGATTGGTCTTAAGATAATCCTGGAGCCAGGTACAGCCCTGATCCAACAGGAAGTAAAGATCCAAATTCCAGAGAATCGCCGTGGTATCGGCGCTCGCTGAAGCCAGCCGTTGGCCATCGGGGCTAAAGTCCAGATCCCAAACGGCCGATTCATGGCCCCGGAGCGTGGTGAGCAATGTACCTTGCACTGTCCAGAGCTTGAGCGTGCCATCATCACTGCCCGAGGCGAGAATTTGTCCATCAGGACTAAAGGCGAGCGATCGCACCTTACTCAAATGGCCCCGCAAGACTTGATCGGCTCTGGGGTTGAACTGATAGCCCCGGCTGCGCCGCCAGAGGCGAATGGTGCCATCATCGCTGGCCGAAGCCAGGGTTTGACCATCGGTCGTCCAAGCCAATCGGTTGATACGGCTGCTATGACCCCGCAGGAGTAGGGGCTCTTCTGTGAAGCGATCGCCCTGGCGCTGCCAGATCCGGATCGTTTCATCTTCACTACCCGTTGCCAGCAGCCGCCCGTCGGGGCTAAACCGTGTCGCGGTGACGCTGGCCTGATGCCCCTTCAGGGACTGGTGTAATTGTCCCGCTAATGTCCAGAGGCGCACGGATGTGTCTGGATTGCCCGTTACCAGCCAGCGACCATCGGGACTGAGATCCAAATCCCAATAGCCGGAATGGGTGGGTTGTGCCTTGCCCTTGAGGGTTTGTTGTTGTACTTGCTGGTTGGTTCCCACCGAGAAAATGGTTTCGCCTTGAGGATCAAACCGGAGTGCCAAAACAGTTGCTCCCTGACGTGAGAGACGACGACGGAATTCTCCCCGCTCCTGCCATAGGCGCAGTTCCCCTGTCTGCGTGCCGGTCAGCAGTTGCTCCCCTTGGGGATGGAAGCGAATCGCAGTGACCTGGCTGGTATGGCGTAGGGTTTGGCGAGGAATTCCGGTCAGATGCCAGATGCGAATCGTGGTGTCGGCGCTGACGGTGGCCAAATGGGGTGCTGTGGGGTGAAAGGCAGCCCGGTAGGCAGAGGCATTGTGTCCCTCTAGGGTTTTGAGCAGCTCACCTTCGGGGGTCCAGAGTTTGACCGTTTTATCGGCGCTACTGGTGGCGAGCTGTTGACCGTCGGGGCTAAATTGCACGGACCAGATGCGATCGCCATGGGCCGACCATTCGTTGAGTAAGGTGCCGGTCAGGGTCCAACGGCTTACCAGTCCAGCTTTGCCCGCTGTGAGCACCTGCCGTCCATCGGGGCTAAAACTCACCGTCTGCACCCGCTGTTCATGACCCAGCAATCGCCCCCAACGCTCGCCCCAAGGGCGCCAAAACTGGACGCTGCGCCCCCCAGCGATCGCGAGTAGTTCATCTTCCGGATGCCAGACCACATCTGCCAACCAGCCCTGGCCGGTAGTCCAACGGTGTGCAATCTCTCCTGTTGCCGTCCAAATAATCACCTCGCCTGCCGCATCCACCGAGGCGATCTGCTGGCCATCGGGACGCCAGGCAACCCGGTTAATCTGAGCGTGATGCCCCCTCAGGGTGGTTAAGAGCTGCCCATCCTGTCGCCAGAGCCGTAGGGTCTGATCATAGCTGGCGGTGACAAATCGTTGACCGTTGGGGTGCCAACTGACGCTGCGCACCAGATCGCTATGGTCAGCCATGGTCTGGAGCAATGTGCCATCGGCCTGCCAAAGGCGGACGGTGCGATCGTCCCCCACCGAAACCAAGGTGTTGCCATTGGGGCTGTAGGCCACATCAATGACAGTGCGTTCATGGCCCTCCAGACGATTCAGTTCGTGAATGCCATGCACCGCTTGTTGGAGGGTGGCGATCGCCCGCATCCGCGTCTCCGGGTCAATATCGCCTCGGGCATCGCGCACCTGATTGACGGCCTGGATGCTGGCCAGCAGGGCATCGAGTTCCTTTTTAGAGGCCAGGAGCTGCTCTGATGCCCCGCTCAACATACTCAATTGACTACTCATTTGGCCGAGCACCGCCCGCTTCCATTGCCAGAACGAGACCAATGCCAGGAGAGATGCGGTAACAAACCCGGTGACGAGGAGAGCTTGGAGTCGTTGACGACGGCGCTGATCCTGTCGGGCTCGCATCTGGCTGGCCTGAATATAATCTTGCTCCAGGGGCGTTAATGCTGCACCGTTGCTCTGGCACCAATAGTTCGCTTCTTCCAAGGCTGCCCCATGGAGCAGGCGATTATCCGGTTGCGCGTGCAGTTGCCAGCGGTGGCGTTCCTGGCGCAGGCGCTCCTGCCAGACTCGAAAGCTGCGATCGGCATCCAGCCAACTCCGCAAGCGCGTCCAGGTGGTGATCAGCACCTCATGCACCAGTTCAACGCTATCTTGATCCAGCACAATCAGCCGTTTTTGGGCCAGATGATGCAGTAGGTGGGTGAACTCGGTGTCAAAGCTGGTGCGATCGGCCAGTCGTCGGGTGTCGGCCCTGCCCACGCCGGGGTGCACCAGTTGGACAAAAATTTGGCGGGCCTGCCGACGTTCGGGGTCATTCAAGGCATCATAAACTGCCTCGGCATAGGTGACGAGGGCCGTCTCCACCCCGCCGATCGCCCCATAGGCGGCATGGTTCAATTGCTGCTCATGCTGGCGTTCCCAGAGCAAGGTGAGGGTAAATTCCAAGAGGGGTAAATTGCCCGGTTGTTCCCCCACGGCCGTCAGAATGCGCTCGGTTAGACCCGACTCCAAGCGCACTCCTTCATGGGCCGCTGGCTCTTCAATGGCGGCACGGAGGGCGACTCGGCCCATTGGGCGCAGCAACTCGGGCGGATAGGTGCAAAAAACCGGGGCCAAATCCGGATCGCCGAGCACCGCTTCGAGGAAATCAGCTCGCAGGGTCAGGATCAGGGTGATGGGGTTACTCAGACCAAAACGCCGTGATGGGCTCGTGGGCAGTGCGGTGGATGACTCGGTGGCCCCAGTCGTATCACTAGGCAGCAGACTCAGCAGAATCTGCAAAAAGGCATGCCGCTGCGTCGGCTCGGTACAGAGGGTGTAGAGTTCTTCAAACTGATCTACCACCAGTAGCAATCGGGGTTGGGGGTGTTGGTGGCTAATGGTGGTCAAGATCTGTTCCAGGGTCGTTGTGCCCGTCACCAAGGACTGACTCAGGCTCTCGGCGATCCAATCGGTCTGGGTCAATTGGGGGAGTAGCGCTGCTACCAGTTGCGAGAGCGGGTCGGCTGTGGGCCGGAAGACCAGGGCGATCGCCTCCTGGGCCAAATGGGGCAATAGACCCGCAAGAACCAACGAAGATTTACCACTGCCCGAGGCTCCCAAGAGCGCCACAAAGGGTTTGGTATAGACGGCATAGGCCAGCTTTTCAATTGTTTCTTCCCGACCGCAAAACACTGCCGCATCGTCCGGGGTAAAGGGGGCAAGCCCGCGATAGGGGCAGGGGGGCAAGACCAGAGGCGGTTGGTAGAGGTCTTGCCAATAGAGGCTGGGAATAGAAGGTGCGCGATCGGGGTGCGGGTTGGACTGCACGCGGTCATGGTGTTGGCTGGGATGTTGAAACAGCACCGGCAACCAACTGGCACAGGGATAGTCGGTTTCAAGCGCCTGGAGTTGTTCCCGTCCTTCCCGTACCGCTAGGGGCAGGGGCAACCCCTGGCAAAAGCTCTGCAAGAATCTCTTGAGAAAGGACTGGGCCACAGCATCCGGTACAGGTTCACGCAGGATGATCGTATTGGGAATGGCCAGGGGCTCAATCTGATGCGCCAATCCCAGACCGTCACAGGAGTTAAAAATGGCGATTTTGAGTCCTTGTTTGACGGCTTTTTTGAGGGCATGGGCAATGTCGCCGAGGTGCAAGGTCTCCTGAGCGTTGAGCCGTAGATAGCCGCGATCGCGCTCTGCGCATTGCTCAAGGCGATCGCCTTGAGGTTGACTATAACTATGGCCAGAGAAGCAGAGGATGTCCCAACCCTGAGCATCCCAAAGCGCTGTATAGAGGGACTGACGACTGGGCTCGACGAGGACTTGTACCTCAGCCTGGGGCAGTTGGGCCAGCAGGCGGCGATCGTGCTCCACATCAATACCTGCGCTATGACCCAAGAGTGACAAAATGCGGACTTTCTCGCGCTGACGGGTCGGACTGACTACCGCTTCATAACTCGGGGCGCTCAGCGCCAACTCTGCCTTGGGGTAGCGCTCAAAAAAGTCCCAGAGGTGCCAGGGCAGTCGCCGCAGCCAGGGGTTTGCGGTTTGGAGAATGCAGCAAATTTCTTGGCTGGGTTGCAGTTTTTCCAGTAGCTTTTCGCGCACGCTGCGGAACGCTTCGTCCCGTAACCATTGATTAAGGCTCTGGGTCAGTGCTGCTGCCGCTGCCAACAGTTGGCGGTGCAGTTCATCGGGGGAGCCCTGAAAAACAGCGTTATCGGGTTCCCCGAGACGATAGGTTCCCCAGAGCTGGCCATAGCACGATCGCCATTGCTGATAGGCCGCAATCAGCGGGGCAGCCGTGGGCAGCCGACCCTTGGTGCGCACAACCGTTGTCCCCTTCGCACCATCGGCACGGATTTCCAGCGTGATGTAGAGTTCGGTCTGAAGGTCGCCATCAAAGTCAAGAAGGACAAAAGCCATAGGCCACGCCAGCCCACCGGGAAGTACGGCAATCAGGGTCTGCTTTTGGTTATAGCTAAAATTATCCCGAACAGCGTTAGAGCCCAACGGTTCCCCTCCGCTTGAGGCGTCGCAAAATTCATCCCGGCACACTATATCTAGGGATTAGAGCTCCCTGACCCCCCTTCATAAGGGGTAGAGCGGATTCTCTGACGAGAGAGAAAAAGAGCAATCGTTTGAGTCGGCGATGCAGTCGATAAGGGCTAGATTGCTCTGTCTTACACGCGTCTCATCATCCTCGCAACCCGTTGTCCAGCATTGGGTTCCTGATCGGTTGGTGAAAACCGCGTCCAACAGAAAGATCTCGAATGGTCTCCGTTGAATGAATCAACCCGACCTGAAATAAGGGAAATAGCAGTGCTGGAGGGCTCTCACCCGTGTTGCCTTCCCGTTTCAGTGAGTTTGGCGCAGGGCGATCGCGTATAATTGTTGCAAAAGATTAAGAAATCGGAACGTATGACAGCTAAAATTCAATTTTCCCGTGGCATTACCGAAGAAACAGTCCCCGATATTCGGGTAACCCGCTCGGCCAGCGGTAAAAGCGGAACCGCCATTTTTACCTTTGAAGATCCCCAGATTCTTGCAGCCGACAACACTGCTGAAGTGACAGGCATGTACTTAATCGACGAGGCCGGCGAGCTCTCCACACGCGATGTGAAGGTCAAGTTCTATGACGGCAAAGCTCGGGTTCTCGAAGCAACCTTAATTATGCAAAGTGCTGACGAATGGAACCGCTTTTTGCAGTTCATGGAGCAATACGCAGAGGTAGCGGGTTTAGAATTGCAACGGAAATCTGACGATTAGTATCGCAAGGCGGAGTTCAGGGTTCAGAATGATGGTTAATAGGCGTTGAGAAACTCAAGCGGGAATTCCGTAGGGCAGGCGTCTCGCCTGCCAAGGGTTTAGAGCATTTTGTAATGACTAGATTCAATTTTTATACCTTTCTTAACAGGCATCTTTTGTTCTGCATTGGAGATCTATGAAAGCATTTGTTGCCGGGGCAACGGGCCGCACTGGCCATCATATTGTCCAACAGCTCCACGCGCAGGGCGTTGAAGTTGTTGCCTTAGTACGCGATCGCACCAAAGCCCAAACCCTTCTCCCGGAAGGCGTTAAGCTGATTGTCGGCGATGTTTTAACCCCCGCGACTTGGGAAACGGCCTTAAACGGTTGTGAGGTTGTTTTTTGTGCCACGGGTGCTACGCCCTCCTGGGATTTTACCGGGCCCTACAAAGTCGATTACGAGGGCACAAAGCTGCTGGTCGATCGCACCAAGGAGGAGGGGATCAATCGCTTTGTATTGATTTCTTCCCTCTGTGTTTCCCAGTTCTTCCATCCCCTGAACCTCTTTTGGCTGGTGCTGTTTTGGAAACAACAGGCGGAAAAATACCTGCAAGCCAGCGGCTTGAATTACACGATTGTGCGACCCGGCGGTTTACTCTCTGAAGACAACAGCGATCGCCTGGTGTTGCAATCCGCCGATACGCTCTTTGAAGGTCGCATTCCCCGGGTTAAGGTGGCTCAAATTGCCATTGCTGCTCTAGAGCACGACGCTACCCAAAACCAAATCATTGAGACGATCGCTACTCCGGATGCCCCAGAACAATCTTGGGCCGAGCGCTTTGGGGCGGTAGCGGGTTAAATCCCATAGCTCTCGACGGCCCGCCAGAAAAAATACAACGCCAGAACCAGGAGCAACCCTCGAAAGCTCAGATTCACAATCTGATCGGGCAGCTTCGGTAAAAAACGGGTACTGACCTGGGCTCCCACCAGACCCCCAGCCCCAAGCGCCAACCCAGCGATCGCCACCACATTGCCCTGCTGAGCATGACCCAGGCAGGCCGAGATGGACGTGAGCACAATCACCCCCAAGCTGGTGCGAATGGCGGTCTTGATCGGCTCCTGGAGCAGCAACATCTGTAGGGGAACCATAATCACTCCGCCGCCCACACCAAACAAGCCCGCCAACAAACCTGCCGCCGCCCCAGTCCCGAGACGGGCGAGGAGCGGGTTAACCTTCACAGGAGTAGACTCGGCGGCAGTTTCAGGGTCGGAGGTTTGTTGAGCCAGGTGCTGTTTAAGGCGTACCAGGCCAATGGTCACAATCAGTAACAGACCAAAGGCCCCTTCCTTGATAAAGTCGGGCAATTGACCCACTAAATATGCGCCCACCTGTGCTGTGGCGATCGCAGGCAGCGCCAGGAACAGCACTGCTCGTGGACGCAAAACGCCCATGCGCCAGTTTTGCAATGTCCCCGAGAGGGCCGTAATGACGATCGCCAGACTGCTGGTTGCAACCGCCTGGTTGTAGGGATAGCCGACTGCCACCAACAGGGGAACCATGACCGTGCCACCGCCAATCCCCAGTAACCCGGAGAGTAGCCCTGCGCCCAGTCCACTCACAATTAAGATGCCTAAAATATTCATCATGCCAGGAGAGGTCGAATCAAAAATCCCCTCTTGGGAGGGGCAGCTCAAGCGTAGCGGGTTGAGTGTTGGCTGCCAAGACAGCAACTGTTCACAAGATTTTCATATTTTGTAGCTAGCATTACAGACAGAAAAGGAAAAGATGTGAACGTTTTAGAGCGTTTAACGAGTGTAATGGATCGCCAATCACCATAATGGGGTCGCCCTCGAAAACGCCCTACGCGAACCTTGCGATGAGCAATATTATTGAATTTCAAGCGGCTGCTACCGCTCGACGACCGGAGCAGCCTGCGTTTCCGCAGCCTGCCAATGAGGTGGCGCGTCTCGCCGCGTTACTGGAGTATGACCTGCTCGATTCTCTGCCAGAACAAGATTTTGATGACCTGACGGCGATCGCCGCTCACATCTGTGACACCCCGATCGCGCTGGTGAGTCTGCTGGATGGCGATCGTCAATGGTTTAAGTCGCATCACGGAATTGATGCCACCGAAACTCCACGGGAGCATGCGTTCTGTGCCCATGCGATTCTGCAACCCAACGAAGTGATGGTGGTTCCTAATGCGCTAGAAGATGAGCGCTTCACCCATAATCCTCTGGTTGTGAATGACCCGAGCATTCGCTTCTATGCAGGGGCTCCTCTGGTCAATGCCGAAGGGATGCCGCTGGGAACCCTCTGCGTCATCGACAAGACCCCCCGGATGTTTACCCCCGAGCAAGAAGCAGCCTTACAAGCCCTCAGTCGGCAAGTGGTGGCCCAAATGGAACTGCGTCGTCAGGCGCGACACCTCCAACAGGATAAACAGGCGTTGCAAACTGCTCTCAGACAACTCCGGGATACCCAAACCAGCCTCATTCAATCGGAAAAAATGGCGGCATTGGGGGAACTGGTGGGGGGAATGGCCCATGAGCTGAATAACCCGGTGACCTTTATTCATGGCAACTTGCCCCATTGCCAGCGCTACATCCGGGATCTCTTAGCGTTCATTGCGCTGTACCAGTCGGGTGCCGCTTCAGACGATGAACTCCAAGCCTGTGTCGCCGAGATTGATCTGGACTATATTGTGCAAGATTTACCCGCATTGTTCTCCTCCATGAAAAAGGGCGCAGAGCGCGTCCAAGCAATCCTACAGGCGTTGCAGACCTTCTCGCACCATGCTGAAGTGGGGGTAAAAAACATCAACCTCCACGACGATCTAGATGCCGTTTGCGAGCTGTTGCACCCGCAGTTTCAGGCAACGGAAAATCGGCCGCCGATTCAGCTTGTCAAGCAGTATGGCGACTTACCCCGGGTTGCTTGTCTGCCCAGTCAGCTCAACCAAGCCTGGATGCAGCTTGTCAAAAATGCGGTGGATGCGCTCCGGCAGAATGCTGGGTGTCACCATTCTGAGGAGACGTTACCCCAAATCACGATTACGACTGCCGTACGAGACGATCAGCAGATCCAGGTGACGATCGCCGATAATGGTATTGGCATTTCCCCAGAGCGCCAGTCGAAGATTTTTGAGCCCTTTTATACCAACCAAACCGTGGGGATGGGCATGGGCATGGGTCTAGCTACTAGCTATCAAATCATTGTCAATCAACACCAGGGGGCGATCGCCTGTCAATCCTGGCAAGGCTGGGGCACGACGATGACCGTGACGCTTCCCCTGCACGCTCCCTGCCCCTTAGCCGCGCCCCACCAACAGTCCAGTCTTGTCGTTGCGCCATAGTCATATTGCGCCGTCGCGTTGCGCCATCGTCTAGCGTCGTCTGTCCATTTAGCTCGGTCACAGCATCATGACAATAGGATGAGTAAGCACTCTTCACCATAAAAACAGCTATTTATCCATATTCTACGCCCCAGCCCTGATGGCATAATCAAGTTATGCCAATTAGCAATCTGTCACCACAGGTGAGATTGCTAAGTTTCTTGCAGACCCAGAAACATTCTGGATGCTAGAGACGCCTGGCGGGGAGGAATGCTCTAAAATGGAGGCTCATCTGGGCGATGTTACGAAGTTGCCCTTGCTTTCGTGAGTTATCCCCGCTCGGATGCTGATCTGCGATTGTGTTTGGTGCTTTTATTTTGTTCGGATCTAGGCGTCTCCTGCTTGTAAAGAGAGTAGATAGACACCCTTCCTATTCCTATCCTGATTGGTGAAATCAGAAGTCCCATGTTTGATGTATTCCGCTTTCCTGTGTTACTTATGCTGCCCTTAGCATCAGTGATTGCTCTGGGAATTCTGGGCTTGGTTTCGGTGCGGGCGATCGCCCACCCGACGGTTATCCAGAATAGAGCGTCTGCTCCGCCTAGCGACCTTATCCCCATCCTTGAGGAGAAGGGGTTTGAACCGGACAATAACGGTTCTCCTGGTGAGTCAAGCGGTGCGGGCGGTCGCTAACTGACGATCGGGAATCACTTTACGGGGTCGCCCCCAATTTTCGGTGGCGATATTTTTCTGGTGTTGGCAAGTCAGCAGAATTGACGGCATCATCCTTAGCGCTGACTTACCATTGGGACGCTTGGGTCTGAAGGTATACCATCAAGTTTGCGCCCAACAACAGGTTGTCATCTTGGGAGATCGTATTAACCCCTGAGATATGACGGATGGTGATGGAGATTTAGGGGATCTTCTGCTCCACCCCAAATCCGACCAGGCGCATTTCAGTCAACGGTTGGCCCGGCTCAGGCTTGCGATAATTGTAAATACGGCGAATTCGGAGCTGGGGATTGATGAGGGTAATTGAGTCTACAGAGATGACATGGGTATAGGTTGTGGTCATCAAGAGTTCGCGGCTTGTGGCATCAAAACGGAAGGGGGAAATGATAGGGCGGTCTTCCTCGTAGGCGCGATCGCGCAGATAGTCGCCCGCCAGAATCGCCCCCGCTTCCTGGTTGACGATAAACAAGATATTGAGCTGCTGCTCTACCCGCTCCCCAGTTTCTGAGACGGTTTGAAATCCCAGTGAGAAGCCCTGTAAGGGATCCAGCACTGCGGGGATGGCATATTGATTGTCCCCTAACACCTGGGTCTTCGCAGTCGGGGTCAAACGTTGAATTTGAAAATCCGTATGGGAGCGCTCAACCTGCTGCTGGGTGAGGTAATGGTAGGTTCGCTCACTGGACCAGTTACCGACACAATGCTCAAAAAATTCGGCAAAGGCGGTTTGATTAAAAGCGGTTGGGTTCATGAGGATTCCTCGGAATGGCTTGGTTGCTTGTTGCTCTCACCGTCAGGAAGCGCTGAAGGGGCATCACCAAACCAATCGCCAAGTTTTTGGCGGGCTTGGGCTTTAATTTCGGGGGTAATGGCGGTGGCAACTGCCGCGATCGCCGCTGCCAAGGTGGCCAGATCATCACCGTAGCCTGCGACTGGCACAAAGTCGGGAATGAGATCCGTAGGCAAAATGAAATAGGCTAATGCCCCATAGATGGTCGTTTTTGCCCAAGCTGGGGTCTGAGGGGATTGGGCCGCATAATATAGGATTAGTGCTTTTTCGACCACCTGTTTGCCCGCAATGCGAGCAAAACGGCTCAGCTTACGCCAGAAGCGATCGTCAGAAGAGGATTTGGGAGGTTGGGGCATCAGTCTAGAGTCCGAAGGTTGGGGTCTATCGTCGTGTTTGATTGTCGTGATGGGTTTTCACAGTGGTCGGCTTGGGATGTTTGAGGGGGGACGGTTGCAGGCGCTGGCGCAAATGCTGAACCGTCTGCCAGAATTGTTGGCTGAATTGAGCGATTGTGGTGCGGAAATACGCCTCAGGGGGCAGCACCGGGCGATCGGGCAAGGGACGCAGCAGGGCTTCGAGTAACAGACCCTGCACCCCCGTCACCCCTGTCAAGAAAACGAGCTGGATCAGACCATCCCAAAGCGCTCCCCAAACGGAACCGATGCCCAACACCCCTAAGATTAAGCTGAATGGGCCGAAGTGCTGCAAGCCGAAAGACTGTAATAACGCAATCACGAAGCCCACGCCAATGAGTCCAAGGACATTACCCAAAAACCACCAGTAGACGCGATCGCTGTGGGGCTTGAGCACCCAGCATTGCACAGCCAGCAAGGTAGAAACCGTCAAGACTTGCAGGGGCTTGGTCACCCAAAACAGCAAGCCGATGGGAATCACGGAAACCAGCCACCATTCGTGGGCATTGTCCATCCGCCTTGCTAGACCATAGGTTTGGGCACCGCTGTAAACGATAGTGCCCAGCAGGGCCACCAACCCCTGATTCAGCCAACGGGTTTCACCCAAAAGGGATTCACTGCTAATCCCCATGATCCAAATGGCTAATATAGCGATGCCATTAAGCAGCAGCCATTGACGAACAAAGGGCTGCGTTGGCAGTTGGGCAACGGCTTGGGGGGGTGAGGGCGGACGGTCTACTGGAATGACAGCGTCACGCACAGCGAGGTCAATTTCTGCCATCCAAGTGGGCTTCTCTTGATCATGGGCTCGGCCGTAAACCCGTACCCGCTCAATCTGGGGCGAGGCTAGCTTTTTAAACGACTGTTCCAGATAGGGCAACAGCCGGGCTTGGGTCGGCACGGGGTTAGAGTCGATCAGGAGCGCCAGCACAGCATCCTTACGCTTGGTTTGAATGCGTAAACCCCGAGGCGCTAGTTGCCGATTAAGGAGGGTGGCGATCGCTTGGGCATCCCCCTGTTTAGCCTGGTGCAATAGCTCAGCAGTCATCGCATCGGCAGTGATCACATCGGTCGTTGTGGCATCGGCAGTCATAACGATGAAGGGGCAGTGAATCGGTCAACCCCTGAGCCAGCTATCGCCGCTCAAGGTTGTGGTTGAGAATGGGGTTGCTGGGCATTATGGTGGGCCACCCAAGTCAGATGGGTCAATTCTTTAAAGATATTGACCGCCAGGGTCGGCCCGCCTTTGCGACCTCGAATACAAATATTGGCAATGCGTGAGTCTTGGAGGCGATCTTTGGCGACATCGGCATCAACGAGTCCAGCGGGTGTGGCAATCACCAAAGCGGGATGTGTGTCGCCCGCTTCAATCAGTTCCACTAGCGCTGTCAATGCGGGGAGGCTCTGACCCATAACAAAAATGCTGCGGGGATAAGCCTGGGCGAGCTGGAGTAGACAACTGGCGATGGGAGGAGAGGCAGCGGTTCCCCAGACCTGCCCTGCACAATGGAGGGGATTGAGAAACGTGCTCTGGACGAAGGATTGAATCGCCATCTGCACCAGGGGCAGGTCGGTGATGATCGGTTGACGTGCCCTGAGCGCAGCCGCGCCGGATTGCAGCGCCCCAGCGGAAAAGGCCACTAAGGACTGGTATTCAAAATCTCCCGTTTCACCGATCAGCCGACGCACAATAGCGTATTCTGCTGGTTTGAAAGAATGTGCGCCGATCTCGCGATCGACGGTGGCTAAACCCTGGATATCCAATTGTGGTGTGTCTAGTTGTGCGATATCAAATTGAGACCCGTCCATCCGCCGACCTTCCCGAGGTATCGCCCCTATTTTAGGGCGCGTCTTCAACTAACTGCAAAAGTCTTGGGGAACACGTGATAAAAACAAGGGCCCAGTGCCCGACTTGAACCAATTAGGGAGGCGCTGTAAGTGTTGCTGCTGTGACGCTTGGGGATTTAACGGATGATCGGATCGCCCTTAGCCATTCCGTTCTGCCTCGGGCGCGAGATTTATGCCGAGCTTGAGGGCGGGGTTCTGCTCCCAGCGATCGGCCACATGGGCATAGATGCAAGTCGTGCGGGGGTCAGCATGGCCCAAAAGGTCTTGCACTTGCCGCAGTTCGGCACCAGCTCGTAGGGCCAAAGTTCCGGCGGTGTGGCGTAGGCTATGGGCTGAGATCGTCCGTCCGGCTGGTTGCTTGAGTTGGGCCTGTTGGAGGTGACGATCGACAATCAAGCGAATGCCCCGCCGCGAGAGTCGCTTGCCCCCTGACCGGTTGCCCACTGCAATGCAGAGGGGGCGATCGCCAGCCAAGACTTCCCCTTGAACCTGGCGGGCCGCCAGATAGGCTTGCAAGCAGTGGACAAGATCCGGCGTGAGGGGCACAACCCGAATGCTGCGCTTCCCCACCACACGGATGCCCCAATTGGTCCCTTGCTGGTGCACATCGGCGAGGTTGGCGCGATGCAGCTCGACGGTGCGCGGGCCCTCCAGCGCCATCACGGCCAGGAGAAAACGATCGCGTCGACTCTTGATATCCCCCTGATCAGGAATCCCTTGCAAGAGCTGCTCGACTTCGTGTTTTTCGAGATAGGTAATGCGATCGGCCGGATCACGGCGCTCGCGGGGGGGCTTGACGCCGAGGGCTGGATTGCGCTCAATTAGACCCTGCTCGACAGCGGCTTGGTAAAAGCGTCGTACTACTGAGAGCTTGAGGGCGATGGTCGCCGGTTTACACTGCTCCTCTTGCACCAGCCAAGCGCGGTATTGCTTGATCTGGCGGGGGGTGATCTGGGCCGGGGGGTAAGCGTGGCGATCGCACCAGAGCAAGAATTGCTGAATCTGACGCCGATAGGTCTCTAGCGTATCAGCTGCCGCATCCCCTGCCGCCACGTCAATATTCAAGAAGTCGGCAAAGGCCGCCAGTAAGCTGGTTGTGGTGAGGATGGCAGCGGGGTCAGTGGGAGTTAGCACAGTCGCAAGGATTTAATATCCGCTACTCTAGCATCCCCAGAAACCAGCGCTAAAGACTGTTTTAACGTGAGTTCTGGATAAGCACAGCGATCGTATTCCTCGGGAGCACTGAAATCTCGATGTCAAACCCGGTTGTCAGGGGTCCAGCCCCCCGACACCTCCCGCTGAGGGGGAGATGTCGGGGGGCTGGACCCCTGACAACCGGGTTTGACATCGAGATTTCAGTGCTCCCGAGGAATACGATCGCTGTGCTTATCCAGAACTCACGTTAAAACAGTCTTTAGCGCTGGTTTCTGGGG
>JBCDEB010000179.1:0-14516 GCA_039180005.1 Cyanobacteria bacterium P01_G01_bin.54 | reverse complement strand
TTGATAGCCTTCTATATTGTAATCGTCCCATCCAAAAGCTTCCAAGGAATGCTCAATCGTTACTGTATTTGCAATTTCATATCCCTCTTCAATATCTTCTCCGATTGACTTACTAATATCAGGAATTCCAGGGGCAAAAGACAATGTATGTATAGGGATGATCAGCTTGCGTCGTTTCACTAATTCTCGATAGGTTTTGAGCCGCGCTTCGACTTTATTTGCATTGTCATCTTGACGATCTGCAAAATCAGATAATTCAATTCCTTCGATTAGATCGAAGACAATAATCCCCTTCTTAGGAGAGATCCATAAAGCATCAATTGGATACCTTCCTTGTGGGCTGCTGATCACCGGATAACCAATAAACAATTCTCCATCCATATTTTTGGATTGAGCAAAGAAATTCACCAAAGCCTGACTAGAAACAGGTTTTGTATTTGTCCCTTGAACAATTGACAATGAGGATGTCACACGCTAAACTCCCGCAAAATGGACTTGTTGATTAATTATACTAGTAAAATATTGCTGGAGTTCTAGAACCAACTCCTAGATCTGAATCGCCGCCATCGCCGCCGCATCCGCCCAGGTACTAATCGGCGGTGTATGCAACAGGGCGTGACTCAAAGGGTCATGAATTGAACCATTCGTGGCCAAGATGCGCCCTGATTCAAGATCCTGAGATGAATCATCGTAGGCCGTCACACGTCCCCCCGCCTCCTGCACCAGCACGATCCCCGCAGTAATATCCCAAGGGCTCAGACCCCGCTCCCAATAGCCATCCAGGCGTCCCGCCGCCACATGGGCCAAATCCAAAGCGGCCGAGCCGCCCCGGCGTACGCCCTGAGTGAGGTGGGTGAGATAGCAAAACTCAGCATAGTTATTGTCCGTGCGGCCGTGGCGATCGTAGGCAAAGCCTGTGACCAACAGGCTATCGGCCAGGCTGCTGGTTCCAGACACCTGCATGGGCTGACGATTGCAGGTTGCGCCCAAGCCCGTGGCGGCGCGGTAGAGGTTGTGGCTGTAGGGATCGTAGACCACACCTACCGCAGGCTGCCCCTCGATTAAGAGGCCAATGGAAACCGAAGCGGCGGGATAGCCATGGGTATAGTTAGTGGTGCCATCAAGGGGGTCAACGGCCCAACGGTAGCGATCGCTCACCCCCTGAATTTGCCCAGACTCTTCCGCCAAGATGGCATGGTCGGGCAGATGACGGTTGAGCACCTTAAGTAACACCACCTCTGAGGCTTTATCCACCTCGGTGACTAAATCACCCGGCCGTCCCTTGTTGGTAATGGATTGGACATTGCCCCAGCTTTTTTCCAGGACTGCACCGGCTGCGAGGGCGGCTTCGGTGGCAATATCCAGATAACGCTGAAGCTGCTCTAGGGGTTCAGGGGGGGATTCGGAGAGGGTCATTTAATTTCGACTCAATTTATCAATTTTCAGCCGCTGCCCCTTGAGCGCGAAACTCCTGAGGCGTTTGGCGCAGGGGGTTATCGGGCTGCCAGATGCCCGTCGCCATCATTCTGGCATAGTCCTGGGCATGGCTCAATTGCTCGGTGTAGGCAGCCATGGGTTCCCGTCGAGCCAACACATAGCCCTGCTCCACGAGCCAAATATTGATTAGGCGATCGCCCTGCCAGAGGTAGCCCCATTGCCGCCCGTAGCGATCGCGCTCCGGGTCACTCGGCTCTAGATAGAGGGGTTCGGGGGCAGCCAATTGCTGCGTCAGGGCAGCACGGGCTTGCTCTCCCCAGGGGGCTTGGCGGCGATCGGGGGCATCAATACCCGCCAGACGTACCGTAAGGGCTTCATTGCGCCAGAGCACTGCCACCGTTTGGCCGCTTAACACCGTTTTAATCGTGACCGGCTCACCCACCCGCATCGTCTGAGGCTGACAACCCATCAGCCAAACCCCTAGGAGTAGCGCGATCGCCCAATGCACCCCGCGTGCCATGCCAGCCTTTCCTGAATTCATCTCAGATGCAGTTTAGCTGAATTCGGAGTTCGGAATTTTGAATTCGGAAGCGCGTGTTCGTTCTGCCTTCTTTGCTCTGCCTTCTACCTTAAAAAGATTTGCTCTATGCCCCTGAGGTTGTGTAAAATCTAGTGCTTGGGCCAGAATTTAAATAGCCCAATTTCAAGCAAACACTTTCGTTAACGGTTAGGAGATCGTAACTATTATGGCTCGCTATCGAGGCCCTCGTCTGCGTGTTGTGCGCCGACTGGGAGAACTGCCGGGTTTAAGTCGCAAGACCCCGCGCAGGGCTTATCCCCCAGGACAGCACGGACAGGGCCGCCGCAAACGCTCTGAATTCGCCATTCGACTCGAAGAAAAGCAAAAGCTGCGCTTCAACTATGGCGTTTCCGAAAAACAACTGGTCAACTATATGAAGAAGGCGCGGAAGGCAACGGGTTCAACGGGAACCAAGTTGCTGGAGCTCTTGGAGATGCGCCTTGACAATACGGTTTTCCGCCTGGGCATGGCGGGCACGATTCCGGGCGCTCGCCAATTGGTCAACCATGGCCATGTCACCGTCAATGGGGGTGTGGTGAATGTCGCCAGCTATCAATGTCGTCCGGGGGATGTGATTGCCGTGCGTGATCGCGATCGTTCCAAAAAACTGGTGCAAACCAATATGGAATACCCCGGTCTTGCCAATATTCCCAACCATTTGGAGTTCAATAAAGACACCATGACCGGCAAGGTCAATGGCATCATTGAGCGAGAATGGGTGGCGGTCCCCATCAATGAACTGCTGGTGGTTGAGTATTATTCCCGGAAGGTTTAATCACGCCCAATACCAATGGGTTGAGGCAAGATTATTAATTTGACTCAAAGCATAAAGGGGTCAGCTATCGGCTGACCCCTTTATGCTTTGAGGATATTTCAGGCGAGCGCCAATAGCTCATGGACGTTTTTGGCTGTCTCGAAGAAATGGGCCACATGGTCTTCTGGGGTTCCAGGCAAGACGCCATGACCGAGGTTAAAGATATGCCCCTTGCCACCGCCTTTGCGCACGGTATCGAGGATGCGATCGCGAATGAACGCTTTAGAGCCAAAGAGCGCCCCCGGGTCCATATTGCCCTGCACCTTCATCTGCCAACCCAGGCGATCGCGGGCTTCCTTGAGATCCATCGTCCAGTCCACACTGACAATATCCACGCCCGATGCGCCCATGCGCTCCAGCACACCCGCGCTGCCGCTAATGTAAAGAATCAAGGGCGTGTCGGGGTGCTTCGCCTTCACCTGACGCACCACCCGTTGTTGGTAGGGCAGGGCAAAGGTTTCGTAGTCTTGGGGGCTTAACTCGCCGGCCCAAGAGTCAAAGAGCTGCACCACCTGAGCCCCACAGTCAATCTGGTAGCCCACATAGGTGGCGATCGCATCGGCAACCTGGCCCAGGAACTGATGCAAAATCTGGGGCTCCGAGAAGGCCATTTTCTTGATCACGGCATAATTCTTCGAGCTTTTGCCCTCCACTGCATAGGCGGCCAGGGTCCAGGGCGCACCGACGAAGCCCAAAACGGTTGACGCATTCCCCACTTCCTGACGGAGCGTGTTGAGGATGGTCTTAATGAAAGGCAACGATTCCTCAGGCTCAAAGGGCGTCATGGCATCGACCTGGGCCTGGGTACGGATCGGGTCAGGGATGACGGGGCCTTGCTTCTCAACAATGTCAAAGGGGATGCCCATCCCGGGCAGCGGCGTGAGAATATCTGAGAACATGATCACCCCATCCGGCTTAAACGCCCGCCAGGGTTGCAGGGAAATCTCGATCGCCAAGTCGGCATTTTCCGATCGCTCCCGAAAGCTGGGATATTTATCTCGCAGATCTCGATAGACTTTCATGTACCGTCCGGCCTGGCGCATCATCCACACGGGAGGACGGTCAACGATTTCTCCTTGCGCGACACGCAACAAATAGGGCAACTGCTCAGACCCGGTCATGGGCTCTCTCCGTAACTTTAATAATGTAAATCTGCCGAAGGCATTAGCTAGCCTATCATCTTGTTTGCTACCCCTTGGTGCTTTCTTGCAGGAGCCGTTATTTTGGTTACGATACGTTGCGCAAACGTTACATTTAGAAACATTAAAGCAATTGTTTTTGATAAAGATGGCACGCTCGAAGATTCTGGCGAGGCACTACGCACATTGGCCATTAAACGGGCGCGTTTGATTGATGCCCAAGTGCCGGGCATTGGCGATCCGCTTTTGATGGCCTTTGGCGTGTTGGATAATCAGCTTGATCCTCAGGGATTGATGGCCGTGGGGAGTCGTCAGGAGAGCCTGATTGGCGCAGCGGCCTATATTGCCGAGACGGGTCGCCCCTGGCCCGACTGCCTGGCAATTGCCCGCGCTGCCTTTGACCAAGCCAGCAACTACTCGCAACGGGATGCGATCGCGAGCCCCCTCTTCAACGGCGTCATTGATGTGCTGGGGCAACTCCACCAAACCGGCCTCAAGCTGGCAATTCTCTCCGCCGCCCGAGATGAAGAGGTGCAAGCCTTTGTCGCTCGGCATCAACTACAAGCGCAAATCGCTGTCGCCCGGGGTCTTACCGACGACGGCTTACTCAAACCCGAGCCAGCCCTCTTTCAAGCCGTCTGCCAGCAGTTGAACCTTACACCGGATCAAGTGCTGATGGTGGGGGATTCTGGCCATGACTGGCAGATGGCCCGCGCTGCGGGTGCAGCAGGGGTTGTGGGCATTCGCTGGGGCAATGCGGCGCTGGTGCCTTCCAAAGCGGTGGATGCGGCGATCGCGGATCTGCGAGAGCTTCAGGTTGTTACCGCTGGATAAGACCGTTTACAGTGAAAGAGCATCCTGGGTGATCGATTAACCCCATGCTGAGCAAAGATTATGGTTCAAACTCCCCTTTCGGCCCAAGCCCTTTATCCTGACTGGTATCCCGACTCGGATGGTCAACCCATGGCGGATAACACCCTGCAATACCAATGGATCGTCCGGCTCGTCGAAAATCTCAAGCATCTGCTCAAAGACCAGACCGCTTTTGTTGCCGGGGACTTGCTCTGGTATCCCGTCCGGGTTGAACGGGAAAAAAAAGTCCCCTGCCAAGCCCCCGATGCCATGGTGGTTTTGGGTCGTCCCGATGGCTATCGCGGGAGTTATAAACAGTGGCAAGAGGAGGGTATTGCCCCCCAAGTGGTGTTTGAAATCATCTCGCCCAGCAACACCGCTGCCGAAATGGTTGCCAAACAGTCTTTCTATGCCCGCCATGGTGTTTTAGAGATGTATTTCTATGACCCCGATTCCCACGCATTTTGGGGGTTTGCCCGCTCGCAGCCCCAGGCGGAAATGACCACCATGATCAGCGACTTAAAGCTGCCCTGGATTTCACCCTGTCTCCAAATTCGCTTTGAGTTGCATGAAGCGGGTTTAGAGATTTTTTATCCCGATGGGGAACCCTTCAAGACCTTTGAAGAACTAACAGAACAACTGTCCCAGACTCAAGCCGAACGGGATCAAGCTCAAGCTGAACGGGATCAAGCTCAAGCTGAACGGGATCAAGCTCAGGTAACCCAGGAACAGACCCAAGCCAAACTTGAGCGGGCGATCGCTCAGCTTAAAGCCGCCGGGATCGACCCCAATGATGTATAGGCTGCATTCACCCTTAGCAACATTCGGCTCTAAAGCCCCTTAAACTCCGCTTAAACCTGAACTAAACAGCATTACTGACAATTGTCCAGAAATTTATCGTCCAGAATATTTTGTTTTGATTCACCGCTTCTGATCCGTGCCTATGACTCGCTTCTATGAATTGTTTTTGCAAGGTGGGCCGGTCATGTATCCCCTGCTGGTTTTCTCGGTCTTTACGATCGCCTACGGTCTAGAGCGGGCTTGGTTTTGGATTCGCTTAGTCTCGCAAGAGAATCGTATTGTTAACGATGTGCTTGACGCAGCCCGCTACAACATTGAAAAAGCCGCCGAAATTGCTGAGCTCGCCCGGTATCTGCCCATCGGTCGCTTTTTACTGGCCCCTTTACAACTACGTCAGCCTTCGCCTGAGACCTTTCGCTTGGCTATGGAGGCGGCGGGCGATCGCGAGTTTGTGGAGATGCGCAAAGGGGATAAGTTCTTGGAGACCGTAGTTGCGGTCGCGCCCTTGCTGGGACTGCTCGGAACCGTCATGGGTCTGATCACCACCTTTAATAGCCTAGATGTGGGCGGTGGGAGTGGCACCGCTGAAGCCTCAAAGGCAGCAGCCGGGATTGGGGAAGCCCTGATTACGACGGCAGCGGGAATGATCGTGGCGATTATGGCGCTACTGGTACTCCGGGTGATGGTGACGCTCCAAGCCCAGCAAATGGATTATTTCTCAGCGGTGGGGAGTGAACTGGAGCTAATTTATCGACAAGTTTGGTATGAGCCGAGTCAACTCCCGACTCCCCCTCAACCCGCATCGCCTACAGCCCTGCCAATGCCGTCTCCCTTACCGCCCGAACAGCAGATGACGTGATCGCCGCGTTAACAAACCAAACCCCCTAATATTGAAGTTCATTAACATAGATTTGTTAATTCCGTAGCACGGGCATCTTGCCCGCCGCAAGCTTCTAGCTTGAGCTACGGTCAGGTCAATTTTTAGCTTTTAATCTAAGGCAGGTCTTGCCCAATGATGCTTTCACCCCAACACCATGCGCTTACGTAACCGTCAAGACTCTGGTATTCCCGAGGTCAACCTTGTGCCAATGATGGATGTGTTGATGTCGGTGTTGACGTTTTTTGTCATTTCAACGCTGACCATGACCGGGCAAAATATCACCGGGGTCGAGTTACCCAAAGGCGTCGAAGGCAAGGGAGTGCAAGAACTACCTAATGAGACTGAGAAGCTGATTATCGGTCTGACCGAGAAGCAGGCAATTTCTATTAATGATCAAGAAATTGCTCAGGAGGAAATGATCACGCAAATGCAGACGTTTTTGCAAGAGAATCCAGACGGAATTGTCGTACTCAGTGCCCATCGCAGTTTGGAATATCAACAAATCGAAGCCCTGCTCAAAATCATGGGAGCAGTGGGCGGCGAACGAGTGTCTTTAGCGATTCAAAAAACTCAATGAGCAACGGCTAAAATGCGGTTTAGAAATCAACAAAAAAAACCTAAAATGCCCACCATTGACCTGATCCCGATGCTAACGGTGATGATGGGGGTGTTAGGTTTTTTCGTCGTGACGTCCACCTTGATCGCCGTACCGCCCGATCGCGTTGAAGTGACCGTTCCGGATGGCACAGCGCCGCAGGCGATCGCTGATCCCCAGGAGCGCCAACCCCTCACCATTCGTCTCCAGAGTGAAGCCCAAGCGATTGTCGATGGAGAAACCGTCAACCAGGCGCAAGCCTTAGATCAGGTTGCCCAATTTATCAGTACTAACGATCAAGATCCGGTCATTCTGGTTGCAGAGCCCCAAGTCCCCTACGACTCGGTTGTGCAATGGTTGACCGCAATGCGCAATACCGGAGGTGAGCGGGTGTCCCTAGGGATTGATTCGAGTGGGGCTGGCACAGTACCCCTCGACACGCCCTAGTGCAGCGTCAACTCTAAATTGTAGGTTGGTGTTGAGGGTCGCGAAACTCAACACAACCATTACTGATACCGGGGTGCAGGATTCAATTTGATCTGCATGACAACTCCTCATTCCACTCTTGACAAAGCATTGGTGCCGTGGTAAGGCTAAAAATGTGCAATAGGATTTTGTGGTGAATTTCGGTAGGGGTAGTGCCTGGGTTGTTCATTCTGCTGCTTTTTGGATCTTAAGACTCATACACAAACCGTGGCAGGCGGGACGCCTGCGCTACGTTCAGCCCGGCTTTAGAGACCGTAGCGTAGGCATCTTGCCCGCCAGCACGAAAAGCGTCAAGATTTAATTTTCGGGTTGTCACCTTTAGGACAACTCGGTATACAGGAGTTTCAGAAAACACCAACCCGAATTTTTAGAGCTGACAGAGCACTAGGCTGACGATCAAGGATCAAAATGAGTTGCTGCAACCAGTTGCTGACGATTCAATGCCTGCGGAATCAACAAAACAACGGTATAGTCCCGGTGGCGCACAAAGTGTAAATATTGGGGATCAGTATCATCGTCTGCGACAGAGAGGCGATAGACTTCATAGCCCGCTTCAGTGATCACTGGTGTTTCAGACATGGTAAAGATTGCTGGGACTGCCTCAAGAGGCTTGAACTGTTGCCGATGGTAATCAACCATAAAACTGAGCGGCTGAATTGTATGGTAAAGAAAGGTTTGCTGCTCAGCACTCGGTTGCAGCAGCCCTACACTCCCCGGTAAGGCTACTTCATAAATGGGAAAATTGGCATAGGCATGGGGCTGATGGCTTGCTAGCTCGACTGCTGTGGCGATGGAGAAGAGACGGGCTGCTGCCTGTTCTCGCCGAGCTACCCTCTCGCCAAAAAGTTTCGTAAATAACGCTTGAGTTCTCGATATTTGGGCAATATCTTGCACTTCGTCACGTGGCACATTGTTCATTGCCATCTCGCTCGTTGCCGGGTCGTCACGATTGGCATTACTCGGCGTATCTTCAGCTTCATCGGCCGCTTCATTCGGCTGAGCTGAGTGATTCTCTGAACCGGGTGCATCTAAAGGCGCTAAACCGGGCCCGTCTGAGTCAGAATTGTTGGTCTCAGGATTGGGAGCAGGCGGCTGTTCTGGGTTGGGCGTGGGCTCTGCGTTAGTTGAGCTGGTTTGACCAGAGTTATTTGACCCTGAACCCGTTTGTGTACCCGTCTGGCCAGACTTGCCGACATTCTTGACAGGTTTGCGGGTCTGATCAGTTTTTCGTTCAGGCGTTTGTGCCTTTTTTTCTTCTGGCTTATCTTTGGCGACAGAGGGAGCCGCTGGTAATTCAGCGTTTGTTTCCGTGGCGTCCATCGCGACTTCCGTGTTCCCATTGAGGTTGGATTCACTTTCAACGGGCATCATCAATACAATCCCATGCAGGGCCACAGCAATGAGCAGCGGCGTATAAAGATTGCCATTTTTGATCATGGGCTTAACGGCTTAGGGAAAAAGGCATGGCTTTGGTCGGGTAGGGAGACTCCACCCTGCCTAGGTAGGATTGGAGACAACCCAGCAATGCCTATCCTAACGTGAGGTCTGAATCCTCAAGCGGCCATCGCTTTAAAACTGCGCATTGGCTGCCGCACTGAGGTCTTCACGACAAGCGTCTGAGAGGTTTACCGCCGAGGTCAGGGCGGCGAACTGTTCCTTAATACATTGGAGTTCGAGGGCGTATTCTGTCTCCGGTTTAGAAATGTAACCGACCGTGCTCAAGAAGTTACCCGTACGGGCCAATTCGCTCCCTTTGCTCTGCGGATCGCTCGCAATAAAGTCGATGATCTCGGGTCTCACACCGCTGGGTGTCCCCTCGGCATCGATCATCAACAGCGCCATGTAAAAGGCAACGAAATCGCGCACTTCGGCCCGGCTGGCGTAGGCTGCTGTGTTGACGTAGATAAACAAAGGACGGGCCAGGGGGTATTTATCGGTGTTGACGTTGTCTTCTGAGGGCGCATAAGCCGTTTCACCCTCTGCTTGGGCGAGCTTGAGCGACTGAACACGGCTGCTGTTGTTTTTGTAATAGGCAAAACCAAAGAAGCCGATCGCATGGGGGTTCTCCTCAATGCCTTCAACCAGGGTATTGTCATCCTCGCTCGGGGTGACCCGGTTGGTGCTGTTGGTCTGACGCACTGTGTAATCCTGATTGCCGTATGCCAAAATGGCTTCTGTGAAATAGTCAAAGGTTCCGGAGTCATCTCCTGGACGGAAGAACGCAATGGGCTCGGCGGGTAAACTGGCATCAAGATCTTGCCAGGTGCTGATGGGGCTGTTTTCTCGCCAGAGGGACTGGAGTTGGGCGAAGTTGAGTTCGGTAAGCTGGGATTCGGTGTTCACCGCAACCGTGAGGGCATCTAGGGCGACCTTGATTTCAATAAACTCCACACTGGCGGCGGCACATTGCGCTTGCTCACTGTCTTGAATGGCCCGAGAGGCATTCGCAATATCGATACCATCGGCAACACAGAATTTATTAAACCCCCCGCCAGTACCTGAAATCCCCACTGTTACGGGTGCAGGGTCTTGGTGGGTCGCGCTGCGATATTCATCGAAGGCCGTCCCAACTGCTGCGGTGAGCGCCGCAACGGTACTGGAACCATCCACTTGAATGCGTTCTGCAGGGCGGTCTTGCTGGGTACGATCGCGATTGCAAGCTGGGGCAATCACCCCAATCAGAATCGCCACAACGGTTGTAACGGTAACAAGAGGACCGGAATTGAGCTTCATGGAATCCTTAGGCGCTAGATTACAGTCTCGTTGGAGCGGGGGGCGTGTGAGGATAGACCCCGCCATCGAATCAGGATAGAGAGCCGATGTTAACCTTCCATGTTCTTCAGGTTAAGACCAGAACAAGACCCTGTTAACGCGCATGAAGGGTTGGAGCATATTTGATGACACCATAGGTGCAGACCAGGCCGAGAATGGCACTGGCCATCCAGAGGGGGGCGATCGCCTGCATCCAAAGATCCAAGAGCACAACGCCGATCCCATTGGCCAAGAGCAGTAGCCAGCGCTGCGCAATGCCCCAAGGTACAATTTCTAGACCCCCATCCATGCCTCCGGAGAGATTGAGACGAATACCCGCAGTGCAATGGAAGCCCACTTGCGAGAAAAATACCAAGATCGCACCCCAACCCAGGGAAATCCAAGCGCCATAAAAGCCCATCAATTCAAGGGCGATCGCACAGAGGGTCACACGATAGAAGCGATCGAGGCGGGGATCAGCAATGGGCTCCTGGAGATTGTGTTCCTGAACGGTGAAGGTGTTTTCTAGATCCAGCACCGCAGCGCGGGACTGGTCAATACAGAGCAGCAACAGGGCCAACGCCAGAATCCGGGCGGCGATCGCCGGGCTCCAGATCACTTGTCCAAGCAGGATCAAGCAGGCAGGAAAAAATAAACCAAAAATTAACCAGCGCAATGCCGACATTGTTATTTACACCCTATTTGTTTACAACTTCACTTGTCTGGAGGATTCAGCCCTAAGACCGTGATCCATAGACTTGGAAATATTGATCCAGTACCGATGCAACGGCCCGAGCCCGCCGCAACTGATCCCCGTAGACGCATTCCCATTCTGTGACAGCCCGCCCCTCCCGCGAGCAGATGCCGAGGAGTCCGGAGGCCACATTGCGCCCGTTCTGGATATCGAGTTGGTTGTTGCCATTGACATAAAACGACGCTGTTCGTGCCCAGGCCATGGCTTCTACCCCTTGGAGCCCGCCCTCGTAAGCGAGCTTTAGCGCTTGGGGAAAGAGGCGCGAATGCACCGGGCTGGCTTGGTTATAGAGGTCAGCAGTATTGATTACCGCTTCGAGGTCACTGTTGGGGTTGATCCCAGCGTTTGCCAGATCTTGGAGGTTGGTGGGCAGTCGATCGCGCGATCGCGCCAGACACATCTGCTCTGCCACCGCAATATCCCCCCCACTGCGCCCCTGATCACTACAAGGACCATAGTTGGTGACGCGCTCACCCCAAGATAAATTGCCCGGATCGGTATGTCCAAAATACAGACTGGTCTGTTCTACATAGAGGGTGTTACGCTCCACAAAGACGCGATAATTGCCTTCGGCCACCCCGATCGCCAACATGCCCAGCGAAATCGGACTCTCAAAGAGCGACAGATACTGCGGCAGACTGGTGCTGAGGTTAAAAGGGGGTGGGGCGGGTGGGCCCAGATGAGTTGGGGGTGTAGTTGGAGCGGTGGGGGATGGTGTGCTGCGGGACGGGGAGGTTGTCGCTGGGGCAGCGGCTGAAGAATTTACGGTTGTCCCAGCAACATCGGGTAATGCAGCCGAATAGGCCTCATAGGTCTGTAGCGGAGCAAGGCGACTCTTGGGGATCGGTGGCAGTTGACCCTGAGTCGGCCGATAGTTGGGGTTGGCCTGAGGGAGGGGGTATTCGGCATCAAAGGGGACGACCTGCGCCTGGGGCAGCAAAAAGGGGTCATCTTGACTCTGGGGTTCTGAGGCGGGTGTTGTACGCAACCAAAACCAGAGGGACGCACCACCCAAGAGGCCAAAGAACGCCATCCGTGCTAACCAAGCCCAATAGGACATGAGGATTGAATCAGGTCTCCTAACTGTTACACATTAGCGGCCCATTCTAGCCCAAGCGATCGGTGCTAGGCTACAGCTCGGAATTCGGAATTTGGAATTCTGAAGTGGCTCAGCGGTATTGTGGACAAAGAAGAATGATAAATCTAGGGGCTGTTGTCAGTTAGATTTTAAACTCTTACTGTGGCCGGCTTACCGCCCCTTTCCCTGTTGTTTGGGTCGGGCGCTCTATCGCTTGTCCCGTCAGGCTTCTGATATTAACTGACGACATGTCCTAGATTGTGGTTGTCAGACCAATCATTTGCCCACCTGATCATTCAAGTTGTTTTCACCCAACCGATGGCCAATCTTCCCGACGTTGCCCAACCTGCGCCTGCTTTTAGCGCCCCCCAAACCGATGAGACGGTGGTCAGCCTTGCCGACTTTGCCGGCCAATGGCTGGTGCTTTATTTCTATCCCAAGGACAACACACCGGGCTGCACCACTGAAGCCAAGGATTTCACCGAATATATTGGGGAATTTCAAGCGCTGGGGGCTCAGGTTGTGGGGGTTAGCCCCGACTCACTCGGGTCTCACGCTAAATTCACGGCTAAGCACGAGCTCAAGCTGACGCTGCTGAGTGACCCCGAACATCAGCTTGCTGAGGCCTATGGCGTTTGGGGCCTGAAGAAATTTATGGGCAAGGAATATATGGGAATTATTCGCTCCACTTTTCTGATTGACCCCGACCAAAAGATTGCCAAAGTCTGGACAAAGGTACGCACCAAGGGCCATGCAGCGGCAGTACTTGATGCCCTGAAAGCCCAGCAAGCCGCTCAGCAGGCCGAGGGATGAAGATCCATCTCTGGTTCCCCAATATCTTTGAATTTAAGGGGGGAATTCAGGTCTATTCGGCATTTTTGCTTCAGGCCCTGCAACACGTTGACGCGGGCAATTACTATCGTGTGTTTCTCAAGCACGATACCCAGACCGTTGGCGATGTATTGGGTCAGGCCAACACCCGCTTCTGTTTTGCGGGGCGATCGCCCCTGCGGTGGCGCACCTGGGCCTATGCCCTGCAACTGGTGTGGGGCAGCCTCTGGGAACGACCTCAGTTGATCATTGCTTCCCATGCCAACTTCAGCATCTTGGCAGCCCCGGTGAAGCGATTCTTGGGCATTCCCTACTGGGTGATTGCCCATGGCACCGAGGTCTGGTCGATTCAGCATCGGGGCTTAGCTCGGGGCTTGCAGCAGGCTGATCGCATCCTCTGTGTGAGTGGGTATACTCGCGATCGCCTCCTGGGCCAAATCCCGCTCAATCCCCAGCGAGTTGGTCTCTTGCCTAATACCTTTGATGCGGCGGCCTTTTATCCCACGTCCAAGTCCCCGGAACTCCTGGCCCAGTACGGCTTGGGGATCGAGCAACCCATCCTGCTAACGGTGGCGCGTCTGGATGCCAGTCAAGCCTACAAGGGCTATGATCAGGTGCTGCGAGCCCTGCCCCAGATTCGGGTGGCTATTCCCAACCTCCATTACCTGATTGTGGGCCAGGGCAACGATCGCCCCCGCATTGAAGCGCTAATCCAACAACTCCAGCTCCAGGACTGTGTCACCCTTACCGGTTTTGTGCCGGATGGGCAGTTGCGGGATCATTACAACCTCTGTGATGTTTTTGCCATGCCCTCTCTGGGCGAAGGCTTTGGTATTGTCTACCTCGAAGCCTTGGCCTGTGGTAAACCCACCTTGGGCGGCAACCAAGACGGGGCGATCGATGCCCTCAAACAGGGCGAGCTGGGGGTATTGGTTGACCCCAATGACGTGGCGCAGCTCGCCCAGGCATTAACGCAACTCCTCGATCGCACCCATCCCCAACAAGACCTCTTTGATCCGGACTATCTCCGTGCTCAAGTGATTGCTACCTATGGCTTTGGGGCGTTTACGGCTCAGGTGCGATCGCAGCTCAGTTCGCAGTTCGCAGTTGGGCACCCTACGTTAAATCGCTCCCTAAAAAAGTCTTGATCCAGGGCAGGCGGGACGCAGATTCGACAAGCTCACTGACCACCTGCGCTACGGGTTTCTGCGCTCAATAGTCCGTAGCGCGGGCGGTTGCTGAGCGCTTGTCCTGAGCGGAGTCGAAGGGGAGTCGAAGTACATCTTGCCCGCCACCCGGATCAGCTTTCATCTGTTAGCAAGGCTAGAGCGAGTCAGGACATTTTATGGAAGCCGAACCCCTTTTCTGGTGGGCAATGCCCACTCTACGTGATGTCCTAACCATCTACCAACGCTGCTATGTGTTCAGACAATCCGGATTTACTTTGAAAATAGACAATGTTAATACTCTTGCACCAAGTAAATGAAGCTAGCGAGATCCCCCCGGCTACGCCGACCC
>JBCDEB010000178.1:0-14566 GCA_039180005.1 Cyanobacteria bacterium P01_G01_bin.54 | reverse complement strand
TCGGGCTCTCAATGAGCATCTTTTAGACTTATTTATTGAGCAGTTTGAGCTGGAGCCAACTTTGATAAAATTACATCCTAACTACCGCAACCTGCTTGATTACGGCGTTATAGTTCCCTAAATCTGTCCGGAGTGTTGGTAGTGGTATTTCTTCAAGACGGGGGATTTGGCTCAATAACGTCACCTTAACATTCAGTCTAGAAGATAGACAAAGACGGAAATACCATAGACGACGCTCAAGCCCAAACTCGTTTTAGGTTCAGGGTAAACCCTGGTAGAACCGCCTCCCCGGACAATGTACTGGAATTCTCCAGCACCGCCACATCTTGCGCTGGGCGGTAAATTTCCACCCGTTTATTTTTCGGGTCAATCAACCAACCGAGCTGTGTACCATTGTCGAGATACTCTACCATTTTGGCACGGAGGTCTTTGAGCGTATCGGTCTTTGAGCGTAATTCCACGGCAAAGTCAGGGCACAATGGGATAAAACCTTCTTGTTGCTCAGGAGTAAGGGCATCCCAGCGCTCTTGGCGCACCCAAGCTGCATCGGGGGAGCGATGTGCGCCATTGGGCAGCTCAAAACCAGTGGAAGAATCGAAGGCCTCACCCTGTCCCCCTTCTTCTTCAATCCAGCGGACGAGAGAATAAGTGATTTTGCTATTCCGTTTGCCCGTTATGCCGCCTGTTGGTGGAGTCACAATCAATTCTCCGGTTGCAGTTCTCTCCAGTCGAAGCTCGCGGTTTGCTGCCGCCAATTCAGCAAACTGCTCTGGCGTGACCTGTAGAATCAGTTGTTCAGGGATTTGGAGCAGAAGGGGTTTTGTTGGAAGAGGAGCTTGTACCATGATGGACCTCACAATGCGCGATCGCATCTCCTATTTTACGGAGATGAGGTTGCAACCTTCCAAGGCCGCTGCATTAGCAATTTAAAATCTGACAGGAAGCGATTTACCCTCTCAGTCAAAATCAACTACACTCACAACGCCCCGGCCGCCGTCTTATCCAAAATTCCCGATCCCTGAAACGTCGTCAGATTCATCGCCTGCAACACGGGGGTATCTGCTGCGCCTTGAGGGTAATCAATCACGCTGACCGCGCCATTGCCCTGCTTGATATTCCAAAAGTTCTTGGGTTCTAGACCCAATAGAGCGCAGAGAATGACCTTGTTGACGGCATCATGGGCGGTTACGAGTACCGTTTTGGGCTCGCCCTCAGCCAGACGCTGCACCGCCCGGTTCCAAGCGCCCACGGCGCGATCCCAGACATCCTGGAGGTTTTCACCTTCGGGCATTTGTACGGTCTCCGGCTGGGCGAGCCATTGGGCGAGAAGTCCGGGGTATTCGGCTTCGATCTCGGTGGAAAGTTTGCCTTCCCAAAGGCCGTGGCAAATTTCTTGAAGATCGGGATCGACCGCAATGGTAACACCGGGATGGTGCTGAAGAATGATTTCGCCGGTTTCTTTGGAGCGCAGTAGGGGGCTACTGACTGCCGCATTGAAGGGGATTTCGGTCAGGTATTCCCCGGCTTTGCTAGCTTGGAAACGACCCTGGTCATTGAGGGGAATGTCTTTAATGCCCTGGAAACGGGAGGCTTTGTTCCAGTCGGTTTCGCCGTGGCGCACCAGCAGCAGGCGCAGTTGGTTGTGAGGGGGGCGAGGTTCGGGGACAGCGAGCCCCATATGGGCAAGCTGGTTAAGGGATTCGAGCTGCACGGCATCGCCCCAGCCGCCGGTGAAGTTGAGGATATTGATGCAGCAGTTGGACTGTTGAATGCTTTGGTAGCGGGAGGGGTGAATGCCGATCGCGCTCATAAGCAAGCAGCGATTAATGCCGTTGTGGGCGACGATCAGCACGGTTTGATCGGTGTGCTGGGGCAACATGGCCTGCCAAAATGCCTGGGCTTGGGCATAGAGCGATCGCACCGGGTAATGGGGCTGCCCGTTCACCTCCATGCAAAATGCATCGGGTTCGGTTTTCCATTGCCGATAAGCCTGGGGAAACTGGGCAGTGACTTCTTGCTTGGTGAGTTTTTCCCAAAGGGGGAGGTCAATTTCACGCAGGTTTTCGTTGGCAACACAGGGGGGTGAACCGTCCAATGTCTTAACAATGACTTGAGCGGTTTGGGTGGCCCGTTGGAGAGGGCTATGGTAAACTGCGGCGATCGCCAAACCCTGAAGCGCTGACGCCACTGTCTGGGCTTGGGCTTGTCCCAATGGCGTCAAGGTGGACGCATCACAACGACCTTGAATCCGTTTTTCGGCGTTGTAGGTGCTCTGACCATGGCGCACAATAATGACCCGAGTTGCCATCCTCATTCTCCCGTTGCTGGCGTATCCTCCGCCATTGTAGAGGCTTGTGGTTCAGGACTCGTGAGCCCTTACTCATGCTGTGCAAGGTTTGCATGGCACGAGTCCCCAAGGGAATTGTCCCGGAGCCCCACCCCAAGCGGTAGGATCACCTGTGGAAACCCGGTGATTTGGAGTACGTCATGACACAACCCCTGATTCCTGTGATTTTGGCTGGTGGCAAGGGCGAGCGCTTTTGGCCCCTTAGCCGTCGCCAACGCCCCAAGCAATTTTTGACCCTCGATGGCAGTGGGCGCAGCTTGCTCCAAGGCACCGCCGATCGCCTGCTGAATCTGGCCGGAGGCTGGGCCAACCTCTGGGTGATCACTTCGGCACAGGTGGCTGACGGCGTGCGGAAGCAACTGCCTGAGCTGCCAGCGCAAAATATTTTAGTCGAGCCCCAGGGGCGGGATACGGCACCGGCTGTGGCTTGGGCGACATTGGAGGTAGCCAAGTCAGCGGGCGAGGATGCGGTTTTGGGGTTCTTCCCGGCGGATCATTGGATTGGCGATCAGGTCAAATATGAGCAAACGCTACGAGCGGCCAGTCAGTTGGCGGCCATCGAGGCGGCGATCGTCACCTTGGGCATTCAACCCAACACCCCCGCCACCGGCTATGGCTATATCGAGCAGGGGGCGATCGCCGGTGAATACTTGGGCGAAACGGTCTACAAAGTGGCGCGGTTTACGGAAAAGCCCGATCGCCCCACCGCTGAACAATTCATCAGCACCGGTCAGTTCAGCTGGAACAGTGGCATGTTTATTTTCCGGGCAGGGGTGGTGCTCGCGGAACTGGCGAAATATGCACCAGCGTTGCTCCAGGCCTTACAAACCCGGGGCAAAGACGCCTACACCACCCTGGAGAAGATCAGCATTGACTATGCCTTGATGGAAAAAACCCAGCTCACCTATGTCCTGCCCGCTAACTTTGGCTGGGATGACCTCGGCGATTGGAATGCCCTGGAGCGACTGCACAATGCGCAGAATGGGAACGTGGCGATCGCCCACCATGTCGTCGCTCAAGACACCCAGGGCACAATCATCCACAACACCAACAATTCAGAAATCATTGTCACAATCGGTCTCGAAGATGTGGTGATCGTGCGGGAGGGCAATGCCACCTTGGTTGTGCCCAAGCACCGTACTCAGGAGATCAAAGCCGTACTCAAGCGGTTGGCAAACGATCCGGAACTGGCACAGTTCCTCTAAACTCCAGGCCCAATGGAATGCTGATGGAACTTACAGAACCTGAGTTCTGGATAAACAGGCATTGCGAAAGATTCTGAAACTCAGCAGAATCAAAAATACTGGCTCCGATATTGCCGGAGTCTGAGGGGGCAATCTCCCCCTCAGCGGGAGGTGTCGGGGGGCTGGCCCCCTGACAACCGGGTTTGACATTGAGATTTCAAGGCTTTAAAGAATGCGATCGTTTCGCTTAACCGAGCCCCACGCTACCATAACGCTAGTTGATTTCCTTTAGCGGCATGCTGCCGCTTGCAACCATGCAAAACCGTTATTCCGTGCTGAGCAGTGACCTTGCTCCGCAGAAGGAGGATGGCTGGTCTTAGTAACCCTAAGGCTCGCCCCCGTTTCCGAGAAGTGGCTGCCCTTCTCGACCGGGTCAAACGCCTCCAAACCAACCGCCATTATCGCGACAGCCAGCGCCAATTCTTCATTGAAGGCATTCGCAACTTTATCCAAGCCATCGACCGGCAATGGGCGATTGTCACCCTGCTCTACAGTGAGAAACTCCTCACCGTTCCCCCTGCCCGCCAACGTCTCCGTCAAGCCCGCCGCGCCGGTATCCCCACGGTTAGCCTCACGCCCGAGCAATTTCGCCAAATCTCCACCACAGAACGCGCCTCAGGCATCGGTGTGATTCTGGAGCAGCAGTGGTCAGCGTTATCTACGGTTTCTCCCCAGAGCGGTCTCTGTTGGTTAGTACTCGAAAAAGTCCGCTCTCCCGGTAATTTTGGTAGCCTGATCCGCACCGCCGAGGCCGTTGGCGCAGCCGGATTTATTCTGC
This sequence comes from Cyanobacteria bacterium P01_G01_bin.54, assembly GCA_039180005.1. GTDB lineage: Bacteria > Cyanobacteriota > Cyanobacteriia > Cyanobacteriales > Spirulinaceae > SIO3F2. The sequence continues at coordinate 10,197 of JBCDEB010000178.1, read as the reverse complement.
TAGGCCAGAGCATTGACCCCTTTAACCCCAGTGTGGTGCGGGCCAGCATGAGTTCACTACTCAAGCAGCGATTTGTGCGCACCCGACCACCAGACTTGCGTCGCTGGATCGACCAGCATCATCTCCAGGGCATTGGCGCATCACCGGAGGGGGAATGGGAGTTACACCATGCCCCCTATCCGGCCTCGCCGCTACTCTTTTTGGGTGAGGAACGCAAGGGTCTTACCGCGAACCAACGACAACTCTGCGATCGCCTCGTACGGATTCCGATGGTGGGTGAGACCGACTCGTTGAATTTAGCCGTAGCCGGGAGCCTGATGCTCTATGAGGTCCTGCGGGCGCGATCGCAACGCCTGACACCAAAATAGACAGGGTTTACGAACTGACCCGTTGACCGTTCGCATCAATCAACAGCGCGCCATCCTCCTTCGCAAAGGGGCCAGCGGGCCAACGATCGAGCAGGTCTAAAACCGTTTCACTCGGGCGACAAAGCTTCACCCCCTTAGCGGTACAGACGAGCGGGCGGTTGACCAAAACGGGGTGCGCTAGCATCGCGGCCAGGAGCACCTCATCGCTTACCTCGGGATCGAGGAGCCCCAATTCCGCTGCGGGGGATTTGGTCTCGCGGAGGGCGGTGCGCGGCGTGAGGTCAGCTGCGGCAAAGAGGGCTAGGAGTTGGGGTTTTGTCCAGCCGGTCTTGAGATACTCAATCACGATCGGGGTATAGCCTGCGGCTGCGATGGTCTTGAGCACGTTGCGGGAGGTGCCACAATCGGGGTTATGGTGAATGACGATCATGCTAGAGCGTGGGGGAGAGGCTACTAAGGGTTCAGTTTAGTGGCATTCGGGGCGGCAGGAGGGAAGGATAATGGCAAACTCCGCATTGTGACGGTGAACTGCGAGCTGTGCATTAGCGCTACGATCGCAACGAGAAATCTGCTCTTTTAGCGTGAGTTCTGGATCAGCAAAGCGATCGCATTCCTCAAAGCCTTGAAATCTCAATGTCAAATCCGGTTGTCAGGGGGCCAGCCCCCCGACACCTCCCGCTGAGGGGGAGATTGCCCCCTCAGACTCCGGCAATATCGGAGCCAGTATTGTTGATTTCATTGTGTTTTATAAGTTTTCGTGCTCTTGGCTTAATCGAAACTCACGCTCTTTTAATCTCTCCCCATCGATCGACCCCATCTTAAAACGCACTTTAACGGAGGCTAAACCATGCTGGAGTTATATCAATTTGAACTTTCCCAATATTCTGAAAAAGTCCGCCTCATCCTGGACTATAAGGGCTTGGACTACCACAAGATTGAAGTCACGCCAGGCGTGGGGCAACTAGAACTGTTTCAAAAAACCGGCCAGCGGCAAGTGCCGGTACTCAAGGATGGTGAGACCTACATTCCTGATTCCACAGAGATTGCCCTCTACCTGGAGCGCCAATATCCTGAGAAACCCCTAATCCCCACCACACCGAAGGCCAAAGGGCTCTGCTTGGCCTTGGAAGAATGGGCGGATGTGTCAATTGGCCTCAAGGGTCGCATCGTTTTACTCGGGGCATTGAATAAAAATTCTATCTTCCGTGCCTCGCTCCTGCCCAAAACCGTTCCGGACCTGTTTAGGGGTCTGGTGGGCGCAATTCCGAGTGAGTTGCTAGATATCCTGGGAACTGGAGTGGGCCTCGGCGGCGAGGAAGTGAATGCAGCGGAGGTGGCCATTAAGCAAGACCTGGAAGCGCTCTGCCTGATGCTGCAAAACTCCCCCTACCTGCTGGGGGATACCCCGAGCTTGGCGGATCTTGCCGTGGCGGGCTTAAGCATCATTCTCAAATACCCCGAAGGAGATTACATTGAGCTGCCGGAACAGTTCAATGGCAAGGGCATTCCGGGTTTTGCCGATAACCCGGCCTATGCTGTTTTCTTTGACTGGCGCGATCGCCTTTATGCTCAGTTCCGTCAGCCCCTGAGCGGGAGCTCGACCCCCAGCAATTCCTAGTCCAGTGCCATTCACGGCTTGTCCAAACCCCTTGACGCTCTACTTAATAAAAGTTATTCGCATTATTTTAACGGTCAGCGTGTGGGGTCTCACTGGGCTAATCCCTTAGGACTTGCACCGTTCAAACCCTGCACACTATATCTAGATTAGAGCTCCTCCCTGCCCCCCTTAATAAGGGGGGAGGCGGAGCCGGAGGGATCTCGAAAGCCTTGCTAAAGCCTTGCTATCGTCTCAAGTGCGTCAGTCCTGTTCCTTTTAGCACCTCCGTTCAAGACCAGGGGAAGACCCGAGGGCTTATTGAAAAAAATTCCTATTGACGATCGCCAAATGATCCGTTAACCTACAAACAGCTAATGCAAAAGATTCTGAATAAGACCGGAGCAGCATTAGTGACTTTGCCTAACGACGAAGGCAAAAACGGCGCAGTCTCTGTGCCGATTCAGGTTCTCTTAAATCCACAGTCACCCAAGACGACGGGGTGACTGTTTTTTTTGTGGGTTTAGGGGCTGTCGTCAATTAGACTTCAAACGCTTTCGGTGAATGACTTACAGCCCCTTTACTCTTGTTTGGGTCGGGCGCTCTATCCCTTGTCCCGTCAAACTTCTGATATTAGATAACGACACGCCCTAAAATGTCCTGAACGGTAACGTTAAACATCTTGACCCTCTCCACCTTCGGCTCTCTCGCCGCGATCGCCACCACTTCCCCAGCGATCGCCACGCTCCGCCCGTTTTGCCAAGCACATCAGATTCCGCTTTATGTTCCCGCCGTCGAAGCCACTCATCCCAGTGATCAAGCCTATGCCGGAGCATTACGGGATTGCTTATCGGCACTCTGGCCGCAGTATCAAGGCTTCATCTTTGGCTTAGCTGCCGGGGCCGTGGTGCGGCTGATTGCGCCATTGCTCCAGGAAAAAGCAACCGATCCCGCTGTTATTGTGATTGACCCTCAGGGGAAATTTGTGGTGAGTCTTTGTGGCGGGCATCAAGGCCAGGGCGATCGCCTGGCCCAAACCCTGGCCCCCTACTGGCAGGCTCAAGCGGTGATCACCAGCGCGAGCCAGGGGCTGAATTTACCGGCCATTGACCTGTTGGGGCAGCCTTGGGGCTGGCGGCAAGGCCCAGGAGATTGGACCGGCGTGAGTGCAGCGATCGCCCGGCAGCAGCCTGTGGAAGTGATTCAAGAGGCAGGTTCGACGCTCTGGCAAAACCATCTACCGTCCGAGCATTCCTTTTCGTTTGCACCTGGAGCAATCACACCCCAGGCACGGATTTGGATCACGGTTACACCGCGCCCGTTTAATCCTGAGTCAATCCCTGCAGTGCAGTGGCATCCCCGTGTCCTCTGGATTGGTGTGGGCTGTGAACGAGGTACGGCGCTGGCGTTGGTGGAGCAGGCGATTGCGGCGGGATTGGCGCAGGGGCAATTGGCAGCGGGGGCGATCGCGGGTTTAGCAACCCTGAATCTTAAAGCTGATGAAGCGGCCTTCCAAGCCTTTTGCGCTGAACGCAACGTTCCACTACTCACCTTTTCGCCTGAAATTCTCAGCAACATAGACGTGCCCAATCCTTCCGAGGTAGTTGCCCAAGCCGTGGGCACCTCGAGCGTTGCCGAAGCGGCAGCGGTGCAAGCGAGTCAGGGGGGCAGGCTCCTGGTGCAAAAACAGGTGACCAAACAACCGGGACAGGGCGCGGTGACGGTGGCGATCGCCCTTGCTGAGCGGGAATACACGGGTCGCACCGGACAAATTGCCCTCGTCGGCATGGGGCCAGGGCACCTGAGTCAAATGACGCCCGCCGCCCAGATGGCCGTGACCCAAGCCGATGTATGGGTTGGTTACTCGTTGTATCTCGATTTAATTCAACCGCTCAACCGTCCGGGACAAATCCTTGAGGCGCTGCCGATTACCCAGGAAGTGGAACGGGCCGAGCGGGCGGTGGCGCTAGCCCAACAGGGGCTCTCGGTCGCGGTCATCTCCTCAGGAGACTGCGGCATCTACGGCATGGCTGGCTTGGTGCTCGAAACCCTGCAAGCTCAAGGCTGGGACGGCAAAACACCCAGCATTGAAGTGTTTCCCGGCATTACCGCTCTGCAAGCGGCGGCTGCCCGTGTGGGCACACCGTTGATGCATGACTTTTGCGCCATTAGCCTCAGCGACTTGCTGACGCCTTGGGCGATGATCCAACAACGGCTCCAGGCTGCTGCCCAAGGGGACTTTGTTACGGCATTGTATAATCCGCGATCGCGCCAACGCCAAACCCAAATTGAGGCAGCCCAAGCTATCTTCCTAGCCCACCGTGCACCGCAAACGCCCGTGGCGCTGGTGCAGTCGGCCTATCGAGAGACGGAGCAGATTCAGTTAACCACCCTCAGTGAAATGCTGACCCAGCCGATTGACATGCTCACCACCGTGCTGATCGGCAATAGCAACACCCGGAACTACGCCAATTGGCTGATTACGCCCCGAGGCTACCGGGTACAAGCTAAATAGGATCTATATACCCAGACAGCGCCATTAAATAATATTCGTGCAACGTTTGCCCCTAGCCTCAAGCGACTGCACTAGAATAGCTAGGAGTTGTCATCAATGAAATACTGAAACCTTGTCACAGCAATGTTTCTAGCCCCTGGCTCGCGTTCAATTTGGGCCCGTTATGGCTGCGCCTACAGGGCTACTGTGGTCAATTAGTTATTGATAACGCGCCCTGACGTCAACGGATATTGGCCAGAGGCGATCGCCCCTAGCCCCCAAACTGGGTGTTGTCTGTTTTTTTAAAAAAAGTGTGTGTTGGAGGATGCTAACAAACCCATGAAAACCCGAGTTGCCTCATCTAAATCTCTCTCACTACCGTTACTCCTTGCGGCTTGGGGAGCTTTATCCGGTGCGGCCGTTGCCCAACCCCCCCCAGAGCTCGCCCGGCTCGATACGGTCTCTTCAATTCAAGCTGAGCAGAAAGAAACCTCGTTAGCGCTCCAGCACCTTGCCACTCAGGAGCTTGAGTACAGTAAAAATCTGAGTGAAGATCTGGCGACGCAATTCCCGAGTCGTGCAGCAGATGATGTTGCCACATCACTACTGGGGTTGGCGATTCCTCTGAGTGATTTAGAGGCGGTGAATACGTCCGCTCAGTCGCTCTTCCCCACTCAAGCGGGTCCCTTAGCCCATCGCCCAGCGACAGCGATTGAACCACATTCGGTGCGATCGCTTCATCCCTCAACCTTAGCCCCAAATTTAATCCCAACTTTAACCCCTGAAGTCGGTTCTCGTACAACCTTCTCTGAGTCGGCTATCCCCATTGCCCTAGAGCCTGTCGTCAACACCAACGACGACCCCATGGCTCAGGTGAACAATGTCTTTGAGCTGCGCGATGTGGAACCAGGGGACTGGGCCTACGAAGCATTGCAAAACTTGGTCAGCCGCTATGGCTGCGTTGAGGGCTACCCCAATGGCACCTTCCGAGGCGATCGCGCCCTCTCCCGCTATGAGTTCGCGGCTGCACTCAACGCCTGCTTACAGCTCGTCGAGCGGATCTTGCTCGAAACCAGCGGTCAGATTCCCCCCTCAGATGATCTCGAAGCCCTCCAACGTCTGACGGAGGAATTTGAGGCAGAGCTCGCCACCCTCCCCGCTCGCATTGACGATCTCGAAGGCCGGGTAGACTATCTGGAAAACAACCAGTTCTCGACCACGACCAAGCTCTTTGGTCAGGTCATTATCGGCGTGCAAGGCCAAAATAGCCCTGACTTTCAGCTTGCCGGGAATACTCTGGACGACAATAATGGCCAAGTTTTCTCAAACCATACCGCTCAGCTGAGCCTCTTTACCCAGTTCAGTCCCCGGAGCCTGCTGTTCACCAGCTTTGTCGCAGGCGATGGCCGCATTTCTGAGGCCTTTGCCGATGGCGCGGTGAATTTCACCCGGTTAGCCTACCTCTCGGATACCGCCAACCAATTGCAACTGAGTGACCTCAACTACCGCCATCTCATTGGCCGCAACTTTGCAGTCATGGTCGGTCCCGAGGGCATCAGCCCGGTCAACGTCTTCCGAGGCTCAAACCGGATTGAAAGCTCCGGCAGCGGGCCGCTCTCGTCCTTTGCCCAGCGCAACCCCATCCTGTCGATTGGGGGCGGTTCCGGCGGCGTGGGTGTTGACTGGCAGATTAGCTCGGATTGGAGTGTGCAAGGAGTCTATGCCGCCCAGACGCCGGAAGACCCGGTCAATGGCGGTCTGTTTGGCAGTGATGGCACCAACTCAGCCACGACCTTTGGCATGCAACTGGTCTATTCCCCCACCTTGGACTTGGATTTTACCTTCCAATACATCAATAACTATTCCCCCATTGGCCGGCTACTTACCGGGATCGGTGACTCGCAACTGATTATCGGCAATACCGCCCAATCCTTTAACCTCCGTGCCCCCATGAAAACCAATGCCTTGGGCCTTGGCACGGAATGGCGTCTCGACCCGAAGGTCAATGTAGGCGGCTGGCTGGGGTATACGATCTCTGACTATCTACCCGGTTCAGGACAGGTGCAAACCTTCAACTGGATGGCCTTCTTGAGCTTCCCGGATCTGGGCGGGGAAGGGAATTTGGGGGCACTCTATTTTGGCCAACCGCCCCGGATTACCCACAGCAATGTTCCCGATAATATCCAAGTGCGGAATATCCCCAGCTTCTTCACCAACGCTGACCTCCAAAGCAATGAGCCCGGTGGCCAACCAGGAACAAGCTTTCACATTGAAGGCTTCTACCGGATTCGACTCACCGACAACATCAACATCACACCAGGGGTGATCGTGGTGCTAGATCCGCTGCATAACCCCAACAATGACACGGTGGTCATTGGGGCGTTGCGGACGACGTTTACGTTCTAGAACACGTTTGGCGACAAACACCCGACCCACCCCGGTCATCGCGACGCGAGACCGCCCCTCCCGAGAGGGGATTTTTTTATCTTCTGCGGCAGACTCCATGTCTCAGCCGTCAGTCGCCAATGACGAACCTGAATGGCTAACCCGCCAAAACTCGACGGGGAGCGCGATCGCGCTCCCTTTTTTGTGGGGATTCTGCTTGAATGTGAATTTTGGATCAGTAGACATCGCGTAAAACTCTGAAACTTAGCGAGTCAATAATACTGGCTCCGGTATTGCCGGAGTCTGAGGGGGCAATTTCCCCCTCAGCGGGAGGTGTCGGGGGGCAGGTCCCCTGACAACCGGGTTTGGCATCGAGATTTCAAGGCTTTGAGGAATGCGATCGCTTCGCTTATCCAGAACTCAGGTGCTTTCTGGGGTAGATTGACCGCTGTGCCTTACCCAATTAGGCTAGGTTGTTAAGGAAATCTGAAGCGGCGATCGCCCCAATCATCATGAACCTGCGCATGTGGCCTGGAGACTGCTATCCCTTGGGGGCAACCTGGGATGGCCGTGGCACCAATTTTGCTCTGTTTAGCGAAAATGCCCAAGCCGTTGAGCTGTGCCTCTTTGATGCCAATAACCAGGAAACCCGCATACCGCTGGCGGAAGTGAATCATTTTGTCTGGCATGGCTACTTCCCCGAGATCAAACCGGGTCAGCGCTATGGCTATCGGGTTTACGGACCCTTTTTGCCCCATCAGGGACATCGCTTCAACGGCAATAAGCTGCTGATTGACCCCTATGCCAAGGCGATTGCCGGTGATGTACTGCATCATGAATCCATCTATGGCTACCCCTGGCGACATAACGCGGAAGATGTGGGCTTCTCAGAGCTCGATGACGCCAATTGCATTCCCAAAGGGATTGTGGTGGATGAAACCTTTAATTGGCAGGGCGATCAACTGCTGTGCATCCCCAGTCACAAGTCGGTGATCTACGAAGTCCATGTGCGGGGCTTTACCCAGCAGCACCCGGAGATTCCCGCTCAGCTACGTGGCACTTATGCGGGTTTGGCCCATCCAGCGGCGATCGCCTACCTTAAATCCTTAGGCATTACCGCTGTCGAACTCTTGCCCGTGCATCACTTTTTCCGCCATCCGGGGCATTTGGCCGGCAAAGACCTCGTCAACTATTGGGGCTACGACAGCCTCAACTACTTTGCCCCCTATTCCGGCTACAGTGCCAGCGGCGACCAGGGCCAACAGGTGCGCGAATTCAAGGAAATGGTCAAGACGCTCCACCAGGCCGGCCTAGAGGTAATCTTAGACGTGGTCTACAACCATACCGGCGAAGGCAACCAGCATGGGCCCACCCTTTCATTTCGGGGCATCGACAACGCCGCCTACTATCGCCTTGTTGAAGAGGACCCCCGCTACTATATGGACTTCACCGGCTGCGGCAACTCCCTCAATGTGCGCCATCCCCAGGTGCTGAAGCTGATTACCGATAGCCTCCGCTACTGGGTCTTGGAGATGCACGTCGATGGCTTCCGCTTTGACCTGACCTCGGCGCTGGCGCGAGAGCTCTATGACGTGAATATGCTAGCGGCGTTCTTTAACATCATTCACCAAGACCCAGTACTCTCCACCGTGAAACTAATCGCCGAGCCTTGGGATGTGGGCGAGGGCGGCTACCAAATCGGCAACTTTCCCCTCTTGTGGTCGGAATGGAATGGCAAGTTCCGCGACACGATGCGCGACTTTTGGATTGGTCAAGAAAGCAATCTGGCTGAGTTTGCCTATCGCTTCACGGGTAGCTCTGACCTCTACGAGTCTAATGGGCGCAAACCCTCGGCCAGCATCAACTTCATCACCGCTCACGATGGCTTTACCCTCAACGATCTGGTCAGCTACAACGAGAAGCATAATCATGCTAATGGTGAAGACAACCAAGACGGTGATGACCACAACCGCTCCTGGAACTGTGGTGCAGAAGGTGAAACCGATGATCCCGAGATCTTGGTGCTGCGGGAGCGTCAACGTCGTAACCTACTGGTGACGCTGATGCTCTCCCAGGGGGTGCCTATGCTACTGGGCGGCGATGAGTTGGGCCGTACCCAGCAGGGCAATAATAATGCCTATTGCCAAGACAGCAAAATTTCTTGGTTCGATTGGTCGTTGCGCATTAAGAATGCCGATTTCCTGAGCTTTACCCGTGATCTCATTGCCTTTCACCACAACCATCCAGTGTTTCAGCGCCGCAACTGGTTCCAGGGGCGGGAGATCCACGGTTCAGGCGTGCGGGATATTGCCTGGTACAACCCCGATGGTGCGCCGATGAACGAGGAGCAATGGAATCATGGCTACATCAAGGCGATCGCCATCTTCCTCAACGGCGAAGAACTCGATGCCCCAGATGAGCGGGGGCAACGGCGCACGGGTGAGAGTTTTCTGCTCTTTTTTAATGCCCACCACGAAGAGATCAAGTTTGTCCTGCCAGAACCCTTGCAAGATTGGTCTTGGCAGGGGGTGATCGATACGGCCGAGCCTCGGTTCCTTAAAGGGGGAGTGAGCTATCAGGGCAGCGAGGCGATCGAACGGTTGGCGCGATCGGTGATGGTGTTACGGCGGGTTTGAATTCGGAATTTGGTGTTCGGAATTCGGAAAGTCTTGATGTTGTGGTATTGCCCCAAAAAGGTATTACACTAAATTCGCTTTGTACAGACTGAGAATAGCGACCCCCTGCGATCGCTCAAACTTTCTACAAGTGGGCAATGCCCACCCTACGCGAGATTGGGTCTCTACTCAACCCAGAGGTCAGCGATCGCTTGCAAACATTGGGGTTGTTGATTGGGCCAAACCGCAGGCAAGAGGTTCGTGCCCTGGTGTTGGGTCTCCAGCTTGAGGCGGCGATTAACACTGGCCGCCTGTTGACCAGAGGCACAGACCCCCACAGCACTGGCGTCGTAACCCAGCGGTTAAGACGTCTTTGAGCTGCTCGTAGGCATGATTGAGATCCGGTAGGGCTTGGGACATACCAGCGCAGGGGGGAGAACATTACCTTATGGTTGTTCACGACCGGGAATGGCTGCTCAGGATAAGCCGATCGCGTTGGTCAAAATCCCGCCTCAGCCACTCACCAGCTAAACCCTCGCCACGCAACACACCGGGGCAACCACGGGGGGATTGCCCCTACAGAGATTGTCTAATGCACCAAGTAATACCAACGAGTCATGATGGGTTATCACCCCCAACGATGAAAACCCCCTTACCAAGGGGGTCGGCGTAGCCTTTGATATTCGGCTTAACGCCTATGCAGACGAAAACGATGTGACAGCGATTGAGCCCGATGTCGTC
>JBCDEB010000177.1:0-14750 GCA_039180005.1 Cyanobacteria bacterium P01_G01_bin.54 | reverse complement strand
GGGATGCTCCCGATGAAGAAGATTTACCGAGGGTGCATCCCACTTTGACAGCCCTCACCCTAAATCCCTCTCCCAAGCTTGGGAGAGGGACTTTGAATCTGGCTCCCCTTCTCCCAATTTTGGGAGAAGGGGCTGGGGGATGAGGGCAATATTGGCAAAAGTGGGATGCTCCCTTTACCGATAACACGTGTACTGAGACCGTGTACAGAACAAAACAATAAAACTTTTTCTGAACACAGTATGCTGTAGTGCCGTGGCACACCTTAATTTGTGCATTAGATTACTAGGGGGTAGATCCTTCAAAACATTGGTGGTGTTGGGTTTTGCTCCGCTCAACCCAACCTACTCCCTAATGCCCTTTTTTAGCTGTGCCACGGCAGTCGGTTGAGTTGAACGGTGTGCAGTCTTTCGATCGATTGCGCTGGAGTGTAGTGCCAAGGACAATCACGTTTGATTTTGTTATTGCTCAACCCAACCTATGATTTTTAGCTTTTGCCCCCTACTGAGGCACTGGACTATTGTTGCTTTGGCATATTCCGTAAGATAGGGCAGAACAGATCCAACTTGCCTTATCTTACCATTCGCATTACTCCGCCCCCTCAATCGGTGCAAAGCCCTGCCGCTGGACGTTTTCTGTGATTGTCCGGGGTTCGAGGAACTGCACTAAATAGTCAGGGCCACCGGCTTTAGACCCCACACCCGAGAGTTTAAAACCACCGAAGGGCTGCCGGGAGACGATCGCCCCTGTAATCGTCCGATTAATATACAAATTACCCACTTCAAACTCCGCTTTAGCCCGTTCAATATGGGACGGAGTGCGGGAATAAATCCCCCCCGTGAGGGCAAAATTAGTACCATTGGCGATCGCCAGCGCTTGATCAAAATCATCCGCCTTGAGCACTGCCAGCACCGGGCCAAAAATTTCTTCCTGGGCAATTTTCGCGTCCGGTTGGACATCTTTAAAAATCGTTGGTGGCACAAAGTAACCGATCGCGGGGCGATCGCCCGCAAAGGCCAAAGTCGCTTCGGTTTTGCCCGTTTCAATGTAATCCAAAATCCGTCGGTGTGCCTTGTCATCCACCACCGGGCCCACTGTCGTGCTGGGTTGATCAGCTGCGCCCACATTCAGCGACTTGGTGGCTTCGACCAACCGTTCGATAAACGCATCATAAACGGGGGCCAAAACGATCGCCCGTGAACAAGCCGAGCATTTTTGGCCGGTGTAGCCAAAGGCGGACGCCACCACCCCGGCAACGGCTTGGTCGAGGTCGGCGCTCTCATCGACGATGATCCCATTCTTACCACCCATCTCAGCAATCACCCGTTTGAGGTGGCGCTGACCCGGCTGCACCTTAGCCGCTTCGGCGTAAATATGGCAGCCCACTTCCTGGGAGCCGGTAAAGGCAATCAGATGCACATCGGGATCCGTAACCAGATGGTTGCCGACGCTAGAACCGGGGCTGGGTACATATTGGAAAACACCTGCCGGAATGCCGGCCTCGATCAGGATTTCGGTAATTTTGGCCGCAATCACTGCCGCAGGGGCAGCGGGTTTAAGCAGAGCACAGTTGCCCGCAACTAGGGCAGCGACGGTCATCCCTGTGGCGATCGCCAGCGGGAAGTTCCAGGGCGAGATGATCACTGCAATACCGCGGGGTTGGTAATGGTAGCGATTGGTTTCGCCGGCCAGGTCATAACGGGACCCTGCGGCCAGACGCTCCATCTCATCGGCATAGTAGTTACAGAAGTCAATCGCCTCAGAAACCTCGCCATCAGCCTGAGGCAAGATCTTACCCACCTCCAGGCAGAGCCAAGCGTTGAGTTCATGGCGGCGACGCTCCAGAATTTTGGCCGCTTTACGCAGGATCGCCGCCCGTTCACTGGCCGGGGTTTTCGCCCAGGCGGGGAAGGCAACCTTGGCAGCGGCGATCGCCGCATCCGCCTGCTGCACCGACAACTGCCCCACCTTGCCGATCAGCTCACTGGGCTGGGAGGGATTCACCGAATCCAGATGGGTGTCAGTTTGCACAGATGCGCCGTTGAGGTAGGGCTGGTAGCGTTGCCCCAGTTGTTCGCGGACGCTTTGCAGGGCGGCGGCAGCGGCGTCGCGGTGTAGAGCCACAGAATAGTCGGTGTCGGCGGCGTTGGGGTAAGCGGACTTAGCAATCAAGGGGCGATCGCCCTCGACTTGGGGCGGGGCTAGCAGTTGCGCCACGGGCACGTCTTCAGAATTCAAGCGTAGGAATGAGGTGTTGGCGGTGTTTTCTAGTAAGCGCCGAATCAGATACGACATCCCCGGCAGCAGATCGCCGTAGGGCGCATAGACCCGGACGCGATGACCCCGCTTGACGATCGCCTTGGCCAGTTGATCGCCCATGCCGTAGAGCACCTGCATTTCAAAGCAGCGACGGGGAATCTGGAGGGTTTCGGCGATCGCCATCGCCCGTGCCTGGGTGCGCACATTATGAGAGCCGATCGCCGCATATAGATGCGCGTGGTTTTCGAGTAGCAACTGCATCAAGCTTTCATAGTTGCGATCGGTTTCGGCTTTTTGGTTATAAACCGGCTGGGGCCAGTCATTTTGCACGGCAATGATTGTTTCTTGATCCCAATAGGCCCCTTTGACCAGACGCACGGTGATCGGGGTGCCTCGCTCTTTCGCCCAGGTGATCAACCCCTTGAGGTCGGTTTCGGAATCCCTTAGATAGCCCTGGATCGTGACCCCAATATCGCGGCGATCGCGGAATTCATCTTCGAACAGCAGTTCCTTTAAAATCGCCAGGGTAACCTCTTTGTAGCGATATTGCTCCATATCAAAGTGGATCGCCGCACCCACGTCTTTGGCTTTGCGCAACAGGGTACGGATGCGATCGCAGACTTTGGCCGTGCTGCCCTCCGGATCAAGGGGGTCAAACTGGGAATAAAAGGCGGTCAACTTCACCGAGGCCTGAACCTTGGGCAACGGTTCGCCATCGGCTTCGTCAATTTGAGGAATTGTGGACCACTTTGCTGCAGCAGCGCTCAACTCGGCCACCAGTTCCAGATAGCGATTGAGGTACGACTCGGCTTCCCCTTCCGTCATCACCGCCTCTCCCAAGAGATCGAGGGTAAAAGCTAGCTTCTCCTTGCGCAGGCGTTCGATCGTTTTAATCACCTTAGGAATCGTCTCGCCTGCGATATATTTGTAGGCCATCGCTTTGATCGACTGCTCGATGGTGGTGGCGGCGATCTGAGCGGGTGGCGAGGCGGGGTCGGCAAAATTAAGCAGATTCTTGAGCATTCCCGGCAATTCCACGCCCTCAACGCTCATATATTCTTGAAAATGGCGGGCAATTTCGGTTTTGCTCTTTAAAGCAGGTAAACAGTCGATAAAGCTAAAGAGTTGATAACGCAAACCCGGATTGGCCATGGCCCAATCCATGAGCTTGTCGTCAATGCGCATTTGACCCTGAATTTGGGCAAGGAGCGATCGCTTCTGACGGGTCGCCGCAATCAGTTCTTGGGCAATGGTTTGGGTACGGGGTTCGTATTGGGTTTGGGGGATGTCTAAAACCACGGCGATCGTTAGCTCCTGGCACGAGATGAATGGAAAACAAGGTTCAGGCTGACGCTGTTCAAACCTCACAGTATAGCCCAGCAACCCAAGCGATCTGGTTCTCCTTCCAGGGAAGTTTAGAAAAGATCAAGCCAGATGCCCGAACCCTGCTTTAGGGGCGGGGGCCATTGCCCCTCCATCCGATAAACTAAAATATTGCTCTGTCCCCAAGAAAACCCAAACTACTCCCCCATTTGTTGCTGCATCGCCCCCATCCCGTATGACCTCTACTCAACCCCTTAGCGAAATCATCGACGAGTTTCAGTACTTCTGCCGCGAGTCTGCGCTCAATGCCCTCAAGGTCCAAGATATTGAGGTGAGAGAGGCGCTGCTCCGTCGTCAGATCCCACCCCAAAAAGTTCCCCGCCTCGAGAGTACCTATAGCATCAGCGTCAAACTGGGCGCGGGCATTACCCTACGGCGGATTCGCAGTAGCATCTTGCAGCAAATTGACGCCGCCGCTGCCTTTTTGCGTGACTTTCAAATTGGCATTTTAGGCCAGCGCACCAGTCTATTTCAGCTCTACGAAATTGAGATTCTCATCAATAAGAACACCACCTTTGCCTTTGAATACAGCACGGGCAAGTTGCTCGTCCATCTGCCCCATTGGAAGCTGCGCTGGCAGGGCACCCATTGCACCTATCCCCAATTTCGGCGGCTTTGGGACAAGGGGGAGCATCTCTCCCAGTCACCGCTCAAGGCTGTGTGGTGGCTATTTAACCCCCTCGGGGAGTTTCGCTCTAACCTCAAGTCCACCTTGATCCTGGCGGTGCAGAAGCAAATTTTGGGGCTGGATAAATTGCTGTTGCGTTTTGGCTTGCTTGAAGCTGCGGAGAGCGAAAAGAAAATTATGACCAATAGCACTGACCCGCTGGTGCCCAAGACCTTCAAGCAGGGGGTGATTAGCTATTTCCGTAACATGGTCAATGAGAAGAAGCTGGGGGTTGATCTGGAGTTGGTCTTGCAAAATAAGGACGATCGCGCCCTCCTGCAACTCCTGCGTCGCTACAAAAACACGCTCACCGACCCCTCGCATATTGAAGAAATTGTTGATGTGGCTAGTCTGACGCTCCAGGAAGCCCTCAAAGAAGAACAGTCTAAAGTGGATATCCGGATGTTTGGTCTGGTCAATGTGGGCAACTACCATCGCATTGATGTGGACATTAACCTCACAGCGGGCTACTGGCGCAAGTATGTGGAGATTGTGCCCCGCCAAAGCGAGATTCGCGCCACTCAGTTTGGCTTTGTGAATGTCTACACCGTGGATGATGTCACCGTTGCACCCACGTTTCATCAGGGTATGAAGGTGGATTTTGAGACGGCGGCGCTAGAGCGAACCCTACGGGATTTTGAGACGGAGGGGAATGGGACGCCTGCGGGAAGTTGGTTGCAATAGTTTGGGGGCGGGTAACGCTCCGATCGGTTCGGTAGATACAATATCGACGAGTTCCGAGCAGGCAGGTCATACCGGGTGCATCCCACTTTTGCGGATTCAGACTTCATCCCTCATCCCCAACCCTTCTCCCTAGGGGAGAAGGGAGTATTTCCTCTCCTCAGGGAGAGGATTAAGGTGAGGGGTTGCATAGCTGGAATGCTCCCGTCATACCAATGCCGCCACTGTCGCCAAGGCCGTTTCTGGCCCCACAATCGTCAAGTGGGGGGGCGCACCTAAATATTGACTGGCCACCTGGTGGAGTTGCTCTGGGGTAAGCTGGGCGATCGCCTGGGGGAAGACTTGATCAAAGTCTTGCCCCAGGCCAAGGGTTTCATACCAGCCCAAAAGCTGAGCAATTTCAGCATTGGTCTGCTTGCCCAAGGCATATTGACCCAGCAACTTGTTTTGAGCAGTTTGCAACTCCGCATTACTCAGGGGCTTCTGCACCAGACGTTGCAGTTCATGCTCTAGACCCGCTAAGGCCGTGGCGGTATTGTCCGGTGCGGTGCCAATGTAGGCGACAAACTGAGAGCGATCCCAACGGGTCGGATAAAACGCCGAAACATCATAGGCGAGGCCCCGTTTTTCCCGCAACTCCACAAACAGACGACTCGAGAGGCCATTGCCCAGATAGGTATTGAGCAGCTTGAGTGCTAGATAGTCGGGCCGCTGTTGCACCGAAGCTGCCCCATAGCCCAGCATGATGATCGACTGCTGGGTCTCTTGGGCAATGCCGAGGGTTTGGGCTTGGTCGGGGAGGGCTACGGCGGGGGCGGCGGGGATCGGCGTCGTCGGTGCTGGCCAGTCGCTAAAGACTCGCTCGATCGCGGCGATCGCCGCGTCAGGCTTAATCCGACCACAGATGCTGATCACCAGGTTATCCGGTCGGAAATAGGTGCGATGGTACTGGCGCAATACGTCGGGGGTCAGTGCTGTTACCGTTTCGACCGTACCCAGAATGGAGGTGCCATAGGGATGTTTGCCATACATTTGCCGACGGAGGTGTTCATAGGCGATCGTAAAGGGTCGCTCCTGTTGAGCGCGGATGCTCTGGAGGGTCAGTTGCTGCTCCAGCGCGACTTGCTCGGGGGGCAGGCTGGGTTGACAGAGAATCTCCTGAGCCAGTTGCAGCATTGACAGAAAGTCTGCTGTGACGGTTTTTAGACTCAGGACAAAATAGTCGGCTGAGGCATCGGTTCCCAAGCTTGCGCCCACTGACTCGACCTTCTGGGCAATATCCATGGCGTCCAGCGTTGCGGTTCCTTTGGTCATCACCGCCGCGAGTAAATGGCTTAACCCCGCTTGCTGAGGTGATTCCCAGCGAGCTCCGGTGCGCACAAATAGACGGGCTGCCACAATATCAGCCGCCGGATTTTCGGTGGTGATCAGACGGATTCCGTTGGCGAGACAAAGGGTGTGAGTCGGTACTGGATTCATGTAAGCGGGCAGGTTAAGCGGGCAAGAGCGTGGTTGCCACGTATTGGTCAAGGATGAGATGGGTTTGGGCAACAGCTTGCACCTGCTGGGCGGTGGTGGCTTGAATCCGCTGGGGGTATTCCGTTGCCAATGTCGCTTCGGCAATGGTCTGATAGTAGCCGTAAAGGCCGGCTAGTTGGGCGGGTGTCTCGGTGGAGAAGGCATATTCATTGGTCAGGAGCCGCTGGGTGCGACTGAGTTCGTCTGGGGTGAGACCCTGGCGCTGCACCTGCTCGAGTTGCTGGATAATGGCGGCTTCAACGCGATCGAGGTGCTCGATCGCTAACCAGGCGTTGACCGTGAACAGGCTCGAATTCTGCTGCAAGGAAAATTCGCAACTGATATCCCAAACCCATTGCTGTTCTTCGCGCAACTGTTGTACCAAGCGGGACGATCGCCCGCCGCCGAGGGCGACTGCCAAAATATCTAGGGCGATCGCCTGGTCGAGCTGGTCAATTCCTGGGGCGGTCCAAGCGAGGGTGAGGCGAGCCTGCTCTAAGCGGGGCAAGCGCAGCGTGGTGCGCTGGATGGTCTGGAGGGTGGGAATCGCTTGAATCGTGGTGGGAGGACATTCCGAGCGGACAGGAAAGGTGCCAAAGGCTTCACTGACGAGGGCGATCGCCCGCTCCTGGTCAATATCGCCGACGATCGCGACCGTCATGTTCTCCGGTTGATAATGGGTGCGGTGGAAACAGCGCATCTGATGGGGCGATCGCTGGCGCACCTGCTCCTCCGTCCCTAAAATCGAGCGGCCATAGGGCGACGGACCATAAATGCTTTCCGACAGGGCTTGGAACCCCAGCCAATCGGGATCATCCTGGCAACCATAGATTTCCTCAATCACCACCGCCCGTTCGCGCTCAAATTCTGTATCAGGGAGTGCTGCATTGAGCAAAATATCCGCAAAGGCTGGCAGCACCATGGGCAGATGCTCGGTGGCAACCGCAATGAAAAAATGGGCATAGTCATGGCTGGTAGCCGCATTGGTCATGCCACCCTGATGTTCAATTAAGGCATCAAACTCACCGGGGGCGATCGCCGCACTGCCCTTGAAAATCATATGCTCCAGAAAATGCGCCATCCCATGCCAATCATCGGGCTCAGCACGAGTTCCCGCCTTCACCCAGACATCCACCACCACAGCGGGGGTAGTCGGCAAAGGATGATGAATAATCGTTAGACCATTCCGCAAACGGGTTTGTCGGACAGAATCAGCAAGGGTTTCAGCGAAAGCGGGGGAAAACTGCACAGAAAATTAGCGACAGGATTTTTTACAAGGATTTCTTATCGTAGCTTCTACCCTGAATATAGAATGGTTATCTAGGCTACCAAATGCAGAAGTGAGTCAGAAGGGGCGATCGCCCCAAACCCAATCAGGAAGCCCCTCAAACCCCACCGCTGCCAAGTTCTCAACCCTCCCACTGCCCGGTTTCAAAATTGGCGGGGCTGCAACGCCCTTGACAACCAAATTTTTCCAAGTATGATAGCCTTTGAGTGTGAGGAGTAAATCAGAAGAGCGTTTAGGGTCGAAACAAGGAAAGACGCCTAGGCGCTCTTTCATATTTTTCAGATTATCTACAGGGTGCCGCACCGTAACTTAACGCCATTTCACTACAGGCGAGTGGGCGACTCGGGAACGATTCATAAACGATCTGAAACAGGTTGACCCCCTAGATCCAAAGATAGGGGCTGGGTTTCCCTTATTGGCGTAAACTTAACGCGGAAAAGCTTACCCTGTCTAGAGTCCAGACCGTGGCGGGCAAGATGCCCGCGCTACAGGATCATCAGCGGTCAAACCGTAGCGCGGGTGGTCAGTGAGCTTGTCGAATCTGCGTCCTGCCTGCCGGGGATTTAATCTTGCCTGTTGGCAGTTTAACGACTATCGCTCAATCAACCTCAGCGCTTGGGTTTTACGCTTAAGCTCACACCAATGGGCTTCCCTAACTTGCGTTATTCTGATACCCCCTGCGATCGCTACAGTGATGGCAGTCAATGGGGCACTTGGCCCTGATCTGCTCGACGTGACACGTTGGGATTTAAGCCATCGCCGACGTCAGCCCGCAAATCACCGAGAAAATTACTGAAGATAAAGATCTTGGGACAAAAGCAGGGCACGATATACTAACTAACCAGTGACACCCCAACCCACTGATCCCCCAAACGTTCAGGAGCAGCAGCAAGATTGAAATGAACCCAGGAATCGATCTACAAGGCAGTTTCATTCAAACCCTGACAGACTTGGGGTTTGCCCCTGATCTCGCCTATGCCCTCTGGTTGCCCCTGCCCATTGTTCTGATGGTGATCGGTGCAGTGGTCGGGGTGCTGGTGACGGTTTGGCTCGAGCGGAAAGTCTCCGCTGCTGCCCAGCAGCGCATTGGCCCAGAATATGCGGGCCCGCTCGGTGTTTTGCAGCCGGTCGCCGATGGGATCAAACTGGTTTTCAAGGAAGATTTTGTGACCAATCAAGCCGATCCCTGGTTGTTTACCTTGGGGCCCGCTGTGGTGGTAATCCCTGTTATTTTGTCCTATCTGGTGATTCCCTTTGGCCAAAATCTGCTGGTCACGGATCTCAATGTGGGCATCTTTCTCTGGATCTCCCTGTCGAGCATTGCACCCATTGGCCTGCTAATGTCAGGTTACTCGTCGAACAACAAGTATTCACTCCTGGGTGGGCTCCGAGCCGCCGCCCAATCCATTAGCTATGAGATCCCACTAGCCTTAGCCGTGCTGGCGATCGTCATGATGTCCAACAGCCTCAGCACGGTTGACATTGTGCAGCAGCAATCGGGCTATGGCATCCTGGGCTGGAACATTTGGCGGCAGCCCGTGGGCTTTATGATTTTTTGGATTTCGGCACTGGCTGAATGTGAGCGCCTCCCCTTTGACTTACCTGAGGCGGAGGAAGAATTGGTAGCTGGCTACCAAACCGAATATGCAGGGATGCGCTTTGCCCTCTTCTACGTCGGCTCCTACATTAACTTGGTGCTCTCGGCGCTGGTGGTTTCTGTGTTGTACCTGGGCGGCTGGGAATTTCCGCTTCCCCTGGATCATCTTGCGGGCTGGCTCGGCGTGAGCGAAACCACACCCTGGCTTCAGGTGCTAACCGCTTCCCTCGGCATTATCATGACGGTTCTCAAAGCCTACCTCCTGGTCTTTTTGGCCGTGTTACTCCGCTGGACGGTTCCTCGAGTGCGCATCGACCAATTGCTGGATCTGGGTTGGAAGTTCCTCTTACCCGTAGCACTGGTCAATTTACTCCTGACCGCAGGCTTAAAGCTCGCCTTCCCCTTTGCCTTTGGGGGTTAGGTTCCTACCCCAATCAACTCCTTTATAACTGCTCTTTTACGACTCTTAAAGACCAACACTCCCGATCATGTTTAAATTTCTCCAACAAGTGGGCGACTATGCCAAGGGTACAGTGGAAGCGGCGAAATATATTGGCCAGGGTCTATCCGTGACCTTTGACCATATGCAACGTCGTCCAGTGACAGTGCAATATCCCTACGAGAAGCTGATTCCCTCCGAGCGCTATCGGGGGCGGATTCACTACGAATTTGACAAGTGTATCGCCTGTGAAGTCTGTGTGCGGGTTTGTCCGATCAATCTGCCCGTGGTGGATTGGGAGATGGTTAAGGTGGGCAAGAAGAAAACCAAGAAGCTTAACCATTACAGCATTGACTTTGGCGTTTGCATCTTCTGCGGCAACTGCGTGGAATATTGCCCCACCAACTGCCTCTCGATGACTGAGGAATATGAGCTGGCAACCTACGATCGCCACGAACTCAACTACGATAATGTGGCTCTGGGCCGTTTGCCCTATAGCGTTAACCAAGATCCAATGGTCACGCCCCTACGGGAGTTTGGCTATTTGCCCAAGGGTGTGATTGATCCCCATGATCTCCCCAAAGGTGCGCCGCGCGCGGGACAGCATCCCTCGGAGATCAAGGCCGAGCAGACTGAGCCCAAAGCCGCCCAAGCCAACTCGAAGTCGTAGGTGGAGTCCTCCGCCAACCCTGTTTCAATGATTCTTGCCCCAACCCTTAAGGAGTGATGCCGCTGTGAATTTAGCCGAGAATACTCAACTCGTTGCCTTTGTGGCGCTGTCGATCGCCTTGATCGGGGCCGCCTTGGGGGTCGTGCTGTTGGATCAGATTGTCTATTCTGCCTTCTTGCTCGCGGGGGTTTTCTTGAGCGTATCCGGAATCTATATTTTGCTCAACGCCGACTTTGTGGCAGCGGCTCAGGTCTTGGTCTATGTGGGGGCGGTCAATGTGCTGATCCTCTTTGCCATCATGCTGGTGAACAAGCGTGAACCCTTTGCCTTGCTGCGTCAGCAGTGGATTCGGCGGGGGGTGACGGCGATCGTCTGTGTGGGCATTTTTGCTCTACTCGGCACGATGATCTTGGCAACACCCTGGCCGATTGACAGGACAGTTGAGACCACCAGTACTGTGGTTGCGATCGGCAAGCATTTTTTCAGCGATTATCTATTGCCCTTTGAGCTCGCCTCAGTGCTGCTCCTGATGGCCATGGTCGGCGCGATTATCCTCGCCCGTCGGGACTTTCTACCGGATGCCGAGCAAAACGCGGCGGCAGCTCAGGCCGCTTTGATGTTGCCTGAGCGGGCCCGCGAGGCCGTCGAATCCGAGTAATTCACTAGGTTTCTGCGGCGCGAGGCGATACACTTTATCCTGTTTAGGAATTAGGACTGAATGATGCAACTCCACCTTGACTATTTCCTGTTGCTCGGTGCAGCCCTCTTTTGTATTGGTATCTACGGACTGATTACCAGCCGTAACGCAGTACGGGTTTTGATGTCGGTCGAGCTCTTGCTCAATGCCGTCAATCTCAACCTGATGGGCTTCTCTAACTTTCTCGATCCGGTGGGCATTAAAGGTCAGGTCTTTGCCATTTTTGTGATCACGGTTGCGGCTGCCGAAGCCGCAGTGGGCTTGGCAATCATTCTGGCGATCTACCGCAACCGCGACACGGTGGATATGGAGCAGTTTAATCTGCTCAAGTGGTAATTTGCGACGAGGCGTCTATGACATTTTCTGGCCGCGCGAGCGGGATTCTTTTACATCCCACCTCTCTCCCTGGCAACTGTGGGATTGGGGACTTGGGGGAGGCGGCTTACCGCTTTGTCGATTTTTTGGTGGAGAGTGGGCAACAGGTGTGGCAAGTTTTGCCCCTCGGGCCGACGGGGTATGGCAACTCGCCCTACTTGTCTTATTCCGCCCTGGCGGGTAATCCGCTGCTGATCAATTTGGAATGGTTAGTGGCAGATGAGCTGCTGGATCAAGCTGATCTTGAGTCTCTGCCGGTGTTTCCGGTCTATGAAGTGGACTATGAAGGGGCGATCGCCTGCAAACTCCCCCTGCTTAAAAAGGCGAGCCAACGCTTCCTCAAGGCTGCCAAACCCGAACGCCTCGCCAGTTTCAACGCCTTTTGCCAAAGTCAAGCCGATTGGCTCGATGACTACGCTCTGTTTATGGCCCTCAAGTCGGCCAATGATAGCGCGAGTTGGTATGACTGGAAGCCGAAAATCGCTAAGCGCGACCCCCAAGCCCTTGCCCAAGCCCAAGCCCAGCTCAAGGACGAAATTTTCTTCCATCAATATGTCCAGGCCGAGTTTTTCCGGCAATGGTCTAGCCTCAAGCAATATGCCAACGACAACGGCGTCCAGATCTTTGGCGATATTCCCATCTATGTCGCCCATGACAGCGTCGATGTGTGGGCCCACAGCGACATCTTCCAACTCGATGAAGACGGTCAACCAGAAGCCATGGCGGGCGTCCCCCCCGACTATTTCAGTGAAACCGGCCAACTCTGGGGCAACCCCGTCTATAACTGGGAGGTGTTGCAAGAAACGAAATTCAAATGGTGGATTGGACGCATTCAGGGCATGCTCAACTATGTAGACCTGATGCGTATCGACCATTTCCGAGGGTTTGAAGCCTTCTGGTCGGTTCCTGGAGATGAGACGGTGGCTACCAATGGCGAATGGGTGGAAGCACCCGGCGCAGAATTTTTCCAAATCCTGCAAGAGACCCTCGGCGACTTGCCGATCGTGGCGGAAGATCTGGGCGTGATCACCCCTGAGGTGGAAGCCCTGCGGGATCAGTTTGGCTTCCCCGGCATGAAGGTGCTGCATTTTGCCTTTGACTCGGGCCCCGGCAATTCGTTTCTAACCTTTAACCACAGCTTGAACTGTGTGGTCTATACGGGAACCCACGATAACAATACGACCTTGGGCTGGTGGCAAGAGCGAGATGAGGAAGCTGTGGGTCGGGTGTTTGACTATTTTGGTGGCGAACCGCCAGAGCCGATCAATTGGGCGCTGATCCGCATGGCGATGTCGTCGGTGGGGCAGTTGGCAGTCTTTCCCTTGCAGGACGTTCTCGATTTGGGGGCGGAGTCGCGGATGAATACGCCGAGTCAGGCGGAGGGCAATTGGGGCTGGCGTTATGCGGCGCTGCAATTGACACCAGAGCGGGTGGCGCGGTTGAAGGAGTTAACGACGTTGTATGGGCGATTGCCGCAGTCGTAGGATGAGGTAGAGCAAGCCGTCTAATATCTCTATTTCATCCTGGGACACAGTTCAAAGGTAAGATTAGCTCGATAGAAACAAGCATCAAATGCGGCAAAGAAATTCATCTGTCCCAAAAGCAATGGGGCTTCCCTGGATTGTGTCCAAGCAAAGGCTAGTAAGACGGGTGAGAATTCCGCGATCGTTGCTGATAGCACCATCCCTTTTGCTTCTGTCCGAGCTAAGTTGCCACCCAGTTGGAGGGGAACAGTTTGCTCATCCCAGACAGCACCGAGTTCTAAGCCAATACCGGAAGGCAACACATTGACGCTTGCACCTGTATCGAGCAGTGCCATGCTTTCTATAGAACGCTCCTGGTAAGTCAAGATGATGGGTAGGTATGGCATTGAGCTAGGCACCCCTATGTCGTTGATCTTCTCAACGAATGGAAAACGCTGACTGTTAAGCATTGTTCTGCTGCTCCGCTGCAACTAAAAGTTCTGAGAGTGTTTGAGCAGCTCCATAAGCATCATAGGGTGACCATACAACTGCTTCAGTATTTTGCAGTTGCTCTAGTAACGCTGCTTCTTGGGCTTGGGTCTGGGTGGTTTGCAATTCACAGCCGTCTTCTTTAGCGACGGCCAAGAGTAAGAAATGGATCAGACGTAGCTTGTCTTGATGGGAGAGTTCATCGACAACGGGGAGCAGTTCGTTTAGAGGCATGGGGACTCTAGGGGGTTGAATAATATACTGGTAGGTCTTTCAGGGAAGAGTTGAATGAGTAAATCATACGAAATCTGGAAAACATAGACCAAATTGCAAGGTGAGCGAAATGACTGGCCGGGAGCGTTCTGATTTTTGTGTAAATCCCAGTTCTGGGAACGGAAAATTAGGGGTTACAGCCGGATCAAACACGACTTTCTGAACACTCCCAACTAGCCTTCAAATCAAGATAACGATCGACCAATATTTGCCCCACCCTACTGCTTACAAGCGACGCTACTGGGCAAATCACTCTGCCTGAGGAAATTCGGCAGCATCTCAAACTGGTAAACGGGAGCCGAGTCGAGTTTGGCATTGACGAAGAATGATGAGTTGTTGGTCATGAAATTCATACAGAATTCGGTGGTTTCCAACTGGGTAACTCATCGTCCCAGATCAGCTTTGACGGTTGCCCAGGGAATGGTTCCCTCTTGCTCAATTTCCTGATGAACCGCTTCAATTTCTAAACGATCTTGCTCTTCTTCCCAGCTTTGATAGTCTTCCAGTAAATTTAGAGCTTGGGCGATGATGTCTCCTGGAGATTGCCCATTATGATGTACCAACTTATTGAGGCGTTCGGCAACGGCTGAGTCGAGGGAGACATTCATAGTGTTTTGCTGAGGTTATGCCCATTATTAATAGGAGACTCGTCAGGGAGAGTAGGACGTGTGTATGAGGGCGATCGCTGCGTTTTACCATTTGCTCCGCGGTATGACTCTTAAACCTGGCACTTTACTGGAATTGTGTGGCTTTACCGGGGTTTATTCGGGAGCAGAAATCAATAATCTCTTCGTTTTCAACCTCCCAGATATTCTTGTCTAAGATATCAGCATATCGCTGATCTGATGGGAGACTTAGAGTGTTCTTTGTGTGTTCAGTTCGCATTGCTTGGACGAGACTTAATCTGGTGAAATACTCAAGAGTCATATAGTTATAATCATATATATATGGAT
>JBCDEB010000176.1:0-14805 GCA_039180005.1 Cyanobacteria bacterium P01_G01_bin.54 | reverse complement strand
CCAACCGCCGAGTGCCAGGTAGGCACAGGGAAACAGCAGGATTCCAGACCAGCCGACGAAGACGAAGCGATCTCGCTTGAGCCAGTCGTCGAGGATGTCAAACCATCCTCGTTCCTGGCTTCTTCCTATTGCTATGGTCATAAGTAAAAATGAACTTTAGGTTTGTCATAATGGCAAAACGCTCATCCGGCTCCAGGAATTGAGCAAAGCAGCACAAGACTTGGCGGATGATGAGGCAGATCTAAAAAATCTGCACAAATATTTACGTTTCTTCACTCAATTATAATAAAAGATGATTTTAGACGTCGGATAATTCTACTGAATTTGATCGGATTTGCCGTTGCTGGGGTTGATCTGGAGAGGATTGTGGCAATTTTCCCTAACCTGTGGGCAAAATGAGATGGATTGCCATGGGGCTTAGGGATACGTTAAGTTTCTGGAGTCCTGTGTCGCTGAACGGGTGTGTGACTCAACTGGGGAGACGATGACCCGTGCTGTGGCACCCGTGTCGCCCAATCCATCCTTTTGAAACCCAACGCGAATGTTCTCGATCGATCTCATTTTGAAATACTCACCGATTCCAGTTTCTGTGCAACGCAAAGAAAAGGATGCGGCTCAATCCGTCTATGACCAGGCTAAATCGCTGATGAATGCGAACCCACCGCAACTCCTGGAGTTGACCTGTGAGAAGCAGCCCGACAAAGCGATCGCGGTGCTCAGCGATCAAATCAGCGCGGTGGTCCTGTCCCAAAAGACAGCGACGGCCTCGGGGCGTACCCCTGGCTTTTTTATGTCCAATGATGGGGATAGCTAAGCGGGTCTCCAGGTTGCTAGCTCTCAAGGCGATTTAGCGTCTTCCCCAACAATAATGGTTCAAATTCCAGGTTTATTCTTTCTTGGAGCATGCTTGCTGTGACTGCTGCTGATCCCCCAGCGATTGAAATCTGCGATCTGCAATTTGGCTGGTCAGCCCAGCCAGCGGTTCGGTCAACCGTGCTCAAGGGCTGCTCTCTGGCAGTACCTCGGGGTGAGTTTTGGATGTTGCTCGGGGCTAATGGCAGTGGCAAATCGACGTTGCTCAAGCTCTTGGCTGGCCTCCTGCAGCCCCAAGGGGGAACGATCGCCATTGCCCAACCCGTTGGGTTTGTGTTTCAAAACCCAGATCACCAGTTGGTGATGCCGACCGTCGGGGCAGATGTTGCCTTTGGCCTCGTCGATGAAGGGTTGAGTGATCAGGATGTGTTGGTGCGGGTGCGGGAGGCACTGGCTGCGGTTAATCTCCTCGACTTGCAGCGGCGGCCGATTTATGCACTCAGTGGCGGTCAGAAGCAACGTATTGCGATTGCGGGGGCGATCGCCCGCCATTGTCAATTGCTCATTTTGGATGAACCCACAGCCCTGCTTGACCCCGATACTCAGATTGAATTGGTGCAACAGGTTCAGCAACTGGTCAAATCGCGGGGTTTAACCGCCCTGTGGGTCACGCATCGGTTAGATGAACTGGATTACTGTGATGGGGTGTTTTGGTTGCAAGACGGCAAAATTATTGACCAGGGCGATCCCCAACAGCTCAAAGCGAAATTTCTCCAGTCCGCTAGCGGTTAGGGCGTGCTATCAACGCATACCCTTGAATGTTGAACTCCACGCTCTACCTTGCAGTACGGGGAATTCAATATTGGAGAATTTTTTGGGTATTGTCCTGCGCTGTCAATCAGGATTTAATAGTTGTTAACATAGACAAATTACAATACCTCGACTGGTATCAGTGAGCCTGATACCGCAAGGACAATGATCAGTGCGCCCCACTTTTTAGCCCTACTGCTTGTGGACGGCTACAACATGATTGGGGCTTGGCCGGAGCTCCAGACCTTAGAACAACAGGCAGGATTGATGTCTGCTCGCGATCGCCTACTGGAGCTGCTCATTAATTACGCTGCACTGCAGGACTATCGCATCCGCATTGTCTTTGATGCCTATGCTCGTCGCGACCCGGCCAGTGAAGAGCAGCATACGGCTCATGTTTCCACCTATTACACCCATTTTGGCCAGACTGCTGACTCATTTATCGAGAAGTCCTGTGCTCAGTTTCAGCGCCAGGATGATTCCCCTCGTCTAATTGTGGCCACTTCCGATCGCGCCCAACAGCAAACAATTTTGGGTTACGGTGCAGAATGGCTCTCAGCTGAACAACTCCAAATCCGTGTACAAAAATCCAATCGTTCCCCCCGTAAGCGCCAACATGCGGCTCGGGCAAACTCAGGGCGCTTTCTCTTCAATACGCTAGATCCGCAAGCCCAAGCCCGTTTCACCCAGCTGCGTCACGGCAAGTAATCGCGGTTCACCCACTCTAAAAGTAATCGCGGTTCACCCACTCTAATTTCTTGTCAGAATTGGCTTGACAAGCAGTGACACAATTCGTTACCTTAAATATTGCGAAAAACGCAAGCCCCCATCGTCTAGAGGCCTAGGACACCTCCCTTTCACGGAGGCGACAGGGATTCGAATTCCCTTGGGGGTACTTTAATCGAACACAAAGAGCAACTGTGGGGGAGGGTTTAAAGCCCTCCCTAACCGTATCTAAGGCAACAACGGCGTATTCTCTACCGCATCCTTGTATTGCCTCACCCTAATTAATTGGGATTAGCTTCCACAAAAAAAGGGATCAAGCCACGTTTGAGGCTTGATCGCTAAAGCTTGCTGTATTTAGGAGGAGATAGAGAGATGATTTGACAGAGGCTGCATTCACGCCCCAATTCGAACATCTATGTAAATAAATATAACAAGTCCCCTTTTAAATTGCAACATTTGTTTACGTGATGTTGGCAGATCTTGATAGTTGTGCTGAGGGGCGTTTTACGGGATAAACGGCAAAATCGGTTTGAGCGCCTTTCGAATCTGGAGCAGGAAGATGGCGTATTGGATTTCAGAATCCAGCTCTGGTGCATAGGCAGACTCAGCGATTGCCTGTTGCGCTTGAATATATTCTGCTGCTGTGAGGGGTTCACCATCGATGGGCGATCGCGCATCCAAGATAATCTCAGAGCGCAGCACCTCTTCGGGGGGATCATCCGCTGGAGGCAAAGCGCTAGCTCCTGGCACTGCATGCCAGAGGGACGTAATTCCCCCTAAAATCAGGGTTAGATATATTCGCTGCATGAACTGTCTCCGTATTCTTCTTGCCAAGCGGATTCCCTCCCATCTTGTCACAGATATGATTTCGGGATGCAGTAACACGGGTTGGTAGAGTTACCCTTGCAAAGGAATGGCACTTCCCATTGTCTCCAAACTGCTAAAATCGTGGCCAACTCTAACGTTTTCTCCCCGTTCCATCATGACCTTTATCGACTCTCAACAATGGCATACTTGGGTCGATATGTTTTGCACCTTTCTGTTTTTGGGCACAGTAGTTCTCGCGTTCTGGTTTGCTTCACGGATGGATTAGTGCTGCAAGGCAGAGCTTAACGCACAGCTCTCAAAGTTCAAAAGGTTGGGACAAAGAACGATTCTTGGAGAACGCTCTAGACGATGCAGATTGTTAGCTTGATCCTAGCCGGAGGCAACAGTTCACGGATGGGATCTGATAAGGCCCAACTGCCCTGGCGGGGTCAAACGCTGCTGAGTCATGTGGTACAAGTGGCGCAGGGTGTAACGGAGGTTTGCCACGTTATTACGCCTTGGCCGGAACGCTATCGTTCCCAAGTTGCCGGTGCGGTGTTCCTCTTAGAAACTGAACCGGGTCAGGGTCCCTTGGTGGGTTTTGCCCAGGGGCTGGCAGCGATCGCTCCCACCTATCCCCAGCTCGACTGGCTACTTTTGCTGGCCTGCGACTTGCCCTATCTAGAGGTGGCATTGCTTCAGCGATGGGGCCAACAACTTGAGACTGTGGATGCCGCTTTACTGGCGATGGTTCCCTACCATAACGATCGCTGGGAGCCCCTCTGTGCCTTTTATCGCCCGACGATTTTCCCAGCTCTCAAGCAGGCGATCGCCCAAAATCAACGTTCGTTCCAAACCTTCCTCTCAACCCTCCCCTGCCAACCCCTGACGCTTCCCCCGGAGCAGCATTTGATGCTCTGCAACTGCAATACACCCGCAGACTGGCAGGGGGTTCATGATCAGCACTGATGATCCGGGGAGCGATGATACCCAGTAGAGGAGGGTTTGAAACCCTCTCGTACGTTGTCATGATTGAGGTTTGCAATTCGGTATTAGGCTAGTGCAGCGTCAACTCTAAATTGTAGGTTGGTGTTGAGCGGAGCGAAACCCAACACAACCACTGCTGATACTGGGTTTCATGATTCCATTCAATCTCACGACAACCCCTCATTTTACTCTTGACAAAGTACTAGCCATTTCACGAGCATTTTCTTCAATGCTTCGACTTTAATCGGTTTGGTTAAATAGTCACTCATCCCTGCAGCCAAGCATTTTTCCCGATCGCCCTCCATGGCATTCGCCGTTAGGGCAATGATCACTATTTTCTGGTTGTCACGCCCGGCCTGACCGGCCCGAATCTGGCGACTGGCCTCATAGCCATCCATTTCTGGCATCAGGCAGTCCATAAATACCAGGGTGTAGGGGCGATCGCCCGCTGTCGCGAGCTGTTTCAGGGCGTCTAGACCGCTATTGGCGAGCTCAGAGGTCAGACCTAAACTCTTGAGCAGTTTTTGTAGCACCAACTGATTGACACGATTATCCTCCACAAGCAACAGGCGAGTCTGCACTGGCCAACGGGGGGAAGCGATCGCTGTGGCTGAGCCAGATAAGGGCGTAGAGGATGGGTTGGGTTCCGCACTAGGGGCTAGGCCGGACTGCACTGACTGCGTCTGGAACTGTGCTAGCGCATCCCACAGCTCGGTTGGGGTAATGGGCTTGGTGAGCGTTTGTGAAGCGCTGGGCAAGCTTGATGCTGAGGAGCGTGATGGGCTCAATGTGTTCATAAAGACCAGAGGCAAGGTCGGAGCTGCCAACTGTTCCTGGAGTTGGTGATAGAGCTGATGGGCGGGCAGATCCGGCAGAGATGCATCGATCAAGACGAGATCAAGTTCCCCAGGAATAGCGGCGGGTTGTGCCCCCGAGAGTTGAGCCATACTCTGGCATCGTGTCAAAGCTTCTGCCCCATCTGCCGCCACCAATACTGTCGCGCCCCAGCGCTCTAAATAGCCACAGAGGACAGTTCGGTGGGTCGCATTATCTTCGACAACCAAGATGGTTTTACCCTGCAAGGTTTCAGTGAGACAATGCACCGGATCAGGGTCACTGGGTTGGAGCAGCACCGTAAACTCAAAACAACTCCCCTGTCCCACGTGACTTTGGACGCGAATGTCACCACCCATGAGGTGGCACAGTTGTTGGCTAATGGCTAGCCCTAAACCCGTTCCACCATACTTACGGGTGGTGCTGGCATCAACCTGGGTAAACACATTAAATAGGCGCTCTCGCTGGGCAGCGGGGATGCCAATGCCGGTATCACTGACCGAGCTGGTCAATTTCCAACGTGCACCCTGGCGATCTAAACGGCTTTGGATGACGATCTCGCCCTGTTCGGTGAACTTAATCGCATTGCTAATCAGGTTGACGAAGATCTGCTGTAAGCGATGGGGATCGCCTTTAATTCGGGTCGATTTGAGGTCGCGGAGGTCAAGAATGAGTTCCAGACCTTTGTTTTGCGCCCTCAGGGCGAGGGTTTTGGCGATCGCACTCAGGTGCTCAACCAGGTCAAAATCTAGTTGTTCCAGCTCCAGTTTGCCCGCATCCACCTTTGAGAAATCGAGAATATCGTTGATTAAATTCAACAATGACTCGGCGCTGGCTTGGGCAATATCCAGGTAGGATTGTTGTTGGGGATTAAGCCCAGTATCGGCTAGCAAGCCCATCATGCCCAGAACGCCATTCATGGGGGTGCGAATTTCATGGCTCATGCAGGCCAGAAATTCGCTCTTAGCCTGAGCCGCTGCTTCTGCGGCATTTTTTGCTTGCAAGAGCGCTTGTTCGGCCTGTTTGCGATCGTCAATATTGACCACCACCGCGACATCTGGCAGAAGTTGCTCGTCTTCTGTCTTGAGGGTTGAAATCGCAACTTGTGTCCAAAGGTAATGGCCGGCCTTATGCCGATAGCGTTTTTCGTGGAGATAGAAGGGCAATTCGCCAGCCATCAGTTGAGCGTAAGCCTGCTGATGGAGGGCAAAATCATCGGGATGGGTAAGGTCTAGGTCGGTAAAGGCTTGTAATTCTGTTTCGGTATAGCCCAACATCTCGCAAAAGGCGGGATTTGCGCGGAGGAATCGTCCGGTCGTATCGGCTTGGTTAATGCCCACTGCCACTTGATCAAAAATAGCCCGATAGCGTCGTTCACTCATCTGTAGCGCGACTTCGGCTTGTTTGCGATCGCTAATATCGTGAATCACGGCCAGGGTATGCTGTGGTTGGCCGGTGGCATCTCGCACAAGTGAGACCCCAGTACTGGCCCAAATCCAACTCCCATCCCGGCGAATGTAGCGTTTCTCTTGAAAAAATGAGTTGATCTCACCGGCAAACAAGCGTTTCATGTTGGGGGCAATGCGGGTGCGATCGTTGGGGTGGGTAATCTCTGTCACGGTCTGGGTGAGCAACTCCTGCAAACTGTAACCCAGGAGTTGGCAAAAATAGGGATTCACATTGAGCAAGGTGCCATCTAACTGGGCATGAACCAGGCCAACGGAGACCTGATTGTAAATACTGCGATAGCGGGCTTCGCTCTCTGTTCGCAACAGCGGCAAGACTGATTCTGGCGTCAGCAAACCCAGCAGTTGGCCATTGTCTCCGAGTAGCACAATGTAGCGGGTCTGGTGCTGCTCAAAGCAATCGAGCACGGCGTCTCGATCCGTAAGGGCCGCAGCCAAAACGGTGACAGCGGGTTGGGTCATCACCTGAGACAAAGGGATGGTCTGCCAAGCGGTTGTCGCTGCTGTGCTCAGGGCGCTCACAACATCTTGCTCGCTCAACAGACCGACCACCCGTGCATCTTCCACAATAACGAGACAACTCCCTTGGTTAGCCTGCTGCCGCTGCTCCAAAGGAGTTGTCACAGTTAATGTTTGTCGTGCTTGATTCAATCTGGCGATCGCCTCCCCAAGCAACAGATCTGGGGAAACGACGAGAGGCTGACGAATAATTCCAGATTGGAGAGCAAATGAAGATAGCGCCATAGTCTTGACGACAGAGAATCAGACATCTTCCTCTACCTTATCCCTCTCGTTACATATTTGTCCGACCGATATGTACCCGATCTAGGGAGCTGGAGGGGATTATTGATCGACCACAGGAATATCAACCACCGGACGATTGAGGGGAATCAACAAACCCGGCTTCGTTGTCGAATCGGCAATTGTGGGAATATCAACTGCGGGTTGATTAACTGCAATCATCAATTTTTCATGCTCCGGCTCAGGAGATTGGGCCAACCGAGGCGAGAGCAGGCCAGAGCCAAAGAGTAGTGAAACTGTTGCCATCGCTGCTGCGGCGATCGCGCTGCCGCCCCAAAGGAGCCAATGTCGCTGGCGACGTCGGGTTTCAGCCGCAAAGACGCCCGCAATCAGAACCTCAGGATCACAGCTCGGTTCGGGGGCAGGGGTCGCTTGGACACGCTGGTGCAAGCGCAACAAACTTTGATGCAGTTGCTGTACCTCAGTATCCTGATCCAGCCATTGCTGAACCTGTTGACGCTCACCGAGCGTCACTTCACCATCAAGGTAAGCACTCAGGAGTTCAAAGCGATCGTCCACGGGTTCAAGATCTGAACCGATCTCCGGTGGATGTGTGACCTCAAACAGCGGTGCTGCCGCTTCGGGTTGATGCGCACGAAATTTCATGATTCAACTCCCCCAAACAAACTGGTAATTCCCTGAATGTAATGCATTGACACCATTACCCAACTCTAGTGTAGAAGATTCAATTCAAAATTAAAATTAAGCTTAATTGCCGCTGTGAAAATTGGCATCTTTGAGCTACTGGGATGAAAGATAAGGGGTTAGATCGGCTTGGAGTTTGGCCCGTGCTCGCGCAATCCGAGACTTGACTGTGCCGAGTGAGGCCCCTGTCAGTTCAGCAATTTCTTCGTAGGGCAGCCCTTGAATTTCTCGCAGCACAATCGTAGTGCGAAAGACCTCAGGCAGCTCGGCGATCGCCCGTTGCAGCCGCTCATAAAACTCACGGGTTGCCAAGTTCTCTTCTGGAGAGGGGTCGTCACAGGCAATTTCCCAACGCACTTCCCCATCGTCAAGGGTTCGAGGTGCATCAAGCGAGAGTGGCGGTGCATGCCGCTTGCGCTTGCGTAACTCGTCATAAAACAAGTTGGTGGCAATCCGACTCAACCACCCTTTAAACTTGGCGGGATCTTTGAGGCGTTTGATATTGCGGTAGACCCGAATCCAGACTTCCTGAACTAGATCCGCGCGATCTTGCCAGTCCGGTGCGAGGTGATACAGAATCCGCTCAACGTGAGGCTGATAGCGACGCAGCAATTCTGAAAAGGCAGCGCGATCGGGCTTCGCACCTTGCTGGCACTGAAAAATCAGATCGTAGTTTGGCAGCTTGTTAAACGACACCACATTGGCAGGGTGTTGACCCCAGAGGGATGACCAGGAGGCAGAAGCGGAATGGCTCATCGGGTTTGTGTGCGGGAAACTCCCTTTGTCTTCAGTTGGCTTAGACCCGAGTTCCCCCAGCAAAGTTCCTGATTGGTGTAACAATTGCGAATGAGTTGGGTTCAACCCAAACCAGACAAAGACCCCCGTTGAAATTGCGCCAAGCTTTGTAGGGGAAGGTTTAAACCCTCCCCTACGTGAAAGACCCCTTCTCGTAATTTTGGGCATGGGACTCCAACAAGCTACTCACCTGTTTTAGTACATCCGCACTTTTGAAGGCTTGGCGATCGGGGTTTGGATCGGGGGCCTCAAGGTTCTGAGAAATGGCATCGTTGATTTGGTCTTTGATCAGATCGTGAAGCTCTGCTTTCGCCTTTTGCCGCTGGTAGCTCGCGCCCTCTTCGGTGGTGGCGTAGAGGGGGGGCAGGCGATTGAGCGCATAGGCAGCAATATCCCCCACATCCAGGCTAGAGTCAGTATTACTATCGAGTTCAGCCACGCGGCTGATTGCCTCACTCAAGACCAATTCTTCCATGACGTTAATGAACTGTTTGCGCGGAACGGCAACCACTTCTCCGGTGAGCAATGCCCCCATCAGGCGATCGAGCGCCATGTATTCCTCGATTGACAGCTCAGAGGCCGTATCGCAAATGCGCCCCACCTCTGCTTCCATCGTTGGCGTTAGATAGCCATCTTTCAGGGCTTGATCAACGATTTTCTCTATACTCATAACATCACTACGTTAGTTCCAGTGGCCGCAGTCAAAGGGGATAGTAGGCTGCTTTTCCCCATCAATAACAGTCCCTAATCTCAATCTGGCGGGAAGGGATGCCCTACGAGTCAACGCAACTCCAGCAGCAACAGGTGAGCAGCTCAACCATGCAATCCTATAGCACCTGTGGGTTGGGCACAAGCAAAACACCGCTTTCCTTCACTATTCTAGTCCTTCGAATCGCCAGGGAACGGGATCGATCGCCACACCATGAACATAGAGACCCCAGTGGAGGTGGGGACCCGTGGAAGCCCCCGTCGAGCCCATCGTGCCAATTCGCTGGCCGGCCTGGACAAAGTCGCCCTCTTTGACCGCAATGGTGTGGAGGTGGAGCATGATGCTCAAGACGCCCTGACCATGGTCAATGCCGACAGTGTTGCCATGGACACGAAAGCCATTATTTTCGCGATCTACCAAACGCACAGTGCCCGCTGCAGGCGCAACAATTGGCGTACCTTGCCCAGCAGCGTAGTCTACGCCTCGATGGTAGTAGTTTTCGGCAAAAACGCCATTGTAGTAGCGACGCACACCGTAGATGGTCGAAACACGACCGGCCGAGGGACGGACGAGAGGACCCTGCCAATGCTTCTCAGGCGTAACGAGTCGCTTAAATTCAGCCACGCGATCAAGTTCATATTGCGTGGCATTACTGCCGCCCCCCCGGAGGGTAATCCGTTGGATGGGGAAGGAGCGCCCCCGGACGGTGACGCTCAGGGTCTGCTGCTGACCGCTGGCGTCTTGGACTTGAACGGTGCGTGCGCCAGTAGCCTCCAGGGGAGAAGTGGGCAGCAAGGCTCGGTAGCGATTGCGCTCTGCGCAGTGCTCAGGGCAATCGCCCCCCAAGGCAAAGGCGGGATAAGTTTGTCCGCCCATCTGTACCGTGGGCGCTGACTCGCCCTGAGCTCCGGTGATGAAAACCGAGATGGTCTCGCCAATCAGAGGGGCAGTGGGGGTGATGCGGACATCAAGGGCTTGGGCGATCGCGGGCGCGGTTGCCAGGTTGACGGTGCTAACCAGGCTAACCATGGCACCCAGCCAAGGGGAAACGGAAGAAGCAGAAAAGCGCATAGCTAATATTTGAGGATGAGGGGGAATGGGGTCGGCGACATCGGCGCGAAGACGATGATGCGATGGGTCTGCGCTGACTACACTGCTTTGTGATAAGCGATCGCCTGTCGCCAAGCGACGGTTTGGGCAGACTCGGCATCGGCAATACAAATGCAATCGGTATCCTGCCAGACAACTTGGCCCGTGAGGGTATCGCCGGTTAGCAGTTTGATCTCAACGGTCTGCTTGTCCGTAATCCATTTTTGGATTTGACGGATGCTCGGCAGTCCGGTGTCAAAGTCAGCCATAATTACATCCAGTTCCTTAACTTGAAAAATTCAATTTGGCCCCTCAGGTCAAGCTGCAACCGCTGCAACACAGGAAGCTTATGACAATCGAGTTTACCAAGTATCACGGTCTGGGCAACGATTTTATCTTAATTGACAATCGCCAGAGTGCCGTTCCATTGATTTCTCCGCAACAGGCGATGCACCTGTGCGATCGCCACTTTGGTATTGGTGCAGATGGGGTGATTTTTGTGCTGCCGGGTCAGGATGGCACCGACTACACCATGCGCATTTTCAATTCAGACGGCTCGGAACCGGAAATGTGTGGCAATGGCATTCGCTGTTTTGCACGCTTTGTGGCTGACTTGGAAGGTGCACCTTCAGCCCAGCAGCGATATAAAATCCACACCCTTGCGGGGGTAATGATTCCGGAACTCTTGCCCTCAGCACAGGTCAAGGTCGATATGGGCGAGCCTCAACTGCTGGCGCAAGCCATTCCCACCACCTTGGCCGACCCTTCAGAAAAAGCGATCGCCCGTCCCCTCGACGTTGCTGGCCAAACCTGGGATGTCACCTGTGTCAGCATGGGCAACCCCCATTGCATTACCTTTGTGCCGGATGTCGCGGCGCTTGACCTGGCTCAGATTGGCCCCCAATTTGAACATCACGCGGTCTTTCCCCAGCGCATCAATACCGAATTTGCCGAGGTGGTGCGCTCGGACTATCTCAAGATGCGGGTTTGGGAGCGTGGGGCTGGCATTACCCTGGCCTGCGGCACAGGGGCCTGTGCCACCGTAGTGGCAGGGGTGCTCACGGATCGCTGCGATCGCCAAACAACGGTTGAACTGCCGGGCGGCCCCCTCCAGATTCATTGGGATGCCCCGACGAATCGGCTCTATATGACCGGCCCTGCCCAACGCGTTTTTACCGGGCAATGTGAGCTTTAAGGGACATTAGCTATTGATCACAGCCGCCTTGAAAAATCATCTGTTCTCATCAGTGGCGGGTAAGCGTCCTGCCTGCCCCAGCACATCATTTTTGCAGCGTATTCTAATTCCTTGCACTCCGCCAGGGGATACCGCATCATTTCAGATAGCAGGGGCCCAAGATAAACTCTAATTATTTGGACAATCAACTTTATGAGTGGCGGCATATATCTCATTCAAGGGAATGATCAACTGGTGGCAATGACTGAGAAGCCCTATGATTCTGAATCCCTCTTACAGGAATTGTTAGAGCGGTATCCTAACCTGTTGGGGGTCGAACCCAATGCTCCCCATCCCGCGCCGCAGAAGACCCCCTTGAATTGGCTGGTGGTGCGGCGCACCGGTAGCATTCCCACAGAAGATGTGGGTATTGAAAGGTGGTCACTCAATCATTTGTTTCTCGATCAGCAGGGCATCCCGACCCTGGTTGAAGTCCAACACGAGGGGGAGCCCCGTCCCCGCCAAGAGATCATCGGTCAAATGCTGGACTATGCCGCTAATGCAGCGGTGTATTGGCCCGTTGAGTCGATTGTGGATCAATTTGAAGTCAACTGCCGCCGCCAGAATCGTGACCCAGAGCAGGTCTTTGCCGATTTTCTCGGGGTAGATGCTAATGAAGAAAAGTTTTGGCAGCAAGTAAAAACGAACTTGCAAGCGGGCAAAATTCGCCTGGTGTTTGTCGCCGACCATGTTCCTGCGGGTGTTCAACGGGTTGTAGAATTTCTCAACAAACAAATCGACCCGGCTGAAGTGCTGGCTGTGGAAATCAAACAGTATATTGCCCCGGAAAATGGCTTAAAAACATTGGTGGCCAATGTCATTGGTCAAACCGCTGAGGCGATCCAGAAAAAGGCCAGCACCGCTCGAGAGCGGCGACAATGGGATGAGGACTCCTTCTTGGCAGCCTATGCCGCTCGCTTTGGCGAGGATGAACAGAAACTGATCCAAAAACTCTACGACTGGATTCGGCACAGCAGCGATGCAGTGAAGATTCACTGGGGGACGGGCGATCGCTATGGTGGCTTCTCGGCACGACTGCATCTGCCGCACCCCTTGGTCGATCTGTTCTTTGTCGGCATTGATGGCAACTTGCAAATTGACTCGCGACTGTACGCCGAAACAACCCCCTTCAACCATGAAGACGGCTGGCTTGAACTGCGCAGTCGCCTCAGTTCCATCGGCCTCGCCCTGCCTGTTAACCCCCAGGAACCCCGTTTTCCTAAAATGCAGCTCTTTACTCTGCCGGATGTTGCTGCCCTCGGGCCAACGCTGCAAACCTTTGAGTGGGTTCTCAAGCAGTTACCGCCAACCTAGGGTATGAGTTCAGGGTTCAAAGTTTCTGAGTCCGCCTTTGGCGAACCCAAAGGCACGTGATTTCTGGATAATATCAAATCCGCTCTAGGAACCCGAAGAAAGATGAATAGGATTTATGATCAAGTAACTTTATCGTAAACCCCAAAGACAACATGGCCCGAAAACTACATCTGGAACCCCATCTATCAGCCTCAGAACTAGAAGCACGATACAAGAGTAGCAAAGATACAGTAGAGTCACGTCGATGGCATCTGCTATGGCTACTGGCCCAGGACTATCAACTGACCGAAGCTACAAAGATTGTAGGGCTCAACTATACCTACGGTCACGAACTTGTCCAACGATACAACAAAAAAGGGATTGAAGGCGTAAAAAACGGGCGTAAGCAAAAACGCGCACCCAGAACCAATGCGATACTCAATAAGGAGCAAAGAGAAGAACTCCGAGAGCGGCTCAAGACCCCCCCGGAAGATGGCGAGTTATGGACAGGCCCCAAGGTAGCAAGATGGATGGAAGAGGTAACGGGACGAACAAAAATATGGAACCAGAGGGGTTGGGATTATCTCAAACGGCTCAAACATTCGTGGAAACGCCCTCGTCCTCACCATACCAAAGCCGACCCCCAAGCCCAAGAGAGCTTTAAAAAAACTGCCTCAGCTCAAGGAGCAGCTAGCAACCCAATATCCGGATGCTGAGATTGAATTGTGGGCATTTGATGAGCATCGTGTTGGGCTCAAGCCAATTCTGCGTAAGGTGTGGAGCCCCATTGGTGAGCGTCCTATTGCTCCCGTCAATCACCGCTATGAATGGATCTATCTGTATGGCTTTGTTTGTCCGAACACTGGCAATACGGAATGGTATATTTTGCCGCGTGTCAACGTGAATTGGTTCAATGAAGCGCTTAAAGCTTTTGCCCAGGCGGTTGGTGCTGGTACAAACAAACGTATTTTGCTCTCTATTGATGGCGCTGGATGGCATCGCAGCGAAAGAGTTGAGGTTCCTGAGGGCATCCATCTAGAATTTCTCCCTCCCTATTCTCCTGAGCTTCAACCTG
Organism: Cyanobacteria bacterium P01_G01_bin.54; assembly: GCA_039180005.1. Classification (GTDB taxonomy): domain Bacteria; phylum Cyanobacteriota; class Cyanobacteriia; order Cyanobacteriales; family Spirulinaceae; genus SIO3F2. Next base: position 721 of record JBCDEB010000176.1, on the reverse strand, counting down.
CTGAGCGACTTTGGTCTTTAGCTGATGAACCTCTGGTCAATCGTTGTTTTGACACCATTGAACAGGTTGAGGATATCTTGGTTGAGCGGTGTCAGACTTTGATGAACACTATGCAGAACCAAATTCAGGCTCTCACTCAATTTCATTGGTAGCCTGCTTGATTTATTTCTTCGGGTTTACTTTCCGGATTTGTATCATCCTCTTTTGTCCCTTTAGGCAGAGGAAAATGAGAATTGTCCTGAAGAAGGTGGCAGAAATACTGATGATGTAACATTATTCACCAGCGCAATCAACTCAGAGAACCCAGAAGATAACTCGGGACTGGGAAAGAGATGTAACCAAAAACCTAGGAGATTGAAACGGGAGTGTTCAGAAAGCCGTGTTCGATCCGGCTGTAACCCCTTATTTTCCGTTCCCAGAACCGGGATTTACACAAAAATCAGAACGCTCCCGCAAAAGCACTCTAACTTTGTTTAAAGTCGATTTTCAGCCAGAGCTGATTTTCTTGTCAAACTCTTGGTGAAATGATTGAATCACATCTTTCTGAAATGGATGTACTTTATGTTCGCTGTCCTCAAGTAAACTCAGCGCCATCAGAGTAATGATTGTATAGGCGCTGCAAACGAGCTCCTACCACCTTTCAATCTGAAAATACTGGGTCATATGAAAATCTGCCCAACCCAATTCTGATTTGCTCTGTCGAAAACCATACTCTACCCAT
>JBCDEB010000175.1:0-14859 GCA_039180005.1 Cyanobacteria bacterium P01_G01_bin.54 | reverse complement strand
GGGGATCATCAGTACACCGAACCAACCGACGTAGAGGCGGTTGTTGGTGCTGGTGACCCACTGACAGAAGCGTTCCCACGTTGTGGCGCTCTGTTGTGTTTGGATCGTTGTTGTCATGATGATTACGTAAATGAATCAGATGATACACCGTACAAGGAGGTACGGATGTCACTAGTGTAGACAATATATTGCGAGATGTAAAGAGGTCTGGGGTAATTTGTTACATTTCGACCTAACCTGGTGGCCATTGGAGCGATCGCCCGCCCAGAATATGTAGATGCAAATGATCCACGGTCTGACCGCCATCCGTACCATTGTTGATCACCACACGATAGCCATTGTCTAAACCTGCTGCTTCGGCAATTTGCTTAACCATGCAAAGTAAATGGCCCAGAAGTGCATGATCGTCGCGACAGGATTCCGAGAGGCAGGGAATAGGCTTTTTGGGAATGACTAAAATATGGGTCGGTGCTTGAGGGGCGATATCTTTAAAGGCCAGACAATGCTCGTCCTCGTGAACAATGTCGGCGGGAATCTCTCGGCGGATGATTTTGCCAAAGATGGTGTCACTCATGATGGTTGGCATAAACTACGTCTATTTCATCATGCATACCTTGGGTTCTGGATCAACGCAAGCATTGCACACCTCGAAGCAAACCCAACCCACTCTAGACCTGTCCTTATAGACAGATCTCACCCAACCCCGTATTCTACCGTTCTAATTTCGGGAAGTTGGGGATCGGGTGAAAGTCTAGATTAGTAAAAGTTCCACAGACTTTTGGCTCATGGATAGCACTTTAGACGGGTATGTCTCAAGAGTGAAATTTCAATCCTCTCCAGCGGAAGTAGGGTCAAAGTCTATACTGGGGGCAGATTCGCTGTGGTTGATGCTAATGTCCCGATGAAGACCCGAACCCGTTCTCAAGCCAAGGTGCTGCAACTCCTCCAACAGTTAAGCCGGGAGCTGTCTGCCCAAGATTTACATCTGGAGTTGCGTCAAGGAGGGCAAAATATGGGCTTGGCGACGATCTACCGGGCACTGGATGCCCTCAAGCTCGAAGGAATGGTTCAGGTGCGTAACTTGCCCCATGGGGAGGCAGTCTACAGCCCGGTGCAGCAGGACCAGCATCACCTCACCTGCCTTGACTGTGGGCGCTCGATCCCGATCGCCGAATGCCCGGTCCACGAGCTAGAGCACCAACTGCAAGACTCTCATCGCTTCAAGGTCTATTACCATACGCTGGAGTTTTTTGGCTTGTGCGATCGCTGCCAGGCGGGGGAAGAGAGCATCCAATCGTAGAGCATAACTGAGACTCACCATGCCATCTCCTCGATCACGCTCATCCCGTAGCCGTAACGCCAAAGGCGGCGCAAAAAACAAGTTCAAACGGGGCAAAACGGTCAAAGGTAGCAAAAAAGCGCTGCCCCCAGCGCTCCAAAGTCTGTTGCTGGGTTTGGCGATCGCCCTGGGAATCAGCGTGGGTTTCTTGTGGGGCCAGCAGCAGCAAGCCCTACGCCTCGGCCTGCTGGTTGGCATCGCCTTGGGCTTCGGTTTAGGACTGGTCATTGAGCAATCTACCTCACGCTCAGCCAAAACACTCCTGAGTCTGCCAAGCTGGCGCTCGCTCTTGGGTTCCATGCTTGTTGCTGTTGCCATTGGGGCGATCGCCAACCCCCAAGTCTTTCTGCTCTACGCCCGCCAAGCGGGCATCGAACCCTGGCATCCCAGCTATCCCCAAGTGGGTGCTGCACCAGGCTTCCGACTCTATACCGATCGCCCGAATCCCGAGCAAGACCAAAAAATTCAGCGGTTTCTGACCCAGTTCCGCACCACTGTCGCGGCACGGTTTCTCAATCCGGGACCCGACAGTTGTGCGGTAGAGGTCTATTTGCTCCGCGATGAAGCGAACTACCAGGCCATTCTCCGCAACTTCCACATCAGAACCCCCTATGGCTTTTTCTCAACCCTGCCGAACCCCCCCAGTCTCTTTGTCCGTGATAGCACTGGCTTGGGAACTCTGACCCATGAAATGATGCACCATTTCGTCTATTGCACGTTTCCTGCTGGCTTGCCGACCTGGGTGGATGAAGGGGTTGCCACTCTGATGGAAAAGTTTATTGCCATCGAACGGGATGGGCAACTCACCTTTAGCTGGGGCTACCGGAGCAATTCGCGGGATCCAGAAGTGCGTCACAAGATGAGCATAATTAATTTGGCGACGGCCTTGAGCGAGGGCAAAGACCAAGACTTCTTCAACGCCTTCTTTCTGATGCTCTACCACCAAAATCACCTCGCCCCCCTGCTGATTCAACTCCACGCCAACCCAGATGAAACCGGCTTCTCGACCCTGATGGCAACGCTCAAGGCATCGTCCTTACCCGATATTCAATGGCAATGGCAACAATGGATGCAGACGGATGCCCTGGCATTACCGATGTTGGAACTCTCTTTTGTGGCTTGGGCAAATGAAACCGAGCCAGTAGATCGCCATTTACAGCAATATTGGCAATGGGATACCCAAAAGCAAATGTGGCTGAGCCCCCGACGGGAGCCCCAAGCTGTCATTCCCTCTAAAGAGAACATGGCTCGCTATCAGTAATCACATTTTGGTTGGTTGTTTGATGTATTTAACCCTTCCCCGTCAACCAATAGGTTCGCATTTGCCCCTTGCCCTTGACCTCGATCCAACCCCGTTCTTCAAAGGTATAGTCCGTTTTGAGCATCTCGTACACTGCTGCCGAGACCTGAATCCGGTTCGCTTCTCCTGTCATTTCCATGCGGGAGGCCGTATTGACGGTGTCGCCCCAGAGGTCATAGCTGAACTTCTTGAGGCCAATCACCCCGGCAATGACCGAGCCGGTATGAATACCAATGCGAATCTCACAGGGCTCAAGGGTCTGGGGTTGGAGATTCTGCATTGCCGTTTGCATCGCAAGGGCCATGTCGGCGATCGCCGCTCCATGATCGGGACAGGGCATGGGCAAACCCGCTGCCACCATGTAAGCATCACCAATGGTCTTAATTTTTTCTAAGCCATACTGCTCGGCCAGGCGATCGAAAGCGGAGAAAATCTCGTTAAGCAGCGTCACCAATTCGATCGGTGGCAGGGTTTGGCAGAGGACGGTGAATCCGGCGAGATCAGCAAACAAGATCGTCGCCTGTTCATAGTTTTGCGCCAGCAAATTGCGTTGGCTGGGGGAAAAGTTTTGGGCTTGCTGTTGTTTGAGTTGCTGGGCGATCGTCTGGGGCAAAATATTTAACAGCAACTGCTCAGATTTGGCCTGCTCGGCCTTAAGGGCTTCAGTGGCCCGTTTGCGATCGGTGATATCTTCGAGCACCCCCATCAAACCAATCACGTTACCCGCCTCGTCATGGAGAGGAATCTTGGTGACATCGAGCCAGATGACCGCATCACTGCCGGTCTGGCTCTTTTGCTTGATATCTAGCTGATGCAGAATCGGTTCGTCATTTTGAATCACATAGGTATCTTCGGTGCGGTAGCGCTCGGCAGCGGCTGGGCTCACCAGATCATGATCCGTTTTGCCAATCACCTGCTCGGGTGCGTCGAGACCCGAGGCGATCGCCCAGTTGCGATTGCAACCCACAAACACTGACTGGGTATCCTTCCAAAACACCTGCTGAGGAATATTATTCAAAATCAGCCAGAGATATTGTTGTTGCTGTCGGAGCTGGGCTTCAGCCTGCTTGAGCGGCGTGATGTCGCTGGCAATAAACACCCAACAGAGCTGATCACGAATGGCAATCACCTCAGCGGCCAATTGCGCCCAGCGCAGCTCGCCTGTGGCACTAGTAAAGGTCACCGTCTGATCATGCACTTGCCCTTGATCTTGGGCCACCTCCAAGATCGAGCGGTCTTCGCCGGGCAGGTGCCAGAGATTAAGGGTCGCCAGAGTCTGGTCGAGCACCTCGGTGGTGTCATAGCCGGTAATACGCAAGAAGCTGAAATTGACCTCTAAAATTTTGCCCGTCTCAAAAGCGCAGATGGCGATCGCATCGGGGCTGGCTTGGAAGACCTTGGTAAAGCGCTCCTGAGACAGTTGCAGGGCAGCGGCTTCTCGTTTGGCTTGAGCGGTTAAGGTCGCCTGGATGCTCGCCCAACTTGCAAAGGCCTCCTGAAGCTGGTTCCGCATTCGGTTAAAGGCCCGGCTGAGGCGATCGAACTCGCGAATTTTCCCCTCGGGCAGCGTGGTTTCAAAATCCCCTGTTGCCAGGGCTTGGGAAGCTTGAACAAAGCGTCCCAAGGGATCAACCAGCAAACTGGTGAGGAGCAAGCCAACCCCAGCGGAAACAACCAGGGCGATCGCACAGACCACCAGAGTCGTGTAGTTATTGCGGGCAAACGCCGCCTGGAAATCCTGCTGGGGAATAAGAATACCCAAGCGCCAGTCAATCCCCGGGGCATTGTCCACTGCCGTGAGATAAAAAAAGTAGCGTCGTCCCTGGGCATCCCGCAACACCTGTTGATAGCTGTGGGCCGGGTCCCAATCTGTTGTTGTCGCGGCCAGATGGGTCGCCACCATCTGGAGCAAGGGATGTTCACTCTGGCCCAATGTTCGTCGACTTTGGGCATCCTCAGTGGCGATCACCATCGATTCACCAACGGAGCTCGCGATCAAGCTGCCATCAGGCTCCATGATGAAGGCGCTGCCCGTCTGGCCAATCTCTAGCCCCGCTAAAAACTCACTCAATTGGCTCAGGGGCAGATCGATCGCCATCACCCCCTGCAACCGGCCATCGGCTTCATAGAGCGGCAGGGCGGGCGTAATGCCCAACACGGGTGGGTCGGCAAAAAGATAGACCGACGACCAGGTTAACCGCCTCAAGCGGGCGGCTTTTTTATACCAGGGACGCAGACGGGGGTCGTAGAGGCCGGTGCGCAAGCGTTCACGGCGATCGCCCTGCGCATCCAAACGGAAAATTTCCCAAGCGGGGGCAGTAGCTACAGTCCGCAGGGCCAGGGTAGGGGTCTGGCCCATTTCTACCTGCAGAAAATCCCCCGTTGCAGCACCATAGTAGAGGGTTGTCACCGACTCACTCAACTGGCTTTGTCGCCAAAAATATGCTTGGAGTTGATCAAAATTTTTGACATTCAAACTCCCCGTTTGCACCGCTGCACCGTTGACTTGCAGCATCAACTCGGAAGTTTCCAAATACCCTTGAACATGATTGGTTACCTGCTCACTGGTTTGGGCACTCAACTGCCCAGCTAAGTCCTGCACTAACCGCTGACCGTTGCGCAATGACAAGATTCCCGTTAGCCCCACCGCCGCCAAGATTTGCAAACTAAAGGGCACAATGAGCAGCAGTCTAAGGGGAAGTTTCGGAAAGCTTGAGAACACGGTGGTGATACGTTCTGCGATCATCGCAACTACAGCAGCCCTGTTGGGAAAACGCGGCGAGTGGGGAAAATTGCTGCGCTCGCTTGGGTGGATCGGCGTCTGCTCCATCCCATCTCCACGGCGGCGAAGTGAGTGAGAGCTCACTTCGTCTCTCTTGAGACCAACCTGTTCAACCTTAACCTCTAGTTCGTCTGAAGACCAAAATATGCGGGGGGTTCAGGAATATTTTAAGGTTCTGTTATTGGCTTAAATGTTAAGCAATGAAACGTTAAATCATTCAGCATATCATGGGGTTTTGTTAGAGAAGGCGATTAGCATAGGGGCAATGTTCGCTTAGTTGTTGCTCACGAGCAAAATTCCCCATGGATGCATTGCAGCAAAAAATAATCACGCTACACGAGAAAGTCGATGCACTCTACGGTTTGGTTGAGCACACCCACCAAATGGTTTCGACATCATTTTCCCAAGTCAAAACGGCTGAAGCTATTGGTTTGGCTGTCACGGCTCAACCTCAATCTCAGCCGCAACGGCCGCAGACACCGATCGCACCGACAAGTCGTTTAATCCCCCCCGACACCGAATTCACCCACAAAGATGTGTTGCCAGACGATGCCCAGAGCGGCTGGGAGCAATTGTCTGACTATAACACCCATGAGCAGGCCCTTTCACCTGAGCTCCAGATTCGACGGCTCACGGCGCAGGTTACGGCTGCCTACAGTCGGATTGCGGCGCTCGAAGAGCAACTCCTCGCTCGCCGCAAGCAAGATTCGAGTTCGGAATCAGACTCAGCCCCAGCAGAATCCGTCTGGCCTCGGCAAAACCTCTAGAGGCTGTCATCATTTAGATTTCAAGCTCTGAGAGTGGCTGAAGTACAGCCCCTTTTCCTGTTGTTTGGGTCTCGGGCGCGACCTCCCTTGTCCCATCAGGCTTCTACGGTTAACTGACGACACGCCCTCGTGTCTTCTAGGCTTTTGCCAAGAGCTGCGGATATAACTGGGCAAATCGGTTGGGGTCTTGGGTTACGGCCAAGGTGTAGCAGGGGATCTGCGGCAAAAGTCGACCGAAAAGCTCGAACTCCTGCTGGCGGTGGGGGCGATCGAGGAGATAGTTCACGGACGTATTCGCCGTAAGCTGACGCCAAGCGGCTTGGGGGGAGATGGGGATAATCTTGGAGATGCCACTGGACGATCGCCTGGCCAAACAGTAGATCTGTGCCAGCGGCACAGCACCCGTAGGAAAGTCCAGACCCGGCTGGCGGAGATCAAGGTATTGTTTGTCCCAGGTGGGATGACTGGGAACCAGACGGGGTAGAGCCTGGCGATCGCCATATAGCAGTTCGGCGCTACCCGGCCAGAGGCGCAGGCGTGGATAACCTGGACTCACGGCAAACCCACCCGCTCGTGTTTCTTGCAACACCACCACATCATCGGTGAGTACGGGACAACCCTGCCCAGCCAAAATCGCTGCAGTCGTAGATTTGCCTGCACCGGCTGGGCCCAGAAACAAAACTGCTCCCTGAGGCAGCGCGACCGCACTGGCATGAAGACAAACTTGGCTATCTAAACGCACCACAAAGGCGAGAACTGGCCCAAGAAGATAGGTGATCGCATCCTCAGGGCTCAGATCGTTGGGCCAAGTCAGCCAAATACGGGTCGGCGTTTGGGGATCTAATCGGTGGTCTAACCAGAACGTACAACCATCCTGGTAGCGCCAACAGAAGCGCTGCCAGGATGGTTGCTGTGGGTTGGGGTGTTGCGGGTCTAGAGGCTGCGAATCAGACCAGCGCCAAACTTGCAATTGTTGCCGACGGCTGGTTCGCCAGAGGCGGGAGGTATCTTGGGAATTGGCCCAGTCGGGTGTTACGCCAAACAGTAGATCCAGATCAAATGCTGCCGTGCCCGCGCTCGGCAGCAAATCGGCGATCGCCCAATTGGACTGGACTTGGCGACCATAGAGCAAATAGCGGGGCATTCTGAGACGATTTTACCCGGAGATTATTCAGTTTTATTGGGAACGGCGGTTAAACCCGCGCCGTCGAGGGTTGCCCCGTCCACAGCAGCCGCTTGAGTGAGGGTATTAATCGTACCGTACTGCTGCAATTGGGGCGCATGGTAAGGCCGTTTGGGGGGGGTTGAAATGGGCGTGGTCATGGGTTTTGGCTACGGATAAAGCGTGCAATCCTCTCGATCACCAATCTTAGCGTCCAAAGACGACCCGCTGTGCGCTAAGGTAACGGTGAGTCCTTGGGCGGTCATTAACGTGTCACTAACACAGCTCACACGTGTGACTAACTACTTCACACAGAAGGTGGGGGGATTCCTGAAATTAAGCCAAAATTCAGTGAGCCAAGATCCAGGGGAATCACGCTCCCCACAAGTTAAGAGATTATGGTCAAAACCGCTTCAACTATGCTGCCGCTGGGCACTACGGCACCCGACTTTGCCCTGCCAGATGTGCAGACCGACAAGACAATCGGTTTGGCCATGTTTGAGAGCCAGGCGGCACTGCTAGTGATTTTCTTCTGTCAACATTGTCCTTTCGTGAAGCATGTCGAACAGGAGCTGGCTCGGATCGGTCAAGATTACCAAACCCAGAGCCTGGGTATCGTGGCAATCAGCGCTAACGACATCACCACCCATCCCAGCGATGATCCTGCCCATCTCAAGGCCATGGGCGATCGCCTCGGCTTCACCTTCCCAGTCTGCTACGACGCCAGCCAAGCGGTGGCTAAAGCCTATACCGCCGCCTGCACCCCCGACTTTTTCTTGTTTGATGGCGATCGCCGCCTGGTCTATCGGGGTCAACTCGACGACAGCCGCCCTGGCAGCAATCAACCAGTGACGGGCGCAGACCTGCGCCGCGCCATCGACCAGGTGCTGGGGGGTCAAGCGGTTGATCCAGAACAAAAGCCCAGCATCGGCTGCAATATTAAATGGACACCGGGGAATGAACCGGACTATTTTGGCTAGGTTAGGCGTCCTTCAAGAAAAAATGTGTCCAGCAATGATGAAACTGTGGCAGTCAGGATGCCTGCGCTACGGTTAGTTTAATTTCAAGATCCGTAGCGCGGGCGTCTCGCCCACCCTGGATGATAACTTTGGAGAGCCCAATCACCATGTTTAGCGCTTCTTCGCCGCAACAACCCAGCGCCGCAACTGAGGTTTGGAAAGCCCGGATTGATCAATTCACCCAGGCCCATCAACGGGAACTGGCTGCCTTGGCTTGGGGGGTTCACCTGCAAGACCCGGAATCCACGGACACGATCGGCATTGACCTCAAACCCGAGCCCCATTTTGTCACCTGCAAACGGGCAGCGCTCGATCGCCTCAACCAGAATGTGGGCGGCCATCTCCAAGAACTGCTCGGCATCCGCGATAACGCCGACCCAGAGCATGAGGTGGTGATTATCGTGATCGGCGAGGGGCAGCTCAAGCTGATTTACTTTGAAGCGGAACCCTCAACCGCAGCCTATTTTGAGCAACTGGGGCAAGCGGTTGAGGAACTGATGGCACAGCTTGAGGCGGATTTGCAGCAGCGGTTTGCCAGGGGTTAAACTGCGTCAATCTTAAAAGCATTTAGCATTGGGCATCTGAGTCATGCGGTGGTTGAAATTTGTCTTAATTGGACTGTTGAGTTTAGGGATTTTCCTGGTCGCGTTGGTGATTCGCAGCCAGGAAGCGCCCGCGTTGAGCTGTGAATACCATGAAGCCGCTTATATCGAGCTCGACCCCGACGCTCTGGCCCAAGAACTGGCAACCACGGGTTTAATTGGTCGTATCCATGGTGTGGCCGCGCCCCTCGACTTGGCCGTATTGAGTATTGCGGAACCGGGCAATTTCTTCAATCGGCGACAGTTTTCGCTCCTACCTGCCAATGCTGAGATTCAAAGCCAACTGAGTGAACTCCATCGCCACGATCGCGTCTGTCTCCACGGACGGTTTCTCAAGAATCCCAGCCCCCAGCCCCATTTGCACATTGATGCGATCGAAGTGCTTGACGCCTGGCCGGGCTTAGCGGACTATCCAGACTATGATTACACAGCTAGCTTCCCCGCCGATTTAGAGCATCAAACCCAACTGATCGCCAAGGTTCATGCTGTGGAAGCGGGGGGCAAAATTCTGGTGGTGGAATACCAAGATGGCGTCGTGCCGATTTTTGTGGCTGCACCGACGGCGGCCGTTACCAATCTCTATCGCGGTGATATTGTCGAAATCGCCTACACCATTCAACACCGTCCCCAACAACCCAGCCATCTGCAACTGGATACCACGGCGGCGGAACCGATCCAGATGCTCGATTCCCTTGTCGCCTGGCATGAAACGCCCCGGACGCTCACGGGTCATTTAGTGAAGTTTCCCCAGAGTCCCCAGCTTAAGTTTGATGTCTATGCGATCGCCGTGGACACCGAGGGCATTGAGCGCACCTTTACCCTGGTGAACTTTAGTGATATGGCAACGTTTGAAGCGATTCGGACTCAGCTTGCTGAGATTTGGGATGCGCAGGCGGAAACGGCGATCGTGGGGCGCAATGCCTTGGTGAATCCAGAGATTGCGATCGAAGCCACCGGCATCGCCAATATCATCTCACCAAACCAAGCCAACCCACAGATTTTGCTCTCGGGTGTTGAGGATATTGTGGTGCGTTAGGAGACAACAATCCTAAGCTGTAGATTGGGTAGAACGGATTGGATACTGTTGGCAAAATATAACTTAACGTACAGAATACTGATTTTACCGTGATTTTCTTTGGAGACCGAGGCAGGATAGAAATCTAGCCAACACGATACACTCGACCGCTAGACCCGAGATCTCCCCTTCACATCGAAGTCAAGGGGGGTGACGCCGCAAGCGGCTGGGAGCGTTGACTTGAGCAGGGTTTAATTGTAGAACCCTCTTACCCTAGACACTTTGCGGCTTCCCGCAAGGTAGGGGGTCGGCGTAGCCGGGGGGATCTCGCTTGCTTCGGTGAAAAGGCATCAATCCCGCCTATTGGATGTTAAGGTTCACTCTGAATCTGACGTAGCCGAGGAAGATGAATCCACCTTTTCATGGGCATTAAACCGAATACCAACGAAGACATCATACAGAAATGCCCAAAAGTTTTGACCTTGGAAAATCCCGAGGCACAGGGGGCTACCCTTGGCTTCCAACAGCGGCTGCATAACTCGGTAAGCGGCTTGGTACTTATACCAGGGGATCGAGGGCCAGAGATGATGGATAAGATGATAATTTTGCCCCAGGATTAAGAAATTCAAGATGGGGCTGGCATAGATACGGGCATTATGCCAGCGATCGCGCTCCTGAAAGGGACGATGGGGCAGATAGTCAAAAAATAGACCCAAGGTAATCCCCACCACCAGGGCCGGCACAAACCAGAAGTTCATCACAAAGCCAATGAAGCCAAAGCGAATGCCCAAGCCCACGATGGTGAAGAGGAACAGACGGCTCAGAAACCATTCGAGCAGCTCGTACTTGCGCCAAAGCCGTCGCTGAAAGAAAAAGACCTCATGGTAAAAAAAGCGCGGTGCGATCAGCCACAGCGGGCCGCCAGTGGAAACAAAGTGATCGGGGTCATTCTCCGGATCATTGACATGGGCATGGTGCTGGAGATGAACACGGGTAAACACGGGGAAAGCAAAACCCAAAATCAGGGCGCTGATATGGCCTAAGGTCGCATTGATGATCCGGTTGCTATGGGCGGCGCGATGACAAGCATCGTGAATGACCGAACCAGCCAAATGCAGCGACAAGACACCACAACTAAAGCAAACCCAGTTCCACCAGCCCCAGAACCAGTAGCCACAGATATTACAACCCATCAGGGCGATCGCCCCCAAACAAAGCCAAACATTCGCATTCAACCCGCCCGGCGCAACCACCAACTCTCTGGGAATTCGGAGGGTGGGTTTGGCATGAATGGGGGGAGAGGGGGCAACCGCCTGCATAGATTCAGTTAAACGTGCTTCTTAAACAATTTTTATTTGGGTATTGTAAGTCACAATCGCCCCGAGTTTAAGAAATGTTGCACGCGAAAGTGTTCCAAAAATCGAACCCTAGGGTGCATAGGGGGCAGATTTAAACCCACCCCGATGGGGTCTAAACCGTGGCAACAAAAGCATTTTGCTGGATCCCATTGACGCTCGATGGTCGGCGGCAGAACACCTCCGCTGAGTTATTCGGGCTCTCGATCAGTTTGATGCGATCGAGCTCGACGCCGAGCTCCGCCAAGGGCTGTTGGAGGGTTTGGGCAATGTAGAGAGCGATATTCTCCGCCGTGGGTACGACCTGGGCAAAATAAGCAATGTCCTTATTGAGGAAAGTGTGGTCGAAGGGCTCGACAATCCAATTATCGACCACCTGCTGGAACTCGACGAGATCCACAATCATGCCCGTCCGTTCATCCATTTGACCCACGACCGTCACTTCTAGATGATAGTTGTGGCCATGACCGTGGGGGCGAGCACATTTACCATAAATTTCCAGGTTTTGCTCATAGGGCAAGGTGTCGAGGGCCAGGCGGTGAGCGGCACTAAAGTGGGTGCTAATCGTCAATGCAGTTTCCATAGGATTTCCGGTGTATTCAGCCCAGAGTTCAGGGTTCTCAAAGAGTTGGATTTTGACAAGAGGCAGATGGGGTGCAAGACGCTGCCAAATCACCCGCGCCAGATTCTCAGTGGTGGGTAAGGTCTGCTGAAATTCTGGCCAAACCTGGTTGAGATAGGCAAAGTCCAAATCTTGGGTGACGTATTGCTTGATCGCAGACTTCACATCCGAAAGATGCTGAACCATGCCATATTCATCGAGTTCGCCGTATAGGGAGACGTAAAGCATATAGTTATGACCATGACCCGGCGCGCGGCTACAGGGGCCAAACCGGGCAATATTGTCCGCTTCACTCAGTTCCGGTAGCCAATACCGATGGCTGGCTGAGAACTGAGCTCGACGGTGAATGATGCATTGCATAGGCAAGGAGAGGAGGGATAATACCCGCAATTATAAAGTTTTGTGACCGGATTGTTTTAAGCGCATCGCCATCGATTCAATCATAGGGGCTGGGTTTCCCTGCCCCGCGCCAGTTTGATAGATTCGGCTTGATAGATTTGGCAATCCACTGTCCATGATTGGATTTGTCCCCTGATGGACTGGGTGCGGTTTCCGCGCCCCTACAAGAGATCGAGAAGTTTCCTTGAGTCAGGAATCCGCTCTATCTTCCGAGAGGGGATTGTCTAGTAAAAAGTTTCTCCGCCTGTCCTGGATGATCATCTCTAGGGAGTTCGCTGCTCAGCGACTTGCCCTTCTAGCGACTGACTCAGCAGAGGTAGAAGCACGTCAAACTCGGTCCATTCCCCCACCTGCGATCGTAGCTTGAGTTCCCCTTCGTGCTTATCGACAACAATCTGGTAGCTGATCGCCAAGCCCAAACCCGTTCCTTTACCCACTGGCTTGGTAGTGAAATAGTTCTCAAAGATTTTCTGCTGGTTCTCAGGAGGAATCCCTAAACCATTATCGATGATTTTGATGCTGACTTGACGCTCCCCCAGGTTGCTCTCCACCAGTTGAGTCCGGACGATAATCATGGGGTACCAGTCTTTGTCGGGTGTCGTTTCTTTCTTTTCGAGCAAAACATCAATGGCATTACCCAACAAATTCATAAAGACCTGGCTCAGCTGTCCCGAATAACAGGCTAAATCGGGTAGGGTATCATATTCTCGCTTGACTTCAATCACGTGCCTGGTTTGGTTTTCTAGAATGAGTAAAGTTCCATCAATACAATCATGGATATTGATTAGCTGTTTGCCACGGTCGTCTACCCGTGAAAAATTACGCAAGCTGGTAACAATTTGCGTTAACCGTTCGGAGCCAAATCGAATACTCTTGATGATTTTAGGTGCATCCTCTAAAATAAATTCCAGATCCAAGTCATTTTCCAGCTCCAGAATCGCATTGGTTTTCTCACCGATCACTTCTTGATAACCTACGATCAACTCAATGAGGTTATTAAAGTAATTCTCTAGAAACTCGACATTACCATAGACCGAATTCACCGGATTTTTAATTTCATGGGCAACCCCGGAAACCATCCGACCGAGGCTGACCATTTTTTCCGTTTGCACCCGCTGAGCATAATTGCTCTCGTCGAGTAGGCGACTGGTCAGTTTGTGGATTCGAGACTGGGCCAGCAGCAGTTGATGGACATCAGCCAATGCATAGCTCGGCCGATCGCCCTTGAGTTGAACAATCACGGGTTCATAGATCAATTCTGGTGAGCGCTTGAGTGATTGGCGAGCGGCTTTGACGACCGAAAGATCCGCTGAAAAGATCTCAAAGGAGATCTTGGTAAAGCTGTAGATAACATTAATGGGACGCTTGAGAAACAATTCAATCGAGTAGGGGCGACTCATACGCTCCAAAAAGCGCCGACGAGAGAGCATTCCAGCGAGGCGATCGTCCTCCATTAAAATAATGCCCGGTACGACCTTATTCTCCTCAAAGCAGCGCACCACATCCACCACCAGATCAGATACCTTCATCGTCATGTGATGTAGTGGCAGTTCTTTTAAGGTCGATTCGAGCGACAACGTTTGGTTGTCCGGCCAATTAACCATGGATGTGGGTGGTGACAGGCTAAGCATAGGGTCTAGTAAACGAGTCAGCAAAAACGCTATCTCTAATCTACCGATAGTTGTCCAGAGTCGTTAGGTAAATCCAAAGAGTTTATCAAACTTTAAAGGGTTGATTGTACAAATTTAACCTAATCTTAATTCACTATTTGAAGTTTTAATTACTCGGTCTTGATTTATTCTTAATTCAATAGATACAATTTAGGTATGTCATCATTTAACTGTAAAAATCCGACAGAGCAAAGCATGACACGCCCGACAACAAAATGCAAGGTATCGCAGTTTTCATCAGTTTGGGGGAGTTAATCCCCTTGGACAGCAGGGTTGTTTGATGTTGACTAGAGAAAATCCTCAATCTTTCTGTAGGGGCTGGGTTTCCCTGCCTTGCGCAACCTTTAAAACCATCCTGCCAATGAGATAGAGTGGGTTGCTGGGTTGAGAAAACCAACCCCTACCCTTGCTCCAGACCCTTGCTTTTTTCTCTCTAGAATAGAAAACAATCCTACCCTTGGGAAGCGGCAGACTCGAATCACATCGTTTGGCAAGAGGCGATCGGGGCAAAACAGCGAATTGAACGTGAGTTTTGGATAAGCAGACATCGCGAAAGACTCTAAAACTCAGCAGAGTCAACAATACTGGCTCCGGTATTACTGGAGTCTGAGGCGGCAATTGCCCCCTCAGCGGGCTAACCTTGTCGGGGTTTTAAAGCACTCCCTTGATTTTGCTAGGATTCGGCGGCTAACCTGAATTATTCATAACGATTGCCAGCGTTTTTTGGCAAACAACCTTCAGTCTGGTGGGGGGGCAAATGGGCCCCCCCAAACAGTAAATTATTAAAAACAGAATCGACGGGGGTCGGCGCGACTAGACCGTTGGGG
>JBCDEB010000174.1:0-14971 GCA_039180005.1 Cyanobacteria bacterium P01_G01_bin.54 | reverse complement strand
GACGCAGATTCGACAAGCTCACTGACCACCTGCGCTACGGGTTTCTGCGCTCAATATCCCGTAGCGCGGGTGATTGCTGAGCGCTTGTCCTGAGGGGAGTCGAAGTACATCTTGCCCGCCACCCGGATCAGCCTTCGCTTTCTGTGTTCATACAATCTGGATTCAGTATCTGGTAACCTACAGTTCTCAACTTGCGTCCCGTACTGCGCTTGTGAAGATAGAGCGTGCTAGCTCAACATCAGATTGATCATCAAAATAGATAGCGAACTGGAGATGACTATCATCAGCGATCGCGAAACCATAGAATGCCGCCACACCTTCTTCAATGAGGCGGTAGGAGATTTTATGAACTGAGCCGTTCTGTTGTTCTTTCTGCTCAAATGCCTCAGATGAAATATCAGCTTTGAGTTGAGCAAAACGGATATTCATTGACTTATTGTGATTGTTATTCCAGACAATGAAATATAGCGTGACACCAGGACGCCAAAGAATCAGCGAATCCGCTTCGACGCGTTGGTTAAATTTAAGAGGGGTAAAAATACAGACCAGGATGCAGTGATTGAATAATACCCTGTAGCGATAGGAAAATTTGGCTGTAAACCGTCTTCGGGATCAATCGGACTCTCAACCGCGACAAATTTGCCCGTTTCAGGATAACGGGTAAAAGCAGAGCCGAGGGGCGCAGTCAGGAACGGCAGAATGTCATGATCAGAGTTGGCAATTGTATTGATCGCGTACACACCATGATTGTTAGCATTGTCCATATATTCATCCGATTCATCACCCGCCATAAATCGCCAACCCGTGTCCACATCATGGTTGGGTGGTTCACGATACATATAGCCAACGGGATAGCCATCAAGGGTGATCCGATGACTGGCGATACAGCCGCCGTTATTGTTGACGAGCCGCTTGATATTTTTGGTTGAGATGTGGAATTGCTTCTTTGACATTAGCCCATTATCTTACGTTAGACAGACAATATCTCAGTCCATTGCCTTTTGTTTGATTTGGCAACGATAAATCATCCGTGGCACTAAAAATAGTCCCAAACCGAGGCCGAGCAGAAACCAGCAGAGGGGCAAGGTGAATTCATTTTGATAGAGTGATGAGACCTGATGGGATTGAATCCGTCCGAGTTTGACGAGGAGCCCATTGATTGCACCACTACCAAAACTCAGAATCAGAAAATACCCCCAGCTCTGTATCCAAATGGGTTTGATATTGACAAAGAACAGGGTGTGAGGTTTGTTTTGGGGAGTTGGCGATCGCTTCATCAGAACATCGTTAATGAGCAGAGTGGTTTTATAGAGGTTAGGATATAAAGTCCAAAAGCGGCGGCGGAGATATTGGATTGCTGGGAGCATCCCACTTTGGCACATCCAGACTGCATCACCCTCATCCCCCAGCCCCTTCTCCTAGGGGAGAAGGAGAGCCGGATTCAAAGTCCCTCTCCCAGCTTGGGAGAGGGATTTAGGGTGAGGGCTTGCGTAACTGGGATGCACCCGGATTACTCTCCAAGAAGCAAGCGATACTTTATTCTACCCAACCGAAAATTTTAACTTTCCTCTCAGTTTCCTAATTTCTTGGTTGCCATGCAGGCAATAAGAGCTATCTTCCACAGTACACATTGTTTATTTTATGTATTCCTGCACGATTTCCCTATCCAGCACTTGATCCGTTGGCAGACTCTCAAAATCTTCAAGATTGACAAAAGGAAGTTCTTTTACTTTCTGTTGAATTTCTCTGGGAACTGATGGGTAAGTAAGGGAGTAGGCTTCACCTATCATTTTTGCTTTATGTCGATCGAGGAGTGGCTGGAACTCACTCCAACTGCTAATCCCTACACCTTCAGCATTCTTGGGTAAGTTCTCTGGTGCTAGATTAATACGAAAAAAAATCAGTATATCCACAGGGGGAATAACGGCAGGAATCGCATCTATCCAGACACAAGTTGTAACGGGTTTCTCCTGATATTTCATTAACAAGATCTTGGGTACAAAAATATCTTCCCGCAACAGATCCTCTAGTTCATCTTTATGGTAGTTCCACGACCATACTTTTTTCAGTTGGCTTGAAGGAAGGCTATACACTTGGGACTGAGCCTGTACAATAGCTTGGTAGCCCAATTTGTTGCCCGCAAGCCAAACCGTAATCAATTTTTCACCATCGTATGCTCCAGTTCCCATGCCATCAACTTGGGGATCGTAGACTGTCAGCTCGAAACTTGAGATCAATGCGGTGACCTCTGGCTCCGCCTCCAAGACAAAAAAAGACGGTCTGCAATAATTTATATTGAAGACGATGGGGAAATGTTCTGCTCCATTTTCACCTTTATCGCTATAGCTAAAGGAGAAATAAACGCCTGTATTTTTGTTTTCATACCAAGCTTGGTGCTTCCCTAGGTCATAATGTTCTCGCTTGGCAAAATATGCTCTAAATTGTGCCAATGAAATGTCTTTACGTGTTGGCTTCAGATACAGGTCATAACTCATTGCTTAATCCCCTTAATCAATATGGGCTAGCCCAGCTCATATAATTCCTTTGTATTATATCATCCCAGCCAACGATCGCCCATACCGCCTCCCCAAGACAGATGCTGCAAATGTAAGTTAAGATTCGCAAATAAACTTAACAAAGAGCAGGGTGTCATGGGCTTCACGCCACCGATCATCGCGCAGATCAGCCGTTGGTTCCGACCTTCACTGGGCAACTGGCAGCCGTTTAAGCAGCCATCCGCAGGGTTCATCGAACTGAGAAACCTCAGCAAGGGGTTTGCCGAAGGCATGGCCCAGCGTCAGGTGCTCGATGATCTATCGATTGCCGTTGACTCGGGGCAATTTGTCGTGCTTTTGGGCCAGAGTGGCTGCGGTAAGAGCACCCTACTCAACCTCATCAGTGGCATTGAGCGCCCGACAGCTGGCACGGTGCTGATTGATGGTGTGCCGATTACCGAGCTCAGCGAGCGAGCCTGTACCCTGTTTCGCCGGGATCAGATCGGCATTATTTTTCAGTTTTTCAACCTGATCCCCACGCTGACGGTCTTAGAGAACGTGACGCTGCCTCAAGAATTGGCGGGTAATGCCCCCCAAGCCATTGAGCATCAGGCGCGGCGGTTGCTGACCCAGGTGGGCTTGGGCGATCGCACCGCTGCCTTCCCTGATAAGCTCTCCGGCGGCCAGCAGCAACGGGTGGCGATCGCCCGTGCCCTAGTGCATGAACCCCGTCTGATCCTGGCCGACGAACCCACCGGCAACCTCGATGAAGAAACGGGTAAAACCGTTTTGCAACTGCTCCTCGACCTGACGCGCAACGCCAACAAGACGCTGATCATGGCAACCCATAACCCCGAGATTGCCCGCTATGCCGATCGCGTGTTGCGAGTGCATGACGGTCATCTGGAAGACGCCACCGCAGAATTCCCACGCCCCAATCGTCAGGAGGCAGTGGTTGCTCCATGACGGCTCCTTCTCCCCGCTCTCCTGTGGATAATGCACCCCTCTGGCGACTGGCCGGGCGTCGGGTGCGCCGTCGTCCGTTGCAATACATCTTGTTTGTTCTCGGCATCGCGATTGGCGTCGCAATGCTGGTGTCCATTGACCTGGCCAACGGGTCAGCCCAACGGGCGTTTGAGCTCTCCACCGATGCGATCGCCGGTCGCACCACCCATCGCCTTGAAGCCATTTCCCCGGTGGGCGTGGACGAATCGCTTTATCGGCAGTTGCGAACCGAGTTGGGCTATACCCGGTCTGCGCCGATTGTGGAGGGCTATGTCGTCGCCGAGGAACTCGATCGCCAGCCCATGCGCCTGGTGGGCGTGGATTTTTTCGCGGAAGCGCCCTTTCGCAGCTATCTCAAGGATGATTCCGCAGGGGAGGCCAACGCTGGAGCGGCAGCCTTAACGGCATTCTTGACCGAACCCAATACGGTCATTCTGACCCAGGCAACCGCGGCAGAATATGGGGTTCAGGCGGGCGATCGCCTCACCTTAACGTTGGCTGGACAACCCATTTCTGCACGAGTCGTGGGCCGATTACAACCGGCCAATGCTCTGACCCGTGATGCCCTGAGTAATGTGCTGTTTACCGACATCGCCTCTGCCCAGGAACTGCTGGGAATGCAAGAACACCTGAGCCATATTGATCTGATCGCGGAGAGTGAGGCGGAACTAACAGACATTCAATCCCTGCTACCGGACAGCGTTAAGCTAACCACCGCCCAAGCCCAGAAAAATGCCGTCCAGCAGATGACAGCGGCCTTTAAGCTCAACCTCACGGCCTTAAGTTTACTGGCGCTCGTCGTCGGCATGTTCTTGATCTATAACACCGTGACCTTTAGCGTGATTCAACGGCGGCCGCTGTTTGGTATCTTGCGCTGTTTAGGAGTGACCCAAGGGCAACTGTTTCAACTGATTTTGGGTGAATCATTGGTGCTGAGTCTGATCGGCTCGGGTCTCGGTTTGGGGTTAGGCATTGTCTTGGGTCACAGTATTGTTGGGCTGATTACCCAAACGATTAATGACTTTTATTTTGTGGTCTCTGTACGAGAGATTCACCTCAGCAGTTTTACCTTGATCAAAGGGATGGCGATCGGCATTTTTGCAGCACTCTTGGCCTCTGTTATTCCCGCAATTGAAGCCATGCGTACCTCCCCCAACAATAGTTTGAAGCGCTCGACCCTAGAGGGAAAGGTGCAGCAAATTTTGCCCTGGCTGGTACTCGCTTGGGGGCTGTTTACGATCGGCGGGATTGGCTTACTGTCGATCCAAAATGGTGGGCTGGTGATTGCGTTTGCGGGATTATTTGCCATCTTGTTGGCTGCAGCATTGCTGACGCCACCGCTGACAGCGTTATTGATGCGGGGTCTCTCCCCTTTGCTCCATCATGTCCTGGGCATTCTGGGCAAGATGGCCCCTCGGGATATTACGCGATCGCTCAGTCGAACTTCGATTGCGATCGCCGCCCTGATGGTCGCCGTCTCCGTGATTGTCGGCGTCTCCGTGATGGTGGGGTCTTTCCGGACGACTGTGGTGCAGTGGCTGGATCAAACTCTGCAAGCTGATATCTATGTGACGCCCCCCAGCGCCACTGCCAATCGGGTCTTCGGCAGCGTTGACCCCAGCGTGGTCGAAGAAGCCTATACCTGGCCCGAAATTGACCATATCGTTACTTACAACGATACCGATGTAGAGGTATTGGGCTTTAATCAGCAGGCGGTGGCGAGTGAAGAGATAACGGTGGCGCGATCGGCCAAACTGATTTCCGCCGCTGGGGATGTCTCCAATGGTCAGCGACCCTACGCCTGGATTCGGGATGATGTTAAAGACCCCTGGCCCCAACTGGACGCCGGTGAAGGCGTGATTATTTCTGAAGCGCTCCTGCTCCGGGCGGGCGTCTCGGAACCACCGGAAACTATCACGCTGGAATCCCCCCAAGGGCCGCTGACCTTCCCAGTCGTGGCGGTGTTTTATGACTATTCCTCCGATCGCGGCACGATTCTGCTCGATGATGATCTCTACCTTGACGCCTGGCAGGATCCGAGCATTGCCTCCTTGGGGCTGTTTGTAAAACCGGATGTGGAGGTGGATGAAGTCGTTGCGCATCTCCGGACGGCGTTTAAGGGTCGCCAGGATCTTGTCGCGCAATCGAACCGCAACCTCCGTCAGGGGTCGCTGGAAATTTTCGATCGCACCTTTGCGATCACCGGAGCGCTGCGACTGCTGGCGGTGGTGGTGGCCTTTATCGGCGTGCTCAGTGCCCTGATGAGTCTGCAATTGGAGCGCACCCGCGAACTGGGCATCCTGCGAGCCAACGGCATGACCCCAGCGCAGATGTGGCAGTTGACCCTGTTGGAAACGGGCATTATGGGCAGCCTGGCGGGCCTCTTTGCCATGCCCTTGGGTTATGCTTTGGCCTGGATTTTGATCTATGTAATCAATGTGCGCTCCTTTGGTTGGACGCTCCAGATGCAGATTCAGCCGAGCTATTTTTGGCAGGCGGGTTTAGTTGCCGTGGTGGCGGCGCTGTTGGCGGGGATTTATCCAGCTTGGCGGTTGAGTCGGATGGTGGTGGCCAGTGCGATTCGGGAGGAGTAGCAGTGTCGTCTACTAACAGAAGTAGTAGGTAGAAATATCATTGATTGTCGCAAAAAAATCCGAATCACTAAAACCATTCAGACAGACAAAGCCCTTGCAGGACAGAGGTTCCAGGGAGTGCTTCTGTTAATTAATGATTCATTTTCAATAAGTGGTGAAATGCTTTGCTCCAGCACTCCTTACTGAAAATACCTATTTTCCAGAAAACCACTTAATCCTTTTCTGAGATGAGATTTTATCTATTTTAGAGCCACCAAAATACTTACAAGCCATTGTTTTTTTGAGCCATCTATTTAATTACGCCGATACAGCTTGTTCCCTCCAAAATAGACATAGTCATCATAGAATCTGAGTGAGATTCCAGTGCTTGGATTACATGACAATATATTCTCCCCCCTAGAGTATGTCTTTGGGGTACCAGTGAAAACATTCTCATCCATATTCCCGAAGTATTCGAAAGAAATAGTCCCCAACTCCTTATGGGTTTGCGTATATATCAGGAGGTTAACATCTTGAAAATAATAAACACTCTCTTTGACATTAATTCTAGTTTGATATAAGCTAGAGCAACCAAAAGGTATTGTATTATTTCCTACATAGTAACCCGTGTACTTATTTCGTTCCATTTGTGCCTGTAGTTTATTTACCTGATCACCAAGACTCCTCACACGATCTTTGAGTTCTTGATTCGCTTCGCTTAACAGCTTTTTTTCATCTCTAAGCTCTTGGTTTGCTTCGCTTAACAGCTTTTTTTCATCTCTAAGCTCTTGGTTTGCTTCGCTTAACACACTTTTTTCATCTCTAAGCTCTTGGTTTGCTTCGCTTAACACACTTTTTTCATCTCTAAGCTCTTGGTTTGTTTCGCTTAACACACTTTTTTCATCTCTAAGCTCTTGGTTTGCTTCGCTTAACACACTTTTTTCATCTCTAAGCTCTTGGTTTGCTTCGCTTAACACATTTTTTTTATCTTCAAGCCTTTGCTTCTCCCGCCTTATGGAGAAATTCTCAACTTTCAAGACATCTACTTGATTAGCCAGGCTTGTATTTTTCTGTGCAATTCTTACAGATTTAACACCTTGGGTTCTGAAGATAATTGCATATATAACAAAAATAATTAGAAAGAGTCCTAATGTCGATAATGATAAATCCGAAAGGAGTTCAAATACAGACTGATCAATCTGCTTTCTTCTGGCTTTTCTCATGACTAAAAGAACATCTGATATAAAGAGACAAGAGTGAGTATAACCAAGGCAAAGATCAATACAAAAGTAAAGTCATTCTGAGTTTTAATAACATCTTTAATGCTACCAAGCAAGTATCCTTTCTCACTCTCACCAATGCCTTGACTCAAGCTGTTTGTAAATTTATTCATCTCATTTGTAGCATCATTTAGTTCTTTGATTATCATTTTTAGGTTTTTTTCTACTCCACCCGACAATCCAATAAAAGATCGCAGTTTTTCGGAGACATGACCAGCTTTAGTAATTTCTCTTTCCCAAATCTGTTGTCGAATACCAGACATATATTCCAACTCTGTTTTGTATCTAATATTATCCAATAAGTCTTCAATCAAGTTAACTGTTGAATGACTGAGAGCTTTCAAAAAAAAGCCTCCCAAAATAGAGCCCAATAGTGTAGTAAGAAATGCACTAGACATTCCTGATAGTGCTTGCGTCAAACCATCAATAGGGCTATTAACTAAATTAGATAGATCACTTTCAGCTAGTGAGGAAGGAGTAAGTTCAATTTTATTCATTGCACTCTGAAGACCAGCCATAGATGTAGTTAAACCCAATACAGTCCCAATCATACCCAAGGTAATCATTAGGTTGGAGGATAATTGCACCCAGCTTTCTCGCCTAAGTAACCTGTTTTCGATCAAACTTATGGAAAACTCTTGATCTATCGATATACTCTGTTTGGCAGCACGCTTGAGACTATGGATATGTTCACTGAATAATCCTCGAAATCTTTTCAGATTATTAAATTCAAAGAAAACATAAAGAGTGTTAATTACATTAATTATTAATGCCATCACAAAAAGCACAAAAATCAATAAAGTTAGCCCATTGGAGTCTGTATGAATCATTGGATTCCATTCTCCCAATCCCCAGACCACTATTATTAGAGTTAATGCTAGCAATAGTAGCCATATCCAGAAGTCTTTTGCTTGTCTTTGAGTCATGAGTGCGTCCCTAAAAAAACTGAATTGGTTTACAAAGATGTGGTATCGACAAATTAATACATAAGCATTAAGCACAAGTAACTAATACAATATCGTCAGGAGGTTCGATCTGTCTTTCACCAGTATCTCGAAAGGTATCAGGAGAGTTCTGGTGGAGAAACACTAATGCTCTGTGACGAAGAGACAGATAACTATTTGCTAATAACGGTTGGCTGGCGAGGAATTGAACGGCAACATGGTGTTTTTGTGTATCTGTGTATCATTGAGGGCAAAACTCATATTGAATAGAGTGGCGATGAGGATGTGATTAAGCCGTTATATTAAGTATGGACTTCCCGAGTCTGGGTTTGTTCCTACTTTTTGGCATTCAGAATTCCGGACAGCGCTATTGACCCCATCGGACAAAAAACAGACAATGTAAAGAAATGTATCCGTCCGGTTCGCCCATCTGTGCAATGCTCCGTCCCCAACGCCTCCTTCTCATCCTCCTTGCGATCGGTCTCGCCGTCCTCGCGGTGCTCTGGCCCCAACAGGGGATTACCAACAGCGGCCAAGCATCGGTGCAATGGCTTGCAGCCCAGGAGGTGGCGACGGCCAATGACTTCTTGCGGGTCACTGAACCCCAACCCCTGGAATTTCCCCGCGACTTCGGGCCCCACGAAGACTACCAAACCGAATGGTGGTATTACACCGGCAACCTGGAAACCGAGACCGGGCGGGAGTTTGGTTATCAACTGACCTTTTTCCGGCGGGCCCTCACCCCAGAGACAGCGGCGGTGGCAGCAGCGTCGGATTGGCGATCGCGCCAGATCTACTTCTCCCACTTCACCATTAGCGATATCACCAGCCAAGCCTTCTATCCCCATGAGCGCTTTAGTCGCCAGTCCGCAGGACTCGCGGGAGCCCAGGCCGAACCCTACCGGGTCTGGCTGGAAAATTGGTCTGCGACCGAGATCGAACCCGGCCAGGTTCACCTGGTCGCCGAGGCAGAGGATGTGGCGTTGGATTTGGTCTTAAACGAAACCTTGCCCCCCATCTTGCAGGGCGATCGCGGCTATAGCCAAAAAGGCCCTGAACCCGGTAATGCCTCCTACTACTATTCCATTGTGCAGCAACAGAGCCAGGGGACCATCACGGTGGCAGAGGAAACCTTTGCGGTGACGGGGTTGACCTGGAAAGACCATGAATATTCCACCAGTGCCCTGAGCCCCGGAACCGTGGGCTGGGACTGGTTCTCGTTGCAGCTCGATGACGGCTCGGCGTTGATGCTCTATGATTTGCGACTGGAGCAGGGCGGGATTGCTGATATTTCCAGCGGTACGTTTGTAAGCGCAACCGGAGAGGCTCAGACCCTTGACTGTACGGATTGGCAGATTGATGTACTTAAGACCTGGCGCAGCCCGACGACGCAAGCGAACTATCCATCCCAATGGCAAATTGAAATTCCCAAACTGGATTTGGTCTTAAACGGCAAGTCGTTGATCGCAAACCAGGAACTCAATGTTTCCACAAACTATTGGGAAGGGGCAGTGGGTTTTGTCGGCACGAAGGCAGGTCAGCCCTTGACAGCGAAGGGCTATGTGGAGATGACCGGGTATGCTAAGCGCTGGGATGTCGTGCTGTAGTCGCAATGAGGCGATCGAACAACCAATCTTGCTCGGTCAAATTTGCCGCAATTACACAACCCAACCCATCACGCCCCCCGCAAAATCCCCAGCAAGCTCTTCAGTAGCGGCTCCAGATCACCCGGAACTTTGAACAAATTAAGATCTTGAGTAATCTGCTGGCGATCGCGATCCAGTTTGCCAAAACGCCAAACATCGCCCATCGTCACCGCCCCATACAACACCGATTGCGCCTCAATATGCGATAGCGCAATCAACTCAACCGCAAGTTGGGTAAACCCCCTCGT
This sequence comes from Cyanobacteria bacterium P01_G01_bin.54, assembly GCA_039180005.1. Taxonomy (GTDB): domain Bacteria; phylum Cyanobacteriota; class Cyanobacteriia; order Cyanobacteriales; family Spirulinaceae; genus SIO3F2. The sequence continues at coordinate 4,780 of JBCDEB010000174.1, read as the reverse complement.
GATATCTTCCTTCTTGGCCTCAACAACCAGCAAACTGTGCGTAGACCGCAAAAGATAATCGAAATTGCCCTTGAGCCAATTGTTAATGGTCAGGGGATACTCAATCCGCATCTGACATTGGCAATCGCGCACCACCTCCAGCATGACCGGGGCAACCAATGTCTCTCGCCGTGCCGTCTCACTACTCAAACTAATCAATGGCAATGTATCTTCGATTCTCTGTTGCAGCTCCGGCAGATAGTCTGGTGTTTGAGATGCTTGGGGTAGAGCGAGACGAGATTTCACTAAACCGTAGTCAAACTCATTCAAAATGTCGTCTGTTTCGTAGGGCAGCTCAAAATAGGATCGAAAGGTGTAGGACTGCTCCGGTTGGAGAAGGTTGAGTTTAGGGCGCGTCATCAATTAACCTCAGAAGCCTGATGAGATAAGCGATAGAGCGCCCGACCCAAACAACAGGGAAAGGGGCTGTAAGCTAGACCCAGCAATGGTTTGAAATCTAAATGATGACAGCCCCTAGCCATTCTGCACGAATCCCCAACGTGGATATTGCCCACCATAACCCAAAAAATGCGGTAGGCGGGCAAGACGTTGAGGAGGGTGCTCCTTCCACACCGACAGAACAACACATCCCTCAAACCCGCTCCAGTCGTATCGGCAAACCTCCTTTCGGTCGGGTATTAAAACTAAAATAAGGCTCCATCACATAATCCGGTGCAGTACTTAAACGATACTGCTGCAAAATCGTCGCCAGATTAAGCCGCATCTGGGTCAGGGCAAACGCCTGACCAATGCAGATGCGGGGGCCACCGGAAAAGGGCAGATAGGCAAACTTGGGAATCTGGGCACGCTGACCCACGGCAAAGCGCTCTGGGTTAAACCTCAAGGGTTCTGGATAAATATCGGCCCGGCGATGGAGGGTCCAAGGGGCCATCAATACAGTGGAATTTTGGGGCAGGGTGCGATCGCCCCATGCAACGGTCTGGGTCGCCTGCCGCGCAAAGACTGCCGTTACGGGGAGCAAGCGCATCGACTCCTTGAGCACCGCTTCCAGATAGGGCAGCTTGGACAAATCTTCAAAGCGGATGGGGCGATCGCCCAACACCTGCTCCATTTCTGTCCGTAGCTGCGCTTCCACCGCCGGGTGCTGGTGAATCAGATAAAAGGCAAACGCCAAGGAATTGGCCGTGACCTCATACCCCGCCGCAAACAGGTTCATCACCTCATTGCACACTTGCTGATCGGTAATCAGTCCCGTGCGATCGGCCGCTTGGGCCGCCAACAGCATGGCTAGAATATCCGTTTTGGTTTGGGTTGCGTGACGCCGTTCGGCGATCAGGGGACTGAGCAGTTGCTGCGTTTGGTGAATCTGCTGTTTCATCTCCCGTGTGGCGGGTAAGGGCAACCAAGCGGGCACGGGAATGCCCGAAATGCGCTGATTAAACAGTTCAATAAACCGCACTAAACCTTTGGCTTCGGGGCGATCGCGCAGATCCACACCAAAAAAGGCCTGACTGGTAATGCCCATGGTTAAATCCATCATCGCCTGACAAATTTCCACCGTTTGACCCGGCTGCCATTGATTCACCAGTTCATGGGTTGCGTCGATCATGATCTGGGCATGATCGCGAATCTGCTGCGATTGAAAGGCTGGCTGCATCGTCTGCCGCAGCACCTGCCAGAGGCGACCATCCGTTGTAAAGAGATTTTCACCAAACAAACCTCGCGCCGCATATTTGACAGTAAAGGGCTTCTGAAAAGATTCCGACTGGGTAACCAGCACCTGGCGGATATCGTCGGGATGGTTGAGATAATAAGCATTTCCCAAACCCAACGGGATCTTGAGAAAATCACCTTGCTGGGATAAACCTTCGAGATAGCCAATCATGTCTTGGCGCATAGCACGGAAATGACCAATGGAGGGGCGATCGGCGGTGATTGGTGTCATAAACGTTGGCGATGGGGAGGCAGTTCCTTTGAAGTATGGGGCTTGATGCAAACCCACACAAGATCATGAATCGTTGTCCATGCCATCGAGCAATATTTATTTGTCTACAATTTGGAGAGGAACAATGCACAGCAGGGTTTATTATGCAGCTTGCGATCGACTTACCCCCTTCTGCTTTTGAGCATCTATCTCGGTTAGCGCAGTTAACCAACCAGTCTGTGGCGGATTTGGTCGTGCAGAGCATTACAGGAAATCTTCCGCCAACCGTTGAAACGGCTCCAGTTGAGGTGCAGCCAGAGTTGTTGGCGCTGCAAACCCTGTCTGTGGATCAGTTGCGCCAAGTGGCTCAAGGGCAAGTTCCCCATGAGCAGCAGGTGCGTCAAATGGCGTTGTTGGCGCAAAATCAGGAGGATAGGCTGACAGCAGCAGAGCAGGCGGAGTTGCAAAAGTTGATGTTGGCAGCGGATCAGTTGATGCTGAAGAAGGCTCATGCCTGTGCAGTGTTGCGTTGGCGGGGGCAACCAATCCGGAACTTAAGCCAGTTGGCGGGTTAGTGGTGGCTCATGTCGATTTCACCACAACTGCGTCAGCAAGTGATTGAAAGAGCAAACGCTTGCTGTGAATATTGCCAAACCCAGCAATGCTTAATCGGGATGCCGTTGGTGATTGACCATATCAAGCCACGGGTATTAGGGGGTGATGATAGTCATCTGAATTTGGCGGCTTCCTGTCATCGGTGCAATACGTTTAAGGGAGCTAAAACCCAGGCTGTTGACCCCGCCACCAATATAGTTATTGTTCTATTTAATCCGCGTAAGGAGGACTGGCCAGAGCATTTTGCTTGGATAGAGCAGGCAACTTTGATTAGCGGCAAAACGCCAATGGGTCGAGCAACAGTCGAAGCGCTGAGCTTGAATAATCCGTATGTGGTCGAGTCCCGGCGAATTTGGGTCGCGGAGGATTGGCATCCGCCGAAAATCATGAGTGAACGTTAACTGACTCTGTTTGTTTTAAGTCCAATCATTCGCTCCCTCAATGATGGCGGCTTCCATGTCTTCAAGGGAGACAGATTGCATATTGGGTCGATGGAGAATGCCAGAGAGGGTTTCTACCGCAACATTGGGGGGAAAGAGCTTGACTTGACCGTCTTCGTCTATGACAAACTCGACTCGGCTCCCACTCACCAGCTTGAGATGCTGCCGGATTTCATCGGGCAGAGTGATTTGTCCTGTATCGATGACTGTGGTGTTGAGCATGGTCGGGATGGCTTTGAGTTGTTTGTAAGAAGTAGGGTGGGCAAATGATAAATCGTTACTTGACTTGAAGACCACTAATTTTGCCCACCTTACAATTGGCGCTCAGCGAGATGGTGGTGGCCAGTGCGATTCGGGAAGAGTAGGGCATGTCATCAATGAGCTGCCGAAACCCGATGAAACGGCGACTCTGCTTTATGAATCTTTACAATAATAAGTATTCTTTTGGGGTTATGGACAGTATGACAAAACCGTTTCTAGAATGATGGCGTCTAGACATATTCAGGTAGCACATCATGTCATCCTTAAAAGCTGGTCTCGCTGCATTGAAGCAGAAGAGTTATGATGTGGCGATTCAAAAGCTAGAGACATTTTGTTCGGGGTCTTCTCAAACACAAACAAGGTCTTACTGTCAAGCTCAAATGGGTTTGATGCAGGCCTATGCGGCAACCCATGACTATCCCCAGTCTCTCAAAGCTTGTCAATTTCTACTCCTCAGTCCATCGACTCAGGTTCAGCAATGGGCAGCGCAGCATTCTTTCCCTGTTATCAAGGCAGCATTGCCCGAAGCTGACACGGACAGAGACAAAATTCTGGTACAGCTCCATCAACTGATCCATCATCAGAAATACCAGCCCCTTCACGATTTAATTACCACGATAAACCAAGACTTCATATCACCCACAATAATCAATCAAGACCCTCCCGAAGTCCTCTTGGATAGTGAGCAAGGTCGAATCACAACGATCCAATCGCGTGTTGCTCGTAAATCTCCAAAGATGCAAGCACGCTACAGACAGATTCGGGCAGATCAGAATCTCAAACAGCAGAAAAAGAGCTTGTGCAAGTTAGCTCTGAAAGGGATAAAAAGAATTTCTATTGCTCTGGGGGTTTTATTGTTTATTTGGGTTACGCTAGGAAATCTGGCTGCTAATTACTATGTTGCAAAAACAGAGAGAGAAATTGAAGAAGAATGGGCTCATGTTTTGACGGGTGACTATAATGAGGCAACTTACCATCTTCAAGAAATTGCGACTTGGAAACTGGGTTTCAAGTTGATCGACTGGGATTATGAGGATGAGCATCCCATCGATATGGATGTAAACCTCTTTGAGGCAGAGGAATGGAATGAGATTCGTCCAATCCTCTATGACTATCTTGATGCACAATATAAGTTCGATGTCACAAGAATTAGTGAGCCGCCAACTGAGCTTCAGTTTTACCTAAGAAACAAAGATGAGCTTTTAAATGAAATTCATGAGATTTTGAAACAGCAAGCTCCAAGAACTAGAAACGACTTCTATTTTTACACTACAGGTTTTACACCTTCACATAGCTTTGGATTTGGTTATCTTCGTCTACAAAGAATATTGTCGGCAAATATTTTATTCAATCAGTTCAGAGGTAATCAATCAAAGGTCAAAAGAGACCTCGAAACACTCTGGATATTGAATCAATCCATGAGTCAAACTAATAGCTTACTGGATTGGTTGCTTTACTTTATTAGCACAAAATACTTATTGCTGACTTTGCAGGAAGTTGAAGAATTGCCTTCTGTTTGGCATAAGAGACTAGATGAGAT
>JBCDEB010000173.1:0-15170 GCA_039180005.1 Cyanobacteria bacterium P01_G01_bin.54 | reverse complement strand
TTATACCAACGAGTCATGACGGGTTATCACCCCCAACGATGAAAACCCCCTTACCAAGGGGGTCGGCGTAGCCGGGGGGATCTCGCTAGCTTCATTTACTTGGTGCAAGAGTATTAACATTGTCTATTTTCAAAGTAATTCCGGCAATTGGGGCTACAGATAAACTAAGGATGAAGACTGATACCAGATCCGCCAATTAGATCCCCAATAAAACCGGGACGAGGGCTGAGCTTGTCGTTCGCGTAGCCTCTCCGAAGGAGATAGTCTGGCGCTTAGGATCAGATTTATCTGTAGTTGGACTTCTGTTATTTGGTATTAAAACTGTGTTGACAACCCTAGCCGCTTAATTATTGGCTAATTATTGTGGAGACTAAAATGGTTAGCAGCTTAACCAAACCCGTTCCTGCCAAATTCGAGCAGTCTGATCAAAAAGCAGCGATCGAAGAGAGTGTTTTAACTCCTCGTTTTTACACTACTGATTTTGAAAAAACTGCAAGCCTTGACCTTTCCAGTCAAGAAGCCGAGCTGCAAGCCCTGCTCACAGAAATGCAGGCCGACTATAACGGTCGTCACTTTGTCCGCAATGAAGCCTTTGCCCAAAACTGGGATCATATTCAAGGCGAAGATCGCCAAGCCTTTATTGAATATCTAGAACGCTCTTGTGTTTCCGAGTTCTCAGGCTTTCTGCTCTTTAAAGAACTCTCACGTAAACTCAAAAAGAAGAGCCCCCTGCTGGCGGAAATTTTCAAACTAATGGCACGGGATGAAGCCCGTCATGCGGGGTTTCTCAATAAAGCAATGGCGGATTTCAAGATTTCCCTTGATCTTGCCAAGATGACGAAAAAGCGTACCTACACCTTCTTCCCGATCGAATGGGTACTCTACACCGTCTACCTCTCGGAAAAAATTGGCTATTGGCGCTATATCCTGATTTATCGTCATCTGGAACAACATCCCGAACATCAGTTTTATCCAATCTTTGAAATGTTTGAAAACTGGTGTCAGGATGAGAATCGTCATGGGGATATTTTTAAAGCCCTGATTCGTTCCCAAACCCAACTCTGGAATACCTGGCAATCCCGGCTCTGGTCGCGTTTTTTCCTACTCACGGTCTTTGCCACCCATACCTTGACCGTTCATGAGCGCAGTCGCTTCTATGAAATGCTCGGTCTTGACCCCACAGCGTTTGATACCCAGGTGCTACGGGAAACCAACGCTACCGCTTTGCGGGCGTTTCCGTCGGGGTTTGATACGGATCACCCGGAGTTTTTCCCTCGTTTACAACGTTGTTCCGACTACAACTTGCAGATGAAGGCGATCGACAACAGCGATCAACCCACAATCCTCAAGCTCTGTCGTAAATTGCCCCTGATTTTGGCAGTGATTTGGCAACTGTTGCGCCTCTTTTTGCTCAAGCCAATCGATGCGGAAGCCCTGCGCGGCAGCGTTGCCTAGTGCAGCGTCAGTCCTAAATTGTAGGTTGGCGTTGAGCCCAGCGTAGCTTGCTTCTCGAAGAGTAAACCAACACAACCATTGCTGATACTGGGTTTCATCGTTCAATTCGATCTGTGCGATAATCCCTCATTTCACTCTTGACAAAGCACTAGAAACACAGGGTAGAGATTTCAATCTAGAAATCCCCTCCTCTTACTCACTTGATCTTTACACGACTCATCATGACGCCTCCTATTGCGATTCCCGCCTCCCTCACAACACCCATCGCATCGCCTGTTCCTGCTGTCCCCCCCAAGAACTCTCGCCAACTGGCCAAGCACTTGGTGCAGAGCTTACAAGACCAGATTTGCCAGGGTCTAGAGGCCGTTGACGGTCAGGCTAAATTCCAAGCAGACACCTGGCAACGTCCTGGGGGCGGGGGGGGCGAGTCGCGGGTCATCTGTGACGGTCGTGTGTTTGAGCAGGGCGGCGTTAATTTTTCGGAAGTTTGGGGTGACTCGCTGCCGCCCGCAATTTTGCTGCAGCGACCTGAAGCCGCCGGTCATGGCTTCTACGCCACCGGGGTCTCGATGGTGTTGCATCCCCGCAGCCCCTACATACCGACGGTTCATCTCAACTATCGTTACTTTGAGGCGGGGCCGATCTGGTGGTTTGCCGGTGGCGCGGATCTCACGCCCTACTATCCGTTTCGGGACGATGCAGTTTACTTCCATGCCACCCATCAGCAGGCTTGCGATCGCCACCACCCTGACTATTACCCCACCTTCAAGCGCTGGTGCGATGAATATTTTTATCTCAAACATCGCCAAGAAACCCGTGGCGTGGGGGGGATTTTCTTTGATTATCAGGGCGCTCAGGGCCAGCTCTACCAGGGGCCGAACCTCGATGGACCTGCCGCTCAGCACAGCCGCCAAGTCGGTGAAGTGACCCGGAGTTGGCATGAGCTCTATGCCTTTGTCCGCAGTTGTGGTGCGGTCTTTCTCCCGGCGTACCTACCGATTGTGGAGCAGCGAGAGCTTATCCCATACGGCGATCGCCAGCGCAACTTCCAGCTCTACCGTCGCGGGCGCTATGTGGAGTTTAATCTGCTCTACGATCGCGGCACAGTCTTTGGCTTGCAAACCAATGGCCGCACTGAGTCCATTTTGATGTCGCTGCCGCCCTTGGCCCGCTGGAAATATCAATACCATCCCGAACCCGGGAGCCCTGAGGCCGAACTCACGGAGAAGTTCCTCAAGCCTCAAGATTGGTTGGTGAGTGAAGTCTAGCGCAGCGTCAACTCTAAATTGTAGGTTGGCGTTGAGCCCAGCGAAACCCAACACAACCATTGCTGATACTGGTTTACTCTTCGAGAAGGCTTCGCCAACATGGTTCAATTTGAGCTGCGCGACAACCCCTCATTTCACTTTTGTCAAAGCACTAGGCTGACGCGTCGGATTGATTGATGAACCGTTAGAACCCTATTCCTCGTATCATGGCTGGAGCCGTGGCACGCGTTTTTTTTGCGGCTCTGCCACCTGCGGTATGGGTACCTCTGAAGGATGAAAGGCTCTGCCTGGGCTGTTCATTCTGTCAGTTTTCAGACTGTTCAAACTCATGCCTAAACCTTGGCGGGCAAGATGCCCGCGCTACGGGAAATTCAACCAATTAACCGTAGCGCAGGCGGTCAGTGAGCTTGTCGTTGGCGTAGCCTCCCGGAGGGATATCTGCGTCTCGTCTGCCAATAATCTGGCTAAACCCTCGATCGCACCACCTTCTTCGCCAACCCCAAGATCTCAAGCACCCAAATCGCCCACCAGGTCATATCAATCTCCCACCATTGCAAACCCGCCTGGGCCACCTGGGGCTGGGCATGGTGATTATTGTGCCACCCCTCGCCGTAGGCCAAGATCGCCGCCCACCAGAGGTTGCGTGAATCATCCGCACAGTCAAACGTACGATAGCCAAACAGGTGCGATGCTGAGTTGATTAGCCAAGTGCAATGCCAGAGCAGCACGGAGCGCACCACAATGCCGTAGAGCACAAACGACCAACCGCCCAGCCCCAGCAGCACCAAGCCCAACACCACTTGGGGAATGATGAAATAGCGATCGAGCCAGTGATAATAGGGATCACGATCGATATCTCGGGCATAGCGGCGGTAGCGCTCATCGTCAAAAAAGTTGGGTTGTCGGCAAAATAGCCAAGTCATATGGCTCCACCAGAAACCCTTGACGGAAGAATGGGGGTCTTTTTCTAGATCCTCGGTGTGGGCATGGTGGCGGCGATGGCTCGACACCCAAAAGGTCGGTCCCCCTTGGAGCGCCAATGCGCCGATCGTCACCAAGATATATTCAAGCCAGCGAGGAACCTGGAAGCTGCGGTGAGAGAGCAGCCGATGGTAGGCCAGGCAAATACCAATACTGCCGCAGAGCCAATGGAGTACGAGCATCACCCCCAGTGCCGACCAGGAGAAGCACCAAGGTGCAAGCAGTACTAGCAGATGTGCCCCGGCAAAGAAGGCGATCGTCCCTTTCGACAAGACAAATGGATCGTCATCGATTGCTCTTCCTATAGGAGCAGAACGAAGTTGAGCGGTCATAATCGGGCCTCAATCAGAGTAAATCGTTGGTATAGTGAAGCGGTTGTTGCAAGTCTTGCTTGCATAAACTCACTGTAGCGCAAGACAACAACAAAATGCAAGTAATACTTGCAAAAAGGACTTCGAACAAGGATTCAAAACTCGGTTTTCAGCGATGGCTCGCACCTCTTCTACAGCTCGGGGGCGCTTAATCCAAGCGGCGCTAGAGCTCTTTACGAATCAAGGCTTTACTGCCACCACGACCCGCCAGATTGCCGATCAGGCTCAGGTGAACGAGGCGACGTTGTTTCGCAACTTTGGTAGCAAGCATGACTTGCTACTGGCTGTCATTGAAGCGTCTGGGATGGTGCAAGAGATTGCTGAGCTGCCGACTGGCCCCCAAAGCCCATCATTGGCCACCGCCATCAGGCACTATGTCCAGGCTCGCCTTGAGCATCTACAACCTCGTGCCGAACTGCTCCGTGCCCTGATCGGTGAGGTGGGCCAATATGCGCCCGAACAACGCCAAGCTCTCGGCGATCGTCTCCATAGGATGACCCAAGACCTCGCTCGGTATCTTGACGCACGGATTGCACCCACGTCAACCAACCAGGGCTTGCCCCCGGAAACGCTCGCGAGTCTGATTCATAGCCTTCTGCTGAGCTATATCCTCACCCACGACATCAACCCAGCCCCGAGGCAGAGCTCGGAAGCGTTTGTCACCAGCCTGGTGACGATTGCAGTATCTCGCACCGAGCGATCGCAGTCCGCCTCCAGTCGGGTTGCGCCCACCCACGATCGTCCCGTGCGCGATCTCCCCGCCGAGCTGGTGCGCACCCTGCTGCAACGGGCAAAAAAACAGGATGCTCAGACCTATGCCTTGGTTTACCTCCTCTTTGGTGCGGGACTGCTGCTCGAAGAAGTGGTTCAACTGGAGCGATCGCACCATCTCTGTAGTCCCCGTCAGCATCTGGTGCAGGTGAGCCAGGGTGCAGTGCGTCAAGTGCCCGTCAACCAATGGATTATGGGCAAACGCTACGGTTCCTATACCAATAACCCCCTCAGTCAATGGCTCAAGAGCCGCAAGGATGACGGGCCAAGGGTGTTTGTTTCCGCTTCAGGGGAGCCCTGGATCACAGCAGATGTTTTCGCCCAATGGCAGCAGATCACCGCTGGACTAGTCACGCTGGAAAACACCCGCCCAGCCCTGATCCAAGCTCGTCATACCTGGTGTGTGGAGATGTTGATCAAGGGGATGAGCCTGGAAGATTTGAGTATTCTCAGCGGTTGGACAGTAGAGCAGTTGCAGCCCTACGAACGACGGGCCAGGGAAAAGGCGGCTTTGGAACGGGCAATCCAATTAGATCAGCGGCAGGACTAATGGTCAGTTCGCAATTCACAGTTCGCAGTTCGCAATTTCCCCCTTATATCAAAACGCAAAAGTCCGGCTACACCGCTTGCACCAAGGCGTCAGAGCTAGCGAGATCCCCCCGGCTGGCGCCCCCTTAGTAAGGAGCTTTTTAAGCTCTCAAACCCTATCTAACCTGAGTTCTGGATAAGCAGACATCGCGAAAGATGGTCGAAACTTAGCAGAATCGACAATACTGGCTCCAGTATTGCCGGAGTCTGAGGGGGCAATTTCCCCCTCAGCGGGAGGTGTCGGGGGGCTGGACCCCTGACAACCAACCGGGTTTGACATTGAGATTTTAGTACTTTGGGGTTGTCATGCAGATTGAATTGAATCATGAAACCCAGTATCAACAGTGGTTGTGTTGGGTTTCGCTCCACTCAACACCAACCTACAATTTAGAGTTGACGCTGCACTAGACGAGGTTTACTAGAGAAAATTCGCGATCCTCTGTGGGGGCGCGGAAACCGCGCCCAGACCCATTAATTGGACAAACCAAACCGACCATAGACAATGGGTTGCAGGAGGTATCGGGCTAGCGCAGGGTCGGGAAACCCGACCCCTACGCCAGAATCACCTACTCAAACAACCGAAAATAGGGATACCGCACCGGAATGCCTGGTTCCTTTTCGAGCGTAAAGTTAATCACATCCCATTCCGGTTCCTCCTCACTCCCGGCACTAAAGGCCACGGGTAGACCGTAGAGTCGGGGAGAGCGGGAATGATTCTCCTGGGAGCGCCAGGGCCCGCTGCGCTCCAGATAGGCGCTGACGAGGTCTTGATAGCGCTGGGCAATCACTACCTTAGTGGCTCGATAGCCTTGGGTATAGAGGCGATCGAGGGCTTCATGAATTTCAAAGCGAATCCCATCGGGATGGGTATGCTGTCGATACCATTCCCCTTCCCATTGTCGCCAATGCCGTCCCGACTGCAAATGCACCAACTCACTGGTTTTAGGGTCTGCCTCGAATGCACCATGACGAGGGCACAAATAGGTATCCGTTAAGGTCAAGGCTGGGATGGCCTGCCGACAGTGGGGACAGTTAATCTCAGCACCAAAAATCGGATATTGCAGGACAGGGTTGATCATGGTTGGCCACGTAGAGTCTGTTTGGCAGTGGAAGGGGAGGGTTGAGCGATGACAGCACCGTAACACTTGGGGTCTATTATAGGCCGTACATCTTGTGGAGATAGCGCTGGGCAGCGCTGGAGTAACCCCAATGCATCAACCTTCTCTGACGAATCCCCCCTGGCCTGCTCCAGCGCTTGCTGCGGCGGCCTTTGTGGCGGCTAATGCAACGGTGTTGGGTCGAGTGACGCTTGCAACGGGTGCGAGCGTTTGGTACGGGGCGGTGCTGCGGGGTGATGTGGAAGCCATTGTGGTGGGAGCCCATAGCAATGTCCAGGATGGGGCGGTGCTCCACGGCGATCCAGGGCTACCGACAGTGCTAGAAGACTATGTGACGGTGGGGCATCGGGCGGTGATCCATTCGGCCCATATTGAGTCGGGTTGTCTGATTGGCATTGGGGCGATCGTGCTCAATGGGGTACGGGTAGGGGCGGGCAGCATTATTGGCGCGGGCTCGGTGGTCACCAAAGATGTGCCGCCGCGATCGCTGCTGGTGGGCATTCCCGCCAAAAAACTCAAGGATGTCTCGGACGAGCAGGCGGCAGAGTTGATTGAACATGCCCAGAAGTATGAAACCCTGGCGCTAACCCATGCGGGCAAAGGACAAGATCTGGGTTTTTCGGAGTAATTTATAGCCATGGAAAAACAATCTGAAACTCAACCCACTAGCGTCTGGCAACTCAAACCTTGGTGGTGTCAGCCCTGGTCCATTTGGTTGACGGGAACGGGGGCGATCGCCACCAGTTGGCTCTTGTTTCATCGCCTTTGGCTCACCGGACTGGTGGGTTTACCGCTAACGGTATGGATGGTCTACTTTCTGCTGATCTATCCACGTTTGTTTGCGCAGATGCAACAAAATGGAGATTTAGATTGACCGTCGTCTCTCGAAAAATTGTACGATTTATATGCGCAATAAAAATCTCAATCCCAAGAAATTTTCTAGGAAGGGATGGCTACCTACCCTTCTAGAATATCTGATTGGATTTTCTGTCTCTGCTGCAATTTTCTACTTCCTTTTTCTGCCGCTCATCTATCCACCTAGAGCTTGCGCCTCAAAAGATTCCCTTGCTAAGCTTTCGCTAATGATCCTAATTCATTCTCAAAGTGAAATTCATTATGAGCAAGGGAATTTCATTGAGTCTTTAGATAAACTACATAACAATCAGGTGCTCAAAAAAAACAAAGTCGCACAACAAATCTTCCCAGTCCAAAAGTGGAAGGTTGAATTAGAGACAGAGGGTGAGTTGATGTTTTTCTCAGCAACTCCAGTAGAGAACCATTTATACAGTTATATTGCAGCTACCACTTATGACAATCAGAGTAATCACTATGTTGGCGTAATTTGCAAGGCAAAAGAGCCAGGGAAGCTAATCCTTGAGAAACCCAGGTTTCAACCATCCAAATCAATCCTTGAGGTTCGTCAATATGCGTCTTGGCGATGTCATCGTGCACAGTCCAGGACTTGCTATACACAGAATCAGGAAAGAGATTTTTACGACGATAAACAGTCTAAACACCCGTTGCGGGTTCAAGTCCCGTCCTCTCCATTGTTGTCAATATCATAAAGTCCATCTATATCTAAGTAAATTCTCCCGCCTGTAGCCGACGGCGTAGCTCCCGCAGCATCGTGCTGGTGCCGATTGAAAGGGACTGTTGAACCAGTTCAGGGATACTGTTTGTGATCGGGAAGTCGGTAAAGATCAGACTGTGGGGACTGGTTTGATACCCGTCGTCTTGCAGTAGATGAATGGTCAGGCGATCGCGCTCATAAATCCAGACCTCCGGAACCTGCAACGTGAGGTAGATCTCTAGGGTGGTTTTGGAGGTGATATCGGCCTCGATCGCCAAATCCGGCGGGGGGTCTTTGTCTAGATCAATTCGCAGGAGGGCTCGAACCCGCTCAGCATTCTGGATATAAAATCCCGTGTCCGGCTCCAGACCCGCTTTTTTGCGCTTCTTGAACGTAGTGGAACCAAAATCTTCCCACGGCCTATCTTGAGCATCCAATAAGGCTTTGACAATATCGGCAATGATGCGGTTGGGTCGTTCGTGGGCAGGCAGAGGCGACATCAGTTCTAAAATTCCATTGCAATAGTTGATCCGGAGTACGCGTTGTTCTTCGCCCAAGTCAGTGAGCAGGGTTTCGTATTGCTCCCAGGTGACATCGTTAATCAGCAGGTGACTGCCAGGTGAGAGGTCAATGGTGGTGATGGGGAGTTTGACCAGATTGAGAACGGTCATTGTTGTTGTCTCCAGGGAAGCATGATTCATTACTTATCGTAGGATTTTCTCGTGCCAGAACCTTGATTTTCGATGAGCTGTCTTAAACGAGAATACAGAACCCCGCTGACGACATCAGCGGGGTTCTTACCCTAGAGAAAACCGACTGTGGTTTTAAAGCTTTTACAAACTCGTGCTAGAACTTACTTCTTCTTGCGGTTCTTGAGCACCGCACCCGCACTGAGGGCCAAGCCCGCTCCCACCATCGAAAAGGGCTCAGGCACCGCTTCGTTGGGGTTACCCGGATGGCCAGGAGGCGGAGTTTGGGCGGCAAACTCACCGTACATACCCACCGTGTCGTTGGTACATTCTGCCATCACATGGGCAACCCAGCGGAGGTCGCCACCGGGCAGCAGGGAGCGAGCAAAGCTGAAGCCAAAGGTATCTGTGCCTGTGCCGCCTTGGCTACCGAAGTCGAGGCCCATACCGTCGAGGTCACTGCTGGTGAGCACTGAAACATCACCCACTTTGGTGCCACCACTGAGGACGTTATCTCCATTGGTTTGGGAACCAATGCCCAGGTAGCTTTGCGCTTCACTGTTGCTCATGCCATCAATGGTTTCAACGGATCCGCCTTTCTTATTGACGTAGTTACTGTACTTGTTGTAGTTGCTCCAGCCACTGTTGCTGCCAGCTACACCTGCGGTGGTGATGTCGGTGAAGACGCCGGTTTGGGTGCCCCCAATCAGGGAGTCGTTGTTTGCCGAGAAGCGAATCCCCAAGACATTACCGGACGCCTTGGCTTGGTTGAAGGTTTGGGTCGGGTCAAGGTTCAAGAAAAGGTCACCCCAGCCAATGTTCTTGTCCGCAGCGCCGCCGTGGTAGTGACCCGCGAGACCGAAGTTGGCGTTGAAGGCGAAGGTGACGGTGTCATCATTGGCGGTGTAGGCCATGCCGAAGGCTTCATACTTGCTCTGGGGGCCCACACCATGGGCTTGTCCGTTGAGACCACCGCCCGTGCCGTCATAGGCGGAGTCCATGCCGTAGGTCCAGGCTTGAGCAGCTTGGGGTGCGGCGACGGTTGCGCAAGCGGCGATCGCGCAGGTGCCAGCGAAAAGTTTGAGTGATTGCTTGAACATTGATTAAACCCTCCCCAGGTTGTTTGGATGATGTGAATCGGACAGTCGTTGTGAGGTGCGTTGTGAAGTGCAGCGTCATCACGCGTTGTTCCTAGTTACAAGAGTAGGGGGTGCTACCCCTAGAAGGTTAAAGGCTCGATAAAGATTGGCGGGATTCACGTAAAGCTTCTGTGAATTGGCTGAGCGATTTCTGAAAAAGCGCTGAATGAGCGGGTGGGGAGATTCACGACGCTCGGCGCTGACCGGAGCGCCCGATCGCCAGGCCTAACCCCACGCCAATGCCTAAGGCGGCGATCGCGATCGCCCCACTCCAGCCCTCACTCAAGGGCTCGTTCAGGGGCAGTGTGCCATAATGCTGATCCTGCTTTTCACCCTGACGAATCTGAGCCAGATCTGCGCCGCTCCCATGAACCGGAATCGTCAACAGATCACCATGGCCCGTCTGCTGAATCATCACTTCCCAATTTCCGGGCGTTTGGGTGTCGGGAAGAAAGGCAAACTGGCCTTCTGCATCGGTTTTGCCCAGTTGCCGAGGTTCGTCCCAATTGTCCGGCGCATAGACCAACACCTCTGCTCCCACTAACGGCTCGCCGGTGCTGTACTGACTGGTGAGCAAGATCGGTCGGTTTGTTGTTGCCCCCGCCTCAGCATTCGGCAGTTCCAAGAACTGATATTGGGTTTCGAGAGCATGGGCCAGCGCGGTTTGGGGTGTGGCGATCGCCGCTACCGCCAACACGGTGAGAAGTAACTTCTGCATGATCGTTCAGTGGGAGTAAATATGGTGTCGATTGTAGCTCAAGGCTTTAGCGCTCTCGCCTGCATTATTCACGAGTGGGTTTGGGCGGATGCATGACGGCTAAGAATTTAATTTGGTAATTGCAGAAGGCGCTAAACCCTTGGCAGGCGAGACGCCTGCGCTACAGGATTACTGGATTAACGTGAGTTTCGGTTAAGCCAAGATCACGAAAACTCATAAAACCCAACGAAATCAACCATACTTGGCTCCGATATTGCAGGAGTCTGAGGTGGCAATTTCCACCTCAGCGGGAGGTGTCGGGGGGCGGGTCCCCTGACAACCGGGTTTGAAAACGAGATTTCAAGGCTTTGAGGAATACGATCGCTTCGCTTATCCAAAACTCACGTTGGATTAATTCCTTAACTTCCATCAATCCGCCCCTACAGGTTGACGAGTTTTGAGGGTTCTTCCGTAGGGGCGCAATGCTTGCGCCCCTACGGAAGCTGGATGGCAACGCCGCTAACCCCATTGACGAAACGGATGAATAATCCAGGCTAGGACTCCAAATCACTCTGCTTACAATGGCCTTCGCCGACGTGCGCCAGTCCAGCGAGAGCTGTCGTTAAGGTATCGTAATCCGTCGGACTCAGTTCAGCCGCCAAAGTCGCTGGGTCGATCGTGACTTTACCGTCTTGGGCTAAGGCTGCCAACGGCTCAAAGCCCAGTGCTCCCGTATTAATCTCATCCTCAGGGGGGGTATCCCCATCACCAAAGAGGTGATCAAAGTGAAACGTGGCTTCTAAGTCGGCCTCGCCCCCGGCGTCGAGGATGCCCTTACGCTCATCACCCACATAGTCGCCGCAAGTATAGGCTGCCGTCTGGTCAAATTGGACGGTGAAGGGCAAGGTTTGGTCGTCCTGAGTGGCTGTGCCCACCAGCACGATGGAATACTCAGCGGCCGGGCCATCCGTGGCCTTTGCAATCTGCCAGCTCAAGGCGTTGTAGCGGCCAGCCGGAACCGTTTTTTCGGCCAGGGCGATTGGCTCGGCTGTTGCGTCTCCCTCGGCTAAATCGACAGTTTGGCTGGGGACGAGCACAACCTCCGCCTGGGCGGTTAACGGTTCATCACTATCCGGTTGAAAGGCCGGGTCAGCCTGATAAGCCATTACCTCCGCCAAATGAACATAAACATGGTCAAATTCCAGTTGCCAGCCGTCTTTGGTCACAAAGCCCTGGCGAACAAAGTCTTCGCCATTGGCTCGAAGGGTAAGGAGACCGTCTCCCTCGGAGTCTGACGTATCGGTCTGAGCCGCCTTGGAATCTGTCTCTGGGGTTTCACTCACGGTATTTGGGGAACAGCCCCAAAGCGTCCCGAGCAGTAGCATCAGGCCCAGTGGTTTAGCAATATGCATTGGATTTCGAGGTAGAGAAAAAGTTGGGACTCATCATGACGGAAGACCTCAAAGCCCTGCAATGCCACCCAGGGGCTTATGGTGTGGATTTGGCTGGTTTCAGGAGCCCAACCAGTAGACGTACCAAGGTTTCGAGCTCATTGGGAATACCATAGAGGCTCAGGTCTTGCACAATCTGCTGCGCCGGGCGGTGGATTGTGCCAAAATTCCAGGCATTCCCGGTCGTGACTGCACCATAAACAAGATCCTGGTCTTCTGCTTCAGCCAGCGCGATCATTTCCGCCGCAAGCTGGGTAAACCCCCGGGTCAGATCATCATTTTGGGCTTCAAACACCAGCAGATGGGGGGAAGATTTCACCGATAATCGAGATTTCCCTTGAGGCGATCGCTCACAATGCGTTGAGGCGGGCAAGAACCCGCGATGTCACCCAGCCATAGACGAAACCGGGCAAAAACATCATCAAGGGCACGGTGGCGATCCAGCCCAGAGAGATGAACCATGGCATCGCCTCACCCTTTCCTGTATTTTCTACTACGCGTTGATTGAACCAGCCAAAGAGCAAGATCGCTCCAAATGCGGCTTCACTGGCGAGCAGCGTTCCGGTGCCACTGGCTAAAATCCACAGCGGCCAACGCTTCAAGTAGGGCTTAAGCAGTCGGGCTTGCCACAGCCCCAACCAAAAACCCAGCCCTGTCCAAAAGAGCACAACCGGGCCAAAGGCGGTGAAGAGTCCACGAATGCCGCGCATTGGCTCAAAGAGCAAGGTCTGCAAGATCAAACCGCCCGTCACTGTCCCCAGCGTCGTGACGAGTAGCCATCCGCCGAGGCGCGGAAGCTGTAAGCGCAGCACATCCCATTGGGCTAAGCCCAACACCAGCCCCGTCAGGAGCCCAAACAAGCTGATCAACACCGTACCGTTCCCCTGGGTTGTACTTGAACCCTGGCTAGCTTGAATACTAAGGATGCCGATCGCTGCGAAGACCCAACCAAACAAACCCGCACCAAAAAGACTCACCATGTTGCTGAGAATCCAACGCCGGAGGAATTTGTTTTTGTTAGGTTTCACCATGGAGAGTGGTGCTGGGGATGCACCCAGATTAAGGTCTTTACCTGTATATCTGGGTGGGGCGATCGTTTTTATGCAGATTGAGGAGATTTTTGAGTGATCGCACTTCAATACACATCATCGTAAGAATCCAGTGTGAGCAGGTAGACATCTTCCTCCTCGGCGAGCAATCAGTCCATTTTCTGGGGGGCCCTCTGTACGGATTTTATGGAGTAGCCCAGAATATAAACCGTCATCATGCTCACTGTCGTCGCCGCTTCCGAGTGACTCTCTCTGTGGCGATCACAATCTCCTCTGCTAGGGTTTCAATTTCGAGGCAGTCGTACTCTTTTTGTCCGTCTAGAAGCCACAGAGCAACACTGATCTCTTCGTGGGTAGAGTTGGAAGATTCCTTGGCGATTTTCTGTTGAATGAGCTGCTCGTCGGTGGGATAAACACGCATGGTTTTGAGTGTGAGTGAAGAGAATAGTTGGGGGTAAAACAGTAAGGGCGATCGCTTCTCGCAACACAAAATCATCATCAACCCCAGATCCCAGCTAATCTACAAATGGGCTTGGGCGGAGACGCTCCACCCCTAAAGGTTAGGGCCTGTAAAAAATCTCGTAGGGCACAACACTTGCACCCACGAAGGTTGTGTGACGACGTTGGCAATCTGAGCAATACTTCAGCTTTGCAAGAGGGCTTTTCTGAATCTTGCGATCGCTTGCTGGAGCTAGGAGGTTTGATCGGTTTGTCGCATTGGGCAAGTTGAAGAGCTAGCAGGTCTGTTTGGAATTATAGCGTCTAGGAACGGTTCATCTCTCCCGACTCAACCACTAGTAAACCGTAAAATCAGTAATTTTCGCGTCTCTGGAGGATAAAAGCCCAGTGCAATCATTTCTTTAGGGATACCTGTGCCAAAGAAGTCTCCTACGATGCCATCTTCTGTCCCCTCTCGATGAATCCAGATTTTGTCATTAATGACTTCTAAATGAACCAAGTAAACCTGCACCATTTTTGACCTATCTTCAGTAATAAGTATCAATAGATAGTGATTATTCTCACGGTCAAAAATACTGTGCCCCTCAACTTCACCATAGGCATAGCGGAGCTGAACATCGTTGCTGATGATTTGGTGATTTTTTTGGTATTGATGGAGGATTTCCATTGTTGTCTTTGATGAGGGCGTTGAGATAGGTTGTCTAGACGTCTCGGATGGACATGGGATGATATAGGTGAGAGTATTGATCAATCTAGCATCTGGGACGGCTGCTCTTCCCTTTCGATAAGGATTCTCATTAACCTCAAATCCTGGTCGAGCCGCAAGTGGGTTTGGGCGGAGGCACTCCACCCAAACAGATTGGGGTTTTAACTATTTCGTAGAGACGCTATGCTTGTGCCCATAAAGATGTTGCGACTGAGCAGTTAGAATATCAGATCAATGACCAAATCTCATTCAAAAATGGAGCATATTTTCGGTGAAATAGTACAGAGTGTAGAGGATAAACTAGAGCGGGTAATCGGTCATGCTCGGATCAAAATATCAATCGAATTATAGCATCTAATTCACAACTTGAATTGGTATTTATTTTGACAACAAAGAGAGAAGATAGAAACAGACGGGTCATGCGCTCTGAACTGGAGAAAAAAAATAGTGAGTGAATCCGAGATCTAGGGATTTGAGTGAAAATCATTCTCAATTTGCTTAGCGATCGCACGGCTGTCTTCTGGCTCAGTGCCACGGCTGCGGCCAGATCCCAAATCCTTGCCCCCAAGTCCGCATCCTAGCCCTGCAAGGCCAATATCCAATACAGAAGGGCTCTTAATTTAACGTGATACTGAATCCGGATTGTATGAACACAGAAAGCGAAGGCTGATCCGGGTGGCGGGCAAGATGGACTTCGACTCCCCTTCGACTCCGCTCAGGACAAGCGCTCAGCAACCACCCGCGCTACAGGCTATTGAGCGCAGAAACCCGTAGCGCAGGTGGTCAGTGAGATTGTCGAATCTGCGTCCCGCCTGCCCGAGGAATAATCAGCAGTTTATCTCTCCCTATGCTTTGCGG
>JBCDEB010000172.1:0-15200 GCA_039180005.1 Cyanobacteria bacterium P01_G01_bin.54 | reverse complement strand
TAAAACCGCTCAACTTCGCAATCAAGGACGGTAAGCCTAAAACCCGGTAGGGGAGGGTTTCAGACCACTGGTGTGAACTTAACGCTGGGATGCCTGCCCCGCCTGGGGTTCAAACCCCACGCGAAAAGCGAAAGTAGGCTAAAGCCCACACAACCAGAAAACACCCGAACCCGGGTTAACGGGTTTTCGCTATGAGCCAGGAACTTGAGTTCCTGGCGGTTGGGGTTGAAACGCGCTCGTTGTTTAGGTTTCGGGCTTAAGTTCACGCCGATGGTTTCAAACCCTCCCCTACGCAAGCCGCTTTTGACATGCCGTTATAGAACTGTAGGGTGGGCAAATATTGCTTCATTGATGCCTTGAATTTAAGACCGCTAATTTTGCCCACCTTATACTTGATCAATCGGATGGCTGATTGGGATTAATTCTGATGCCGTCGGCGCAAGCCGCCTGTCAAAGCCAGGCCAGCCAATCCAAACCAACTGAGCACCATAAACGGTTCAGGTACCGATTTTGGCTCGGGTACATCTGGCGTTGAACCCGTTGTGGGCAAGGATGCCGTTCCCCAGACTGCACCGCTGACACCGTCTAGATTCTGATCAAATTGGCCCTGACCTGTATTGATATCGATTGTGAGTTGCTGTCGATTACCGGTATGTCCATAGAGAACACCCTCCTCGAAAAATAAACCATAGACATTGTTGAACCCAATATCGCCAATTTCAACCGATTCTCCGGCAAGGTTAAATAAAAAGAGGCTATTCGTCCCTATCCCGTTTCGGGAGGTGGCAAAAAAACGTTGTTGAATAGGGTCAAAAACCAAGTCACCGCTACTTTGAAAGCGGGAATTGCGACCGACTAAGGCCGCATTGCCATTGGTGAGATCGACTTTGTAGAAATTAGCGCCCCCCGTTGCATAAAGCTCATCTTGATCTGAAAAGCCTAGTCCATTGATGGATGCCCCAAAGGGGCCTACTCGACTCTGTTGACCGTTGTCTAGGCCAATTTTGTAAAGTTCGTTAAAAGTGCTTCCCCACAACTCCCCTTGACTATCCAAGGCAATATCTGTGTAGGCTTGACCGGATGTCAAACCTGTGAAAGTGCCCGTTTGAGCATCAATGCTCCCCACTTGGCCATTGCTTGTAGAAATCAAAGTCAGCGCTTGAACCGGTTTGATCAAAGTTAAAGGGGAGGCTGCGATCGCCAGAGCCAATAAATATTTAAGCAACATAGGTATTGAGACCTTACTGTTTATGTTGTTATTAAATTAACCGTACAACAATCACCAGCGCTTCTCCAGCAAGCCCCTCCCCACTATGGAGTCAGCGATCGCCCCTGTTCTCTGCGGTAAGATCAACCCATCCCCTGCAACCCGGATTCCACCTGCGACAGAATATTATGGTCTACGCCCAACCCCAGCTCCCCACCAGTGACCAACTCCCCTGTTCTGACGATATACCTGTGGATAACGAAGACCAAAACTTACTCCCGAACTACTTGCTGTTTCTGCTGAACTGGATTTGGCAAGCACGGGATGATTGGTATTTTGGGGTGGATATGGCAATTTATCACACCACCGGGGTAAGTCCGAATGTCCCGGTTATGCCCGATGGTTTTTTGAGCGTGGGTGTTCCCCGCCGCAAACCGGGAAATCAGTCGCGCCGCGGTTATGTGGTTTGGGAGGAGGACAATATTGTGCCCCTGTGGGTGCTAGAGATGGTGTCTTGGACACCGGGGGGAGAATATGAGAAAAAACTGGATATTTATGAACGCTTGGGCGTGCGCTATTACGTCATTTACAACCCAGACTATTGGCAGCGCGATGGACACCCCCCCCTGGAAATTTACAAACTCATCAACGGTCAATACCAACTGCAATGGGGAGAGCCCTATTGGCTGCCAGAACTGGAGCTGGCGATCGGCCGCAGCCGAGGCATGATCGGCGGCGTGGAGCGGGAGCTGCTCTCGTGGTTTGATCGCGCGGGCGATCGCTATCTTTCGGCAGCCGAGCGGGCCGAGCAAGCCCAGGTTCAAGCGCAGGCTGAGCGCCAAGCCCGCTTACAAGCTATTCCCCAACTGCATCAATTGGGCCTGAGCGCTACGCAAATTGCAGCGGCGCTGGGGCTGTCTGTGGAGATCGTAGAGCAGCAACTGTCTTGACTTAAATCTTGCTGCGCTCGGCTTGGATCGCCTGCTTGACCTGCTCAAATTGACGTTGTAGCTCAGGCAGACTCTCGGCATCCACATCGGTTCGTCCCTGGCGACCCAAGGTTTCCAGGGTCTGACAGAGCTTAGCAAACTCATTGGCACCCAGGGAGGCGCTGCTGGACTTGAGCGTATGGGCGGTGTGCTGGAGTTGCTTGGGGTCTTGATTGGCGATCGCTGCCTGTAATTGCTCCATCAGCTCAATACCGTCCTGGAGATAGGCATCAAAGAGATCTCGCAATAGCTCATCTGCGGTCTCACCGCCAATGACACGCAGTTCTTCGAGGACCATGGGGTCAAGAATGGAGGAAGGAGAGGGCATGTTTGATGAAGAAGGAGAAGACCAGTGATGATGATTCGACCAACGTTGCAGGGCAGCAGCAAGGCTTTCAAGGCGAACGGGTTTACTGAGATAGTCATCCATTCCAGCGGCTAGACACCGCTCGCGATCGCCCTGCATGACATTGGCGGTTAGGGCGACAATGTAAGGACGGCGCTCGCCCCACTGCTGAGAGATTTTTTGCGCAGCGGTCAGACCATCCATTTCTGGCATTTGCACATCCATCAGTATCACATCATAATCCTGCTGTTTCAATGCTGTTATTGCTTCCAGACCATTGGCCACCACATCCGCACGATAGTTGAGTTTTTTGAGCATATTCAGGGCGACCTTTTGGTTAACGGCGTTATCTTCGGCCAGCAGAATGCACAGCGAGGCAGGTGCTTCTGAGGAACCAGAAACGGTGGCAGATGGGAGGGGCGCAGTGGTTGTTGGGGATGAGAAAACCCTCAGCAGGGCGTTACGGAGTGCTGCTTGCTTGATCGGTTTACTCAAGGTTGCGGCAAAGTGGTGGGTCAGCCCAGCCAAAGCTGGTGCAGGGTGCTGACCCAGGGAGGTAAGCAACAACAGTGGTAAGGGCTGAGCAAGGCGGAGTTGTTGAATGTGCTGCGCTAGCATAATGCCATCCATCTGGGGCATGTGTCGGTCGAGAATCGCCACCTCAAAGGCTTCGCCGCTCCGCAGCAGATCAAGGGCTTGTTGCCCAGAGGCCGTCAGGGTGGGGGTCATGCCCCAGGCTTGGGTTTGAAGGAGTAGAAGATGGCGATTGGTGGCATTGTCATCCACAATCAACACGCGCTTTTGGTGGAGTAACTGCGGTGGCGGGTCGGCGGGAGAGACGGGCTCGCTGAGCGTCGCGGGTTGAACCACGATGGTGAAGTGAAAAATTGACCCCACATTGATGGCGGTCTCGACCCAGATGCGCCCGCCCATCAGGCGGACGAGGCGATCGCAAATGGCCAGCCCCAGCCCGGTTCCACCGTATTGACGCGTGGTGGAGGTATCCACTTGGCTAAAGGGTTTAAAGAGGCGATCGTGGCGCTCCTCCGGAATGCCAATCCCTGTATCTCGAACTTCAAAATGGAGGGTCAGAGCTTGCTCGTCTTGGGAAGGCTCAAGCTGTGCCTCCGGATAGACCACAATAACGACTTCGCCCTCCGCTGTGAACTTCACCGCATTGTTGAGCAAGTTGGTGAGTATCTGGCGCAGACGGGTGACATCGCCGAGTAGCTGCTGGGGCAGATGGGGATCAATCAAATAGGCCAGCTCTAATCCCTTCTGTTTGGCTGTCCCAACCATGAGATCCAATGCGGCCTCTACACAGGTGTAGAGTTCAAAGATTTGGGTGTCGAGCTCGATCTTGCCAGCTTCAATTTTGGAGAAGTCAAGAATATCGTTGATCAGCGTGAGCAAGGCATTACTACTGGTGCGCACGACGTCCACAAACTCTTGCTGTTGGGCATCCAGGGCTGTATCGGTCAGAAACTCCGTCATGCCGATAATCGCATTCATGGGCGTCCGGATTTCATGGCTCATGGTGGCCAAAAAGTCACTCTTGGCGCGATTGGCAACCTCGGCGGTTTCTTTGGCTTGGCGCAGCTCAGCGGCAACCCGTTGGCGCTCTGTGATGTCGGTAATCGTACCGACGAAACGATAGGCTTTGTTCGGCTCACTCCGTAGACAGCGGCCTTTGGCTTCGATCCAGAGGTAGGTGCCATTCTGGTGCTGCAAGCGATAGGTATCCCGATAGATTCGGGTGGCACCCTGGAGATGGGCCTGGATCTGACCCATCACTCGGGTCAGCTCATCGGGATGCAGGCGATCGAACCAGAACGCCAGCTCGTTTTCACCCGACTCCTCGCTCGGGTAGCCCACAATGCGTAGCCAAGTGGGGGAATAGTAAACTTGATTGGTCTCGAGATCCCAGTCCCAAATACCATCGTTGGTACCCGAAATGGCTAGGGCATAGCGTTCTTCCCGTTCTCGCAGCAGGGCTTGGATCTGCTCCCGTTCATAAATTTGTTGCTCCAGTTGCTGGTTGGCGATGCGGAGGTCTTGGGTGCGTTCTTGTACTCGTACCTCTAGGCTCGCTTTTGCCTCTTGGAGCTCGGCAAACTTACGGCGTAGGGCAGCGGCCATAAGCTGAAAATTCGCGCCGAGTCGGATAATTTCTTGGCTGCGGCTGTGGGGCAGAGCGATCGCCCCTTCGTTCTGGGCAACCTGCTCTGGTAGGTTGGTGGTGACCTGGGTCAGTTCTTGCAGCGGCCGCCCCAACTGTTGGCTCAAGCGTAGGGCAATCAACCGGGTCACCAGGGCGATCGCCAACATTAGGCTCAGGGACTTGACATAGGTTAGTTCTAGGGCATCGATGTAGTGGTTAGGGGAAATTTGCACCAGGAGTGACCAAGCGAGGCGAGTGTTGGCCAAAGGCAGCTTCATGCCGTAGAACGAGTGCCGCCAGCGTAAAAGCTGTGGCGTATTCTCGGGAACGTAGGGTAGCCATTGGAAGGCGTTGTCGGAGAGTTGGCGAATCTCCCCATCCTGCTGGAGATCGAGTGGCGTCTCAATTTCCGCTGAACTACTCAAAATGGCGTGATCCTCAGCATCTACGATCACAGTGCGTAGACCCTCCACCTGCTGGTTGGCGAGCAAGGTTTGATGGATGGGTCGGAGATCGACCAGGGCATAAACTTTGCCCCGTTTAGGGGCAGGGGTAGACAGGGGAACCTCCCAGACCAGCACGGGGGATTCCACGGGTTTTAAGCGGGGTTCAATCTTGGTTTGAGTTGGGATGGGTTGTTGGTGTTCCAACAAGGGGACGGGCTCGGGATGCGGCTCAGTGGCGGGGCGCTCATCTACTACCTGCACCAACGATTGCCCCTGCTCATCTACGATCTGTAGCTCCAACACATCATTCAGGCGGGCTTTAGTTTGCTCTAGTGATTCGCCAAGCCGCGTCGGAGACGCTTGGCTAGCCTGTTGGGCTAAGGTTGCCAAAGCTGCTTCGTGACGCTCAAACCATTGGTCAAAATTATTTTGTAGGGGAAGCGCTACCGTTTGCAGCAACAGTTTTATCTCGGTCTCGGTACTGCGCTTAGCTTGGTTGCCATTGATCACTGTGACAATCAGCACCGGCATCAAGACAAACATCACTAGCAAGTTGAGCAGCAGTTGCTGCCAGACAAAGGTTTGGCGCGATCGCCAGGGCAGCGGCAGATAGTCCAAGATGAAGACGGCAACAGTGGCATTAAAAATGCCATTGACCGCCTGTTTGCTGGCAATTAAAAGCACATTCCATTGCCAAGGCAGCGCCAATACAACCCCATAAAACAGACCGACCAAGGGGATGCCGATCGCCAGCCAATACACTTCAGCGAGCACAATGATGTTCCGCTGTTGCCAGCCCGAGCGCAGCCCCCAGCCAATAAACGCGGCTTCTAGGGTAAAAATAACCATGGCATAGGGATGCCCCCAAAGCCAGTAGGTATAAGAACCTGCGACCAGACCCGCCAACGTGCCCCAAAAGAGCCCGTAGAGGCGCAGCACGATCAAGACAAAAACACTGCCAAAGAGAAAATCAATGCCAAAGAGGACGGACAAATTGCAGACATTCCCCAGCAGGCTAGCTGCCATGAGGCCAAACAAACCCAGCCAGCGCCAGAGCCAGCTAGCGCCATGCGGCAACAATGGGAGAGGAAATTGAGATTTCATACAGTCGTGGTAGATCTTATCGATTCAGGCAGCAGAATACTTCAGTCACGCATTATGGGAATGACCTGATAGGAGTATTGCTTTTCTACCCCAAAGGCCGAGGGCAACCTCGGCGGATTGCCACTCCTGATTTTTCTCGGTTCAGAGAGCGACTCACATCATGCGTCAATCAGAAAGGTTCACCCAACTTACTCGCTATTTGTTCCAAGATTTAGGGCGCGTCATCAATTAAAGCTAAAAGCCTTGTGGGACAAGCGATCGAGCGCCCGACCCCCCCAAAAAAGAAAGGGGCTGTAAGCGAGTTTCAGCAATAGTTTGAGAGCAAACTGATGAGAGCCCCTAGAACATCACCCAGCTCAACCCTAGCTGACTCGATTGATGTTGGGCAATTCTGAACCCTGTGGTCAGCAAATACAGACCCACCGAATGAGTAAGCAATGCGGCTTGCTACTGGACATACTCCCTGAGCTGAACATCTGCTCAGGACGATATCGATATGTTTGTTGGACGCCCTTTTTAATGATAAGCATAGGATTTGGATTCACCAGCACGTTGACCCATGGCTAGGGGCTGTCATCATTTAGATTTCAAACTCTTACTATGACTGGCTTACAGCCCCTTTTTCTGTTTTTTGGGTCGGGCGCTCTGTCCCTTGTCCCATCAGGCTTCTGGCTTTAAATGATGACACGCCCTAATTGGCTCCCCACAAATGTGCCGATCACAATGCTGAACCGGATTGTGACAGCAGCCCAGATGCAAGCCCTAGAGGCAAGTCTGTTTGCAGCAGGGATGCCCGTGGCCGCCCTGATGGAGAAAGCGGCTGGGCGAATTGTGCAATGGCTGGGCGCGACGCTACTAGAGCGTAATCACGCCACATCCATTGGCATCTTGGCCGGCCCGGGTCATAATGGCGGCGATGCCTTGGTCGTTGCGCGAGAGTTACAGTTGCAGGGCCATGCGGTGTTGCTCTATCACCCCTTTGAGCGTCGTAAACCCCTCACCGAGTCTCACTATCGCTATGCTCAATACCTCAATATTCCTGAAGTTTCAGACTTTGCCGCTCTAAAAGATTGCCAACTCCTGATCGATGGACTCTTTGGCTTGGGGCAAACACGAGCGATCGCAGGTGATCTGGCCAAAACCATCGATCAGATTAATCAAGGGTCAACAACCGTGGTGAGTATTGACCTGCCGACCGGAATTGAATCCGATACCGGAGCTGTGCTAGGCACCGCGCTGCGTGCGACCCATACCCTTTGTCTAGGGTCGTGGAAACGGGCTTGCTTTCAAGAGAATGCCGTTGAATATTTGGGGCAACCCCATTGCCTGGACTTTGGCCTACCCGAGGTGGCGATCGCCACCGCTCTCGGCGATCAACCGTCCCAGATTTGCCTCACACCCCCGGCTGCCCTAGCCGCAATCCCCCTCCAGCGTGCGCCAACCACCCATAAATATCACCAGGGTCATCTGCTGCTGATCGGCGGTTCCCAGCGCTACGGTGGCAGCATTGTTTTAGCCGGGTTGGGGGCACGGGCTAGCGGTGTCGGCATGCTGACGATCGCCGTGCCCGAGTCCTTGAAGCCCCTGGTTCTCGCTCAACTTCCCGAAGCGCTGGTGTTGGCTTGTCCGGAAACACCGGAGGGGGCGATCGCCGCTCTGCCCCCGGAGCTTGAGCTGGCGAAATTTAACACGGTGGCCTGTGGCCCAGGATTAACGACCCAAACCCCTAAACTTCTGAATCAACTGTGGCAGACGCCGACACCACTCTTGCTGGATGCCGATGCCCTGAACCTGCTGGCCCACCAAACCGATTCACTGCCCCCCCGAGACCCACCGACGCTACTAACACCCCATCCGGGTGAATTTCGGCGTTTGTTTCCTGATTTGGAGGTGGGCGATCGCTGGGCGGCACTGCTCCAGGGCGCTGCTCAACGCCAAGCCATCATTTTGCTCAAGGGAGCCAAAACCTTGATTGCTCGTCCAGAGGGTCAGGTTTGGGCGATCGCCAATGGCACCCCTGCCCTAGCGCGGGGCGGCAGCGGGGACGTGCTGACTGGGTTGGCAGGGGGCTGGTTGGCCCAAACCGAGCCCCGCCAAGCCGCGATGACCTTAGCAGCAGCGGCATGGGCCCATGCCGCTGCTGCCCAAGAGATCGCCTCAACCCACACAATGCTAGGGGTTGATCCCGTGCGGTTGGCTCAAGCGATTGATGGGGCGATTGCGGCTGCGGCGCGATCGCCCGCTTAAGCAAGGCATTACAATCAATGGCCAATACCTCGAACCCACCCCGGTCAGCCCAACGCTCGACCGCTCCTCCCAAGAGGGGATGTTTGGCAGGTCGTGATCGAAAACATACGAACCGATGAACACTTTTACCGGAATCTTTCATCTTGCCATCCCCATCAATGACATTGCTAGAGCCAAAGCCTTTTACGTCGAAGCCCTTGGCTGTCAGGTGGGGCGGGAATCAGCCCATGCCATGATTCTCAACTTTGGCGGTCATCAGGTTGTCACGCACATGACCCGCCTACCCCTTACGCCCCAAAAAGGGATTTATCCCCGTCATTTTGGCCTGATTTTTGATCATCACAGCGATTGGCAGACCTACCTAGAACAGGCCCAAGCCCACCAGCTCACTTTCCGCGAAGACCCCCACACCCGCTTTCTCGGGGAAGTCACCGAGCATTCCACGTTTTTCCTTGAAGATCCGTTTTATAACTTGCTGGAGTTTAAGCATTATGCCCATGCGGAAGCGGTTTTTGGGGTACGGGCAATGGCCAAAGTGGGCGATCGTTAACATGCATAATCCTGGCATTTAGGATCTGACTGGATCTCCCAAACTCTTTTCTTGCTTTAATTAGATATCTGTAATGAGTTCCATATTTGCATTGTTGTTTTTTTATGGCAACAGTAATCTTCTTTCTCTCTCGAATGGTTTCCTGTTTTGCTACATTCAAAACCAAGGACATCTAATGTTTGGGAAGATTTCTGAGTCTAATTTGATTGGACTGCTTTCAATGGCTATCTGGCTTTTGTCTATGATTGTATTCTTTTTCTTCCAAAGAATAAGAGGAGGACATGAGAGTATAGAAAAGATACCAGGATTGGCTTATGATTTCTGCGAAGAATTATTGAGCGAGATCAGTCTCAAGGGAAAAGATCGCTTTGGCTCAATCGAGATTGACTTATTAAAGAAAAATCTACACAGATTTCTGATTTTGAAGGCGGATTCTAAACTCGGACATGTTCGCCTCATTGTGCCAATGGAGTTTGCTCTACTTACCGATAATGAAGATAGTGACGGAATTTGTGGCTGTCATGTAATGCTGCTAGAGTATATTCAGGGTTTTCCAGATGCTAAAGAAACTGCATTTCTCTATAGAAAAGAAACATTTGAAATGGCATTTGCGACGAGTGAAAAGCATAAAAAATCCGGCTTGTATATCAATGGCGAGGATTATGTCTTGAGAGTTTTACCTGAAGGAAGTAATGGAGAAGTTGTTCGAAGACGGGTCAAGAGATTTTATCGCGACATAAAGCAATACAAAGACGAGATTGACTTTATTGAAAAAGAACAGGAGTTCGTGAATACTTTACTCGGCGATAGTCTTGGGGTGGGGTCATACTTCGAGCTATATAAGAGCGCAAAAGAGCTGACGCAGAGGATACTAAATGAATTGTATTCGTCAACGAGCAAACTATTTGAGTATATTCAAGAATACACCTTCGACATTTTTTCTGATAGTGATATTGAAGATGTCGTTGAGAAAGCGAACCCTAAATCATCAGACTATTATCAAACCAAAATGAGACATAAGGAGATTCAATCTCTTATCGAAGAATATGTGACGATGAAGGACGATTTCCCACGACGTAATGCGTAGGGGAGTGTTCAGAAAGCCGTGTTTGATCCGGCTGTAACCCCTAATTTTCCATTCCCAGAACCGGGATTTACACAAAAATCAGAACATTCCCTGCGTAGTTTTAGATTGGATTGCAACGGGAAAGCTAACACTGTGTCGCAATATTATGACGAAACTAGGCAACTGCAATCAGGAGATTGGCACAATTCTAGGTTCAGGCAATGGCTTACTGAGCTGCTCGTAGCCATAAACCAGATCTGACAGCACCTCTTGGGCATTTTCTAGCGCTTCTGCATAGGTTTCACCATGAGTACTTGCTCCTTTACCCCATTCTGGAAGGCTGGCAATATACACTCCATCTGCATCAGACCATTGAATTAAAATACTGTACTTCATATCAATTTTCTGGTGGTAACTGTTCTAGGTCGTTTAGGGCTTCAATAACTTTTTGCTCTTGATAGGGCTTTGCGTCCTTGCCATCTTTGCCAGAGAGAACGACAGGACGCTCCAGTCGCTCATGCACCCAGTAGGAATGGCTACCTTTACCTCGCCTAGGCAAGAGCATAAATCCAGCCTTTTTTAGCATTTGCTTCAGCTCTCTGACCTTCTTCGGCATAGAATTGTCAGTTGGTACAGGCTTTAGAACTGCGAGAGAAAACGCAGATCGCTGGCGTAGAGGCGACGAATATCATCGATATGATGGAGTACCATCGCAAAACGCTCGACACCCAAGCCTGCCGCAAAGCCCGTATATTCTTCTGGGTCATAGCCCACCGCCTTGAGCACATTGGGGTCAACCATGCCACAGCCCAAGACCTCTAGCCAACGGCCCTCCCATTGCACATCCACCTCAGCCGAGGGCTCGGTGAAGGGGAAATAGCTGGCGCGGAAGAGCATGGGCAGTTCTTCGCCGAACATCTGACGGACGAATTCTTTGAGGGTGCCTTTGAGGTCAGTGAAGGTGAGGTTTTTATCGATTGCCAGGATCTCGATTTGGTGGAAGACCGCTGAATGGGTGGCGTCCACGGTGTCACGGCGATAGACCCGACCGGGGGCAATAATGCGCAAGGGGGGTTCGTGCTCTTCCATGTAACGGATCTGCACCGAAGAGGTGTGGGTGCGCAGCAAGTTGCCGTCGGGCAGGTAGAAGGTATCTTGCATGTCCCGCGCGGGGTGGTCGGGCGGCGTATTGAGGGCCTCGAAGTTGTAATAGTCGGTCTCCATTTCGTAGCCTTCGGCGACGGTATAGCCAAGGCCCATGAAGATTTCAATGATGCGATCGATGATGCTGTTGAGCGGGTGGACTCGACCGAGGGGACGACTGACGCCGGGCATAGTGACGTCGAGGGTTTCGCTGGCCAGTTGGGCAGCGATCGCCGCGCCTTCTAGCTTCGTCTTGGTTTGCTCCAGTTGGTGTTGAATCCCTTCTTTAATCTCATTAGCCAGGGCGCCAATGCGGGGGCGCTCCTCGGCAGAGAGTTTACCCATACCCCGGAGAATTTGCGAGAGTTTGCCCTTCTTGCCCAAGACGGCGATGCGCTGCTGTTCTAGGGCGTCGAGATCGGTGATGGCAGCGATCGCTGTAGTGACTTCAGCTTGGAGGGCTTGGAGTTGGCTTTCGAGATCAGACATTCCACTATAAATTCTTATGTTAAGCCTTTCGATTCGGCGGGTCTTGATCGTTAGTTTAACGAGCAATGGGGCCAGAATAACGAAGCGGGGAGCGGATTCGCCAAACCACAGTCTAAACAGCAACAAACAATGACCAAACCACAACAGATCCTGGTTAGTAACGATGATGGCATTCTCGCCTTGGGAGTGCGGACATTGGCGAATGCCCTCGCCCGCGCGGGTCATCAGGTGACCGTAGTCTGCCCCGATCGAGAGCGATCGGCCACGGGCCATGGCTTAACCATTCACCAGCCGATCCGGGCCGAGCAGGTGGTTGACATCTACAACCCCTCGGTGCAGGCCTGGGCCTGTTCAGGAACGCCCTCGGACTGTGTGAAGTTAGCCCTGAGTGCTCTATTACCGGGACGCCCGCACTTTGTGCTCTCCGGCATTAATCAGGGCTCGAATTTGGGCACGGATGTGCTCTATTCCGGTACAGTTTCGGCGGCGATGGAGGGGACGCTAGAGGCAATTCCCAGTGTTGCCTTGAGTTTGGCCAGTTTCACGGTGCGCGAGTTTGATGTGGCGGCAGACTTTGCGGTGCAGTTGGTGGCCCAGTTGGCCCAGGAGCCGCTCCCGAGCTCGAGTTTGCTCAATGTGAATATTCCGCCGGTGCCTGCGCCCCAAATTGCCGGGGTGAAGCTAGCGCGTCAAGGGGTGCGACGCTATATTGAGCAGTTTGCCCAGCGTCAAGATCCTCGCGGCAAGCATTACTATTGGCTGGCGGGCGAGGCCGTCGAGGATATCGAGCAGCCGGATCATGCCCATCTGCCCCCGGAGATCCCGGTGGATGTGCAGGCAATTAAGGACAATTACATCACCATTACGCCCCTGCAATATAACCTCACAGATACGGAGGCGTTGCGATCGCTGGGGTGCGATCGGTTTGGCTTTAATCCGGGCTGAACAGTTCTGAGGACTGCTGACCCAGCGCCCGGATCACAAAGCTTGAAAAGCACAGAACCTGTAATTGTGGTTCAGCGAAACGATCGCATTCCTCGGGAGCACTGAAATCTCGATGCCAAACCCGGTTGTCAGGTCTGTGCCAGCCTCCCGAACCTCCCGCTGAGCTAACCTTGTAGGGGTTTCGCAGACCCCCCTTACAGCAAGGGTTTTGCGAACGCATTTTTGAGGGCTTAGCCGCTGAATCCTAGCAAACGTGAATTTCGGTTAAGCACAGCGATCGTATTCCTCGGGAGCACTGAAATCTCGATGTCAAACCCGGTTGTCAGGGGTCCAGCCCCCCGACACCTCCCGCTGAGGGGGAAATTGCCCCCTCAGACTCCGGCAATATCGGAGCCAGTATCGTTGATTCCGTTGAGTTTTAGCGTCTTTCGTAATGTTTGCTGATCCAGAACTCACGTTAATAAAGATACCGTAGGGGAGGGTTTCAAACCCTCCCGGATAGAGGCTTCGGGACGTTGGCATCAGCCCCTAGTAAGACAGACTCGGCGCTTGATGCAGATAAGACCGATCGCTCAGCTGCTTGAGAATAAAGTCAGCAATATCGGCACAAGAGATCTTGAGCTGGCTCGTGGTGTCCGTACCGGGGAAGCCATGGCGGTATTGACCGGTGCGATCGCCATCCACAAAGGCTCCCGGTCGCACAATCGTCCAATCCAGACTGCTCTGGCGCACATATTGCTCCTGGCGTTCATGATCAGCAAACACCTTGCGCAAAATAAAGCTAAACATGATGTACTTCCAATAAAAATTCAAGCTGCCCCAGCTCTCGCCGACCCCGATGGTGGACTGGCAGATCAAACGATGAACCCCGGTTTTTTCCATCGCGTCAATAATTTGTTTGGTTCCGGCAGAGCGAACCGTGCCACTAAGCTGCTTGCCCGCACCGAGGATACAAACCACAGCGTCTTGACCCTGCACCGCTGGCTCAACGGCATGGGGGTCGAGCACATCTCCCTGAACAAGGCTGAGGTTGGGGTGCTGGAGAGTGAGCTTGGCAGGGGTGCGGACAAAGGCAGTGACCTGATGCCCATCGGCTAACGCCTGCCGCACCACTTCACGACCTGTGCTGCCCGTTGAACCAAAAATAACCAGTTTCATGAGCGGATGTTTCCTTGCTGAAGAACAATTTCAGCTTAGGGAAAGCCCCAAAGGCAAGCTTGAGGATTCTTGCGGGGCTAGTATAATCTTGCGGCGAGTTTTGGAGAATGCCTACAATCAAGGCGAGATGTATTGGCCGCGCAGCATGACTCCTCTGGCAATCCAATCACCCCAAACCCCAGAGCCTCTGGAATCTATTCCGGCTGACCCGTCGTCGCCGCTGATTCAGGTGGAACGGGCCCTCAATCCGCCGGGTGAAGGGGGTTTTTGTTTTGAGGGGGAGCATACGGTTTCAATGTTGCTCAATCCACGCCCGCTGCACTACGTCCATCGCCAGGATGGCAAGACCTTTACGGGGCTGGTACAAAAAGGCGAATTTATCATCACCCCCGCCCAAGTTCCCCTGTTTGCCCGCTGGCAGGACGAGGAAGATTATTTGCAAATTCGCCTCAAGACCCAGTTTTTGCAAAAAATTGCCTTGGAGACGCTCTCGAAAGGGGGCGATCGCCTTGAACTGCGGCCCACCTTTCGCACCCATGATCCCCAGGTGGCGGCGATCGCCTCAATGTTCCTGACCGAGCTGAATCAACAGCAGGCGGGCAACCAACTTTACCTTGATTCTCTCGCTAACTTGTTGGCGGTACAACTGCTGCGGCATCACGCCACTACACAACCCCAACTACCGAGCTACACAGGCGGCTTACCCCAACGCCAGCTATTGCAGATATTGGACTATATCGATGCCCACTTGGACCAAAATCTGCGGCTGGAAAGCCTAGCGCAATTACTCGACATGAGCCAATTTCATTTTAGTCGTCTTTTTAAACAGTCTCTAGGTCTCTCGCCCCATCAATATTTGCTCCAACAACGGATTGAGCGAGCCAAACAATTGCTCAAACAAACCGACCAATCCATTTTGGATATTGCCCTAGCTGCCGGGTTCAACAGCCACAGTCATCTGAGTCGGCAGTTTCGACAGTGGACAGGGATGACACCTAAGGCATATCGAGCCAGTTGACAAGTGCCCACACACGCTTGCAATCTCCACGAAGTCTCTCGCGTTGACTAACCCCAAGTCCAATTCATCACTTGTCTGATACCAAATCCGGAAAGTAGAGGGCGAGATTGAGGGCAGAGCGGAGTCGAATCCCGTCCGCTCTGCCTTCGACTCCGCTCAGGCTTCGCTATCTAATACTGAATCCATAAAGCATAGGGAGAGATAAACTGCTGATTATTCCTCGGGCAAGCGGGACGCAGATTCGACAAGCTCACTGACCACCTGCGCTACGGGCTTCTGGGCTCAATATCCCGTAGCGCGGGTGGTTGCTGAGCGCTTGTCCTGAGCGGAG
>JBCDEB010000171.1:0-15202 GCA_039180005.1 Cyanobacteria bacterium P01_G01_bin.54 | reverse complement strand
CGCGCCCTGAAACGCGGGGTTACGCAAGGTGGAATAGCCACTGAAGGTATCGCCCAGGGCTGTCAGTTGCACCTGGGCATCGGGGTCACTGCATTGCGCACTATTCAATGTGCCCGTGAGTGACCCGCCGGGCAATAGACGGGGGGCCAGCCATTGGCCGCCCACTACGAAAATCCCCCCAGAAATTGCCAGGGCTAGCCCTAAAGCCAGGGGGTTGGTTGGTTTTGATTTTGCAGACATCCACTCTTTCTCCAAAAACTTAGCCACTCTTGCAGCCGCTGTTCCAGCCCTAAACACCCATCGGTCGATTGAAATCAGCTCAATCCGCTGCACGAGAACCATTCAAGCATTCCGCGAACAAAACATCTATACTGTTTTTGAATTTATTTTGCAGCAGGATGTTCAGCTCAAGACGTTGACCGTTGGTGGGCCATGTTCAATACTGAATCGTCAATTCGGCTTCGGTTTTTCGTATTGTAACCGCTGCCACCTAACGTCCTGGGATGAGTCGGTGACAGTCGGGCTTGATTTGAGCCGCCGCGTGGGCGATCGGGCAGCGGCCGGGCGGCAAGGATAGCAACAATAGTATTCAGATCTTTACTTCAATCCCCACTCAATTGTTTCCAGATGATTTCCCACGGGTTCCAACACGACAGATCGCAACCCAGCCTAATCTGAAACGGGCGCTTTAGGGCTGACTGCAAAATTGAGCTTGGAACGATAAAAGCAAACATCAAACTCCATGAAGAAGTTTACCTGCCCTAAGA
Source organism: Cyanobacteria bacterium P01_G01_bin.54 (assembly GCA_039180005.1). GTDB lineage: Bacteria > Cyanobacteriota > Cyanobacteriia > Cyanobacteriales > Spirulinaceae > SIO3F2. The sequence goes on along the minus strand of JBCDEB010000171.1, from coordinate 14,435 downwards.
TAAGCGGTATAGCAGTAGCTTGTGTCCAAGCAAATACCAGTTGTACCAGCTCAAACTGCCCGACGATGGCTTGGGCAAGTACAACACGCGCCTCGTATTGAGCTAAATTCCCGGTTAGGCTAAGGGCCATTGTTTGCCGCTCCCATTCATATCCCAGTTCCATACCTGTTGAATAGGGGAGCACATTTACACTTACTCCAGTATCCAGCAGGCCAGTTGTTGTGATAGTACGTGCTTGATGCGTCAGGGTAAACGGCAGATATGGACGGAAGCTAGCCTCGCCCAATGCTGAATCACCAGAAAGGAATGGATACTGTTCAACGTTACACATGATCTTGAGCTTTGGCTGCCTTTAGAACATTTAACATTGTATTTGCGGCCTCGTTTGCATCATAGGGAGACCATACTGGATAAGCTTGTTCAGGCTTAATGAGTTCAGTTTCTTGCTGAGCGAGTTCTGAGATTAAAAGTTGCATGATGTGGAACTTATCTGAACGGCTCAGGTCTCGCAAGGTGGAAATTAGCTCTGAGGAAACCATAATAATTCTACTAGTTAAGCAGCTTCTCGTTTGATGACTTTGGATTTCAATATTAATTATCTTAGTCTAATATTTTATGGTTTTTAGAATGGTCTGAGAACGAGAATCATTTCCAATTCTGTCCAACTTTTTGGTCGAGAAGTCTTCAATGAACTTTAGTGCAAGCTTGGTATTGGGGTCAGTAGCTTGATCAGTTAAGCGACTAGCAAGGCCTTGAAAACGCTTTTGACAGGATGCGAATTGAAGACGAGAGGTAATTTCTAAATTACGCGTCAGACCGATGAACTGAGAATTTTGGCTATCTTGCCAACGATCAATTAAACCAATGTAAGTTGGTTCGGCACTAGACGAAACTCCATAACCGTTGCCAATGTAGCAAAGTGTCAAGATCTTAACGTATTTTGCTGACACACTATTTGGAATATTGCCACTTGCAGGAATAAAAGATTGAAGTAATCTTGCAGGGGACGGTCCATTGTAGAAGTTATGCCAACCATTGTGAGCTGCTAGCAAGGCATCTAAGGAAGAAGTTATTTCAACTGCAATGGTGTTAGATGATAAATAGGCTGCCCCATCTACTATAATCAGAAAATCCCGAGCCAAATTCACTCTTGAAACTTCTCCATTTGCTGAAAATGAACCATGTTTCAATCCAACATCATATTTTGCATCTTCAGAGCAAACTGACCAAATCTCGGGTGCAAGGAATCGGATATTTTTTCGGATACTTGCATCTAGCTTCGGATCTGTGTACATCCCAAACGCTGTCCTCAAGAGAGAATGAGCTAATTCCTCTGGTAGCCGTACAATCGCTTCTGCAATAGGAGGTATATCTCTTTCAGATAGACTTTCTTCTCTAAGGCTACGTAGAAGTCGTTTTACCTCTATCGCTGCACCTTCAGGCTCCTTTCCCAGAACTTCCTTTATACAAGTTTCCAACCAAGCAGCCAATTGTAGGCCAGTTAACTCGTTTTGGTTGGGATGAGCAGCGCTAGCATGATTCCGCATATCACGGATGTAATCTAGATGGCGATAACCAATATCACTGATTATCCCTGTCTCTCTGCAACCTTTAACAAGTACCCAATCATCTAATTTCTCTAAATCACCTTCATCTTTAAACTTGGAGCGTTTGTTGGCATCTGCTATTGCCGTATCGTAAAAATAATCTAAGTCAAACTGAACGACTTTTACACGAAGATTACGAATTGTCTCATCCCAAAGATAGTTGAGAGCTGCATCGAAAAGCCCTACAACACAAGCCGCCGAAAACTTGGAGATATACATCGCACTGCTACGCTGGACTTCAGTCAAAGCAGGCACAACATAGGGCATATTGTTGATGATTTTTCGGCGCTCATCAAGACCAACCAAAACCGAATCTGTTGGTAAGCCAAGATACTTGAGATATGCTGATAAACTTTCAGATAGAGAATTTAGTGTTGTAGAAAGTTCTATCGATGAGGTTTTTAATTGGATTTCCGAGGTCATAAAACGCTACTCAGTAGAACAAAAATACCAATAGGTAATTTCATCCAATACTAACGAATTGAAACCTTGAGCTGATGCCAGAAGCTGCATGTTTTTGGTTAGTTCCCGCTCCGCTGGCGGAGCTCGATCGTATCTTGGCCAATCAGCACATCATAGTCACCATAGACATTTTGCCCCAGGAGACCCATGCCATCGAGTGCGCCTTCGCCACTGGGGTTGACATCATAGGTGACGATCGCATTGTTAATCGTCAAATCGCCCACTGCCAACGTATCCACCTCAGCAATAATGGTGGGAATCACCCGGCCATCCGCCACCACTGCAAAGCCCTCATCCACCTGGCGGGGCTCAATCGCGGCGGCCATCTCCGCCAAAATGAACGTGACCGAAGCTCCGGTATCAAAGAGCATCAGAAAAGTTTGGCCATTGAACGTCACCTCGACAATGGGAATGCCGCCACTACGACCAACGATGGGAATGGTATAAACCTCACCGACAGGAGCGGTATCCCCAGCCTCGGGGGTGGGTAACGCGTCGGTCGTACATTGCCAATCGGGGATGTAGAGGCCGCGATCGGCCAGGGCTTGCAGACGACTTTGGTAAGCCGAGAGACGACCCGCCGCCTGGGGGGCCAAGTGCTTCATGCGTTGAATAATTTGAATGGCTTGATACCAGTTTTGACCACAGATAGCGGCGTTGAGCTGGGTATTGAGTTGATGGTTAGCTTGGCTGGGACGGGGGAGGAAAAGCTGAATGGCCCAGAGAAGTGAGGCGATCGCCAAAACAGGTCGCTGCATAGCATTGGCTTAAATAAAAGATATTCCTCTATTATCCGAACTCGGGCTAGCACTTGACAACGGCTGTTTGGCGTTTTTGTTGTGATAACACGCCCCAAATTGTCAAATTATTCTATCGGCAGCGGATTTAGGTGCTCATCCCTGAAGATAGAATGAGGATTCACTTTCTCCGCTCCTATGTCGTCGTCCCTCTTGGCTCAGATCGACCCCGAGCTGCGTCGCCTCTTACCCGCGAACCTCTACACCTTGCTTTGGGTTGAGCCGTCGGCCGCAAACCTGATGCAAGTCTTTGAGCATTTACGCTCGCTCAGTCGCCTCTTGGGTGATTATTTACCCCCGTCCATTGTTGCTCAACCGCCCCCGGTGGGGCAATGTCGCCATACGCAGCGGCAGGGGACGCTTCTGTTTACGGATTTAGCAGGGTTTACCCCCTTGATGGAGTTTTACTCCACCCAAGGTCCCCAGGGCAATCAAGGTCTTTGGGCCGTGTTGAACCGTTATTTTGGGCTGATGGGGGCGATCGTCAGCAAGTCTGGCGGCAACCTCCTGGAGTTTACCGGTGATGCGCTGTTGGTGGAGTTTCCTTGGGATGAACAGCGCCAGGACTTGGCTCGGGCGGTACGGGCAGGGCTCCGGATGCAGCGAGCGATGACCGACTTTGCTGAGATTGTCACACCGCAAGGCTCCCTCTCGCTCCAGATGCGGGTGGGGATTCACAGTAGTGAATTTCTCTCCATCGATGTGGGCACCCCCCTGCGCATGATGCGAATTTTGCTGGGGGAGGATGTGCAGCGGGCCAAACGGGCAGAAGGGGCGGGGCGAGTGGGTCGGGTTTGCCTGACGGTACAGACCAGTCCGTTGCTCGAAGAGCAGTTTCGTTTTGAGCCCCAGTCGCCGGGCTATCAGTTGGTGGTGGATGATCTCAGTGATGCGACCTTGGGGGAATATGATTTGCCTAGGGCGCGGCGTCGATCGCGCCGCGCCCTACTCTTGGATCGGTCGGAGGGGGCGATCGCCCAGGAGATTCAATCATTGGTGAGGCAGCTCTTGCCTCTAGCCAGTTATCTTTCGCCGACTGTGCTGCGACTGGCGGTCGCCAATGTCTCCCAGCGCCAAATTGCGCCCCAGTTTGTGGTGCCAACAGTGGTTTTTGTCAACCTGGTGGGTCTTTCAACCGCCGTGGAGCGCCTCGTTGGCGATGAGGTAACGGCATTGGTTGCGGCCTGCAACCAACTGTTTTCTTTAATCAATGCAATCGTGCTAGAAGCGGGGGGGATTCTGCGCAACCCCACCTATAACCTGGATGACCCAGTGATGGTGCTCTATTTTGATAACGCCACCCATCGCGGCGATGATGTGTTGCGGGCCGTCTCTGCGGCGATCGCCATTCTTGACCTCATTGCCCAGACGCCTCCCCTCCAGGTGCAGGGCCAACCCTATCCCATCACCGGCCGCATTGGCATTGCTCGGGGAATGGTCTTTGCTGCCGAGATTGGCGAACGCCGGGGGCGACGCCAGTTCAACTTGCTGGGTGATGCGGTCAACACTGCGGCCCGCCTGATGAGCAAGGCCGGGACGAATCAAATTCTGCTCACCCAAAAAGTGCATGATGCCCTAGAAGCCCTGGTCATTCCAGAAGATTGGACATTTCATAGTTTGGGATTGATGAATCTCAAAGGCAAAACTCACCAGATGGTGGTCTATACCGTGAATGCCCTTACTCCCGGCACTGAATTGCCACTGCGCTGAGTTGGGTATCGAGAATTTGGCAGGTGCTAAAGCCGACGATGCCATCACTCAGCAGGTTGTGCTCTTTCTGAAAGGCTTGTACCGCGCTGGTGGTCTGCTGACCAAAATAACCATCGGGCTCGGTATTGTAAAAGCCGAGCTCCTGTAAAAGCTTTTGCAAGACAATCACATCCTGACCCGTTAAGCCTTGGCGCAGAACCGCCCGAAAGGCAATGGGCGCATTAAAGTCAACGCGGCTGAGGCTCGGTGGGGGTTGCAGCGCGTTTTGACCGGGGAGGGCCGATAGGGTTGAGCCCGGGACGCGTCCAGCCAGGGGGGTCAGGTTAAGGTCTCTCGTCCCCGGCTGGGGTGATGCCCCGCCGAGTGCAGCAGTTGCATTTGCCCCCAATCGAGACGCTAGATGGGCTGCGCCCGCTGGATTTGAGTCAGACGTCCCCCCATTCCCATTATGGGTGGGAAAACCAGGAGAGTCTCCTAGATTGTCGGCCGGGTTAGAAGTACTCTCCTCCGCTTCCTGAGCCGCTGCTACCCCGGCAGCCGCAGTCAGGAGGTCATCCCAAAAGCTGGGGAACTCAAGGTCGAGATCAAGTTCAGCAGCCTGTTGGGTCAGGCCGATCGCCGCGATCGTGGTTGGCTCAGTTGCAGTAGGGGTGGCGCTAGGGGTGGCTTCAGGCTCCTCAAGGGTCGAGGTGGGTGATGCAGCTTGAGTTGACGGGGGTTGAGTCAGGGATGAATCACTCTCTTGTGTATCCACGCCCAAAATGTCGATCGTAAATTCAATGCTCAACCAAATCGCCAGCGATGCCCCCAGCAGTAAGGTGACAAAAAAGCCCAAGCGTGCCTCTTTAAAACCCCGTTGCAACAGCAAAAAGATCAAAAACAGAAAGGTCAACAGGGAGAGGCTAATTAGTCCAATATAGGGCTTGGCATAGACCCAGAAGCTTGGAATGCCAACAGACTCCTGGGGAAATTGGGGCTCTAGCTTCTCCTCTAAATCCTTGCCCCTGTTTTGAGCCAGCAGCCGTTGAACCTGCAGTGAGGGTGGGCGATAGTCTGCCGCCCCCACCGTCTCAACGGATTGATATTCAAGGGGTCTATGCTCAATGAGCCTGTGCTGAACAGGTCGGTGTTCAACGGGCCTGTATTCAACAGATCCGTGCTCACTAGCCTGTTGATGAGAAAAACGCGTCACGTTACCCCACTCCTAATAACCACAACATGGCAAATGCTTGACCTCGTTTTGGTCTGAATGCAAGCGCGAGCGGCTTAAACTGCGCGGTACGATCGCCATTGTGCGTCAGTGGCTTGTACCGATTGCGCTGATGAAGGCTAAGAACTGAATTCGGTCATTGCACAAAGCGCTAAACCCTTGGCAGGCGAGACGCAGATTCGGCAAGCTTACTGACCGCACTTCGACTTCGCTCAGCGGCCACCTGCGCTACGGAATTCTTGGTTTGTTTTCTTAAGTTCCATCAGTGTGATGCCAACGGCAACCGCCTCCAAGAAAATCCCCCTACAATAACGAAAACGATCAACAATTATTTAAAAGAGTCTTTATCTTTAAGCATGGTAGCAGTTCAACGTCCCACTCCCTTGACCCCTACCCTCCCTATCCATGACTGGCAATGGCGAGACCATACCATTCGCTATACCGTCCAAGGTGAGGGAGCACAACCCTTGCTACTGCTGCATGGGTTTGGCGCATCGTTGGGTCACTGGCGCAAGAACATTCCCGTGCTAGCAGCGGCAGGCTATCGGGTTTATGCCTTAGATTTATTGGGGTTTGGCGGCTCAGCCAAACCGCCACTCGACTACACCGTTGAGATGTGGGTCGAGCTGATTCAAGATTTTTGGGCAGCTCAGATCCAACAGCCCATGGTGTTGGTGGGGAATTCTATTGGTGGGCTCTTGAGTTTGATGGTCTTGGCCCAAACGCCGGCGATCGCGCGGGCCGGCGTCTTGATTAACTGTGCGGGTGGGCTTAACCATCGTCCGGATGAGTTGAGTTTGCCCCTGCGGCTGGTGATGGGAGCCTTTACCCAAGTGGTCAGCTCACCCCTAACCGGGCCGTTTGTATTTAACCTAATCCGCCAGAAGTCCCGGATTAAAAACACGCTCTATCAGGTCTACCGCGATCGCAATGCCGTAACAGACGAGCTGGTAGAAATGCTCTACCGGCCCTCCTGCGATCCAGGCGCACAGCAGGTTTTTGCCTCGGTGCTGACGGCTCCTCCCGGCCCAGCCCCCAGCGAGCTACTCCCAAAAATCCAGCAGCCCTTACTGGTGCTCTGGGGCGATGCGGATCCCTGGACCCCGATCAAAGGAGCTCAGATTTACCAAACGCAGCCACAGGTGACGTTTCACCCCATCCCTGGCGCAGGTCATTGTCCCCACGATGAAGTCCCCGAGCGGGTCAATCACGCTCTTTTAGACTGGCTTGGATCGTTATAATCGATCCATTTTCCCAGGGGGTGGGGCTCCCCCCCCCTACCCCAAACAGTGAGTTAGGGCATTAAACTTTGGTCAGAGAAAAATCTAACACCCTAGAGTTTTTCCCTTAACTCATCTCGCCCCTCGCCTGAGAGCCTTCCTACGGGAAGAGAGGGACGAGATTTTTTGTGTTCTGTTTAGAGCGCGTCATCAATTGACCTCAGAAGCCTGATGGGACAAGCGATGGAGCGCCCGACCCAAAAAACAGAAAAAGGGGCTGTAAGCTAGCCATAGTAAGAGTTTGCAATCTAAATGATGACAGCCCCTAGCCGCTGTAGACAGGGAAGTCGATATAGCCTTCGGCACCCGCTGGCGTGTACCAAGTTGCGACATCTGCTTCAGGGTTAAGGGCCCAGCCCTTGGCAAATCGCTCGACCAGATCCGGGTTGCTGATGTAGGGGCGGCCGAAGGCAATCATCTCGGCAGTCCCGGCGGCGATCGCCGCCTCCGCCGTCTCCTGGGTATAGCCACAATTGCCGATCAAGGGCCCGCTAAAGACCTGACGGAACTCGGCTAGGGTCATCGGCTCACCCAGCTCATGGAAGCCAAAGGCCAACCCATCCATAACATGTAGATAGGCCAAACCAAAGCGATCGAGCTGGCCCGCCGCATAGATAAACTGCTCCCGATAGTCAGGGGAACCCATATCGTTAAACGAACCATTGGGCGAAAGGCGCACCCCCACCCGGTTCGCTGGGAACACCTGCGTCACGCTCGTGAGGATCTCCTGGAGCAGACGGGCTCGGTTCTCAATGCTGCCGCCATATTGATCCGTGCGCTGGTTGGTTTTGGACTGCATAAAGCTATCGAGCAAATAGCCATTGGCCGAATGCACCTCAATGCCATCAAAGCCCGCCGCCTTGGCCCGCTCAGCCGCACGGCGATAGTCGGCGATCAGCCCCGGAATCTCGTCCGTTTTTAAAGCACGGGGCGTCTCATGGGGTTCTTTGCCCTTGGGCGTGTGGATATAGTCATCGTTGATTTTGATAGCCGAAGGCGCTACGGCCGGCTCACCGTTGTGGAAACTGCTATGGGACGCCCGGCCACAATGCCAGAGTTGCAAGAAGATCTTCGCACCCTTGGCATGAACAGCATCCACCGTCAGCGTCCAGCCTTCAACCATGGCATCACTGTAGATACCCGGTGATTCATTCCAGCCGTTGGCCTGCTCCGAGATGGTGGTGGCTTCGGTGATCAGCAAGCCAGCACCAGCCCGCTGGGCATAATATTCGGCCATCAAGGCGTTGGGTTGACGTTCCTTGCCCGCACGGGCGCGGGTCATGGGCGCAAGCACCACCCGGTTGGGCAGGCTAAGGTCACCAATTTTAACGGGTTCGAGGAGTTTCATTGAGTTCAGAGTTTAGGGTTCAAAGTTCAAAGTTTAAGGTTCAAAGTTCAGAGCGTCTGAATACCAACGAGTCATGACGGGTTATCACCCCCAACGATGAAAACCCCCTTACCAAGGGGGTCGGCGTAGCCGGGGGGATCTCGCTAGCTTCATTGACTTGGTGCAAGAGTATTAACATTGTCTATTTTCAAAGTAAATCCGAGTTGCGTATCCCTAAAACAACATACGCAGTAGGGAAGGGTTTGAGACCCTACCGAACGTTAGTGTTTTTGGAGTTTACGGCACGGATATAGTCGGGTTCGCTAAAGGCAAATGGCAAGGCGGCAAAAACCCTCCAAAAAGCGGATTGGGCCGACCCACCTCCCCCCTCCGGAGCACGCCTCCCGGTCAGAGATTTTAATCCAGAAATCCCCTCTCGGGAGGGGCAGCTCAAGCGTAGCGCTAAGCGGGGTGAGTTGGGCGTGTCGGCCACTAATGCAGGATTTGTTTCTGCCAAATTCCACCTTTCGAATTCCTTAAAAGCGTGAGTTCTGGATCAGCACACATCAAGCAAGACGGTCGAAACTCATCAGAATCAACAATACTGGCTCCGATATTGCCGGAGTCTGAGGGGGCAATCTCCCCCTCAGCGGGAGGTGTCGGGGGGCTGGACCCCTGACAACCGGGTTTAACATCGAGATTTCAGTACTTTGAGGAATACGATCGCTTCGCTTAACCGAAACTCAAGTTTAAAAGCGCCCTGCCAGAAAGTCCCGCTGGGCTTGCAGCACCTCAGCTCTTGTATTCATCACAAAGGGGCCACCGTGGGCAACGGGTTCGTTGAGGGGTTTACCCGCAATCAGGAGAGCCCGCCCGCCGGTCTCACTGCCCAGCTCAAGGCGATCGCCCGCCCCCAGCACCGCCAGCTTACCCGTCGAAATCTCCTCCCCGCCGATCCTCACCTGACCCGCGTAGACCACTAGGAAGGCGTTATGACCTGTTGGTAAGGGTTCGCGGAAGGTTTGGCCGGCATCCAAGATCAGATCCCAGTAGAGCACCTCGGTGGCCGCCGGTTGAATCGGGCCGAGGGTGCCTTGGTGGGTTTGGCCTGCAATCACCCGCACAGTTACGCCGTCACGCAGTTCTTCCGGAATCTCGCTGGCGTCAAATTCCTGGTATTTCGGTGCCGTCATCTTCTGGGCGGCGGGCAGATTGAGCCAGAGTTGGAAGCCCCAGAGCAGCCCATCGGTTTGCTCGGGCATTTCTGAATGGACAATACCCCGGCCAGCGGTCATCCATTGCACGCCACCGGGCGCGATTACGCCTTGATGACCTTTGTTATCTTCGTGGCGCATGTTGCCCGCCAGCATGTAGGTGACAGTCTCAAAACCGCGATGGGGATGGTTGGGAAAGCCAGCCAGATAGTCCTGGGGCTGGTCGGAATGCATCCTATCCAGGAGTAGAAAAGGGTCGAGGATCGGCAGTGCAGCTGTGCCCACAAAGCGGGTGAGCCGGACACCTGCGCCATCAGCGGCGGGGATACCGGGGGTGATTTGAGTAACTGGGCGGGAAGATGTGGAGGGTAATTGGCGTTCTAAGGACGTGAGCATCACAGCAGATCTCCTTGGACGATGGGGGTGAGTGTTGTTGGGCTGAGGTTTCGACCGTCACCTGATGCGTTAAATTCATTATGAATTGAAAATCCGAAAACAACAATAAGGTAAATCAAGAACGGATTGTCAACAATAAAGAGACAATAGGAGGCGATCGCCCCCCGTCAAATTTACAAAAGTAAGGCGGATAGCTGTACTGCTCCTGATCCTGTGGTACAGGTTGTAATGCCCAATAGCAATCCCATTGTCGAAGCCGCAAGTCATGATTACTGGAGACCTCAAAAGCAAAGTTGATAAGCTCTGGGAGACCTTCTGGAGCAATGGCATCAGTAACTCCCTCTCGGTGATCGAGCAGGTCTCTTATCTGCTGTTTATCAAGCGGTTGGATGAGGGGGAGCTGCTTAGAGAGAGGAAAGCGAAACGTTTTGGACCGGTGAAAAATCCTGTGTTTGGGGAGGAGTACGAGCACTGTCGTTGGTCAAAGTTCAAGAATATTGACAACAGTAGGGAGATGCTGGAAGTCGTGCGGGATCAGGTATTCCCGTTCATCAAAACGTTGGGCGACAAGGCAGCGGGCAGCACCTACAGCCAGCACATGAAGGATGCAACATTTCTGATTGCGAATGAGGCTCTCCTCAAGACTGTAATAGCTCAGATCGATCGAATTCTGGATAACCTCAACCAAGTGGCTCAGGAGTCTGATGACAAGACCTATGTGGACTTAATGGGCGACCTCTACGAATACATGCTCTCGAAGCTGACGGAGGCGGGGCGCAATGGGCAGTTTCGCACGCCGCGCCATATCATCCGCATGATGGTGGAGATGATGGAGCCAACCGTGCAGGATCTGGTCTGTGACCCGGCCTGTGGCACGGCGGGCTTTTTGGTGTCGGTGGCGCAGTATCTGCAAGGGGCGGAGAATCAATATGGCAGTAATGTCTTGAATGCACCGGGAGCACGGGAGCATTTCAACTCGGGGATGTTCCACGGCTTTGATTTTGATGCCACGATGTTGCGGATCGGCAGCATGAACCTGATGCTCCACGGCATTCAAGACCCAAAGATTGAGGCGCGGGATTCCCTCTCGGAGGATCATGCGGCGGTGGAGGATGCGTTTACGTTGGTGCTGGCCAATCCGCCGTTTAAGGGCTCGCTCGATTATGACTCAACGGCAAAGGATCTCCAGGCGATCGTCAAGACCAAAAAGACGGAGCTGCTGTTTGTGGCGTTGTTCCTCCGGTTGTTGAAAACGGGGGGACGGGCAGCAGTGATCGTTCCCGATGGGGTGTTGTTTGGCTCCTCGAAAGCCCACAAGGCCCTTCGTAAGACGCTGGTGGAAGACCACAAGCTCGAAGGAGTGGTCTCAATGCCGTCGGGGGTGTTTAAGCCCTATGCGGGGGTTTCGACGGCGATCTTGATCTTCACCAAGACGGGCGCGGGGGGGACGGATCAGGTGTGGTTTTACGATATGCAGGCGGATGGGTTGTCGTTGGATGATAAGCGGCAGCCGGTGGCGGAGAATGATATTCCTGATGTGTTGGTTCAATGGCGGGCTAGAGGGCTGAGCGTGCAGTGCCCTGAGCCTGTCGTTCGCGGAGCGTCCCCAGCGGGGAAAGGGCAGACAGACCCAGGAGGCGGCCGGTCTTCGACAAGCTCAGACCTCAGTGACAGGCTCAATGACCGCAAGGCGAAGGCGTTTGTAGTTCCCCGAGCGGAGATCGCGGAGAATGGATATGACCTCTCGATCAACCGCTATAAGGAGATTGAGTATGAGGAGGTGGAGTATGAGGCTCCGGCGGTGATTTTAGGGAAGTTGCGTGATCTGGAGGATGAGATTCGGGCGGATTTGGATGCGTTAGAGGCGATGTTGTGAGAATGTTCTAGGTAGAGCCGCGTTTCGACAAGCTCAACGCTTAAACCTGCACGTGAGGACTGAGCTTGTCGAAGTCCGGTTTATATCTAGAGAATGAGATTCGGGCGGATTTGGATGCGTTGGAGGTGATGTTGTGAGTTCTAAGAGGCAGAATCAACAGTTAGATCAAGTGATTGCGACCGTGAAGGCCTGGTTTGCTCAGCAGTATCAGGATGATTTGGAGAGTTTGGTACTCTATGGCTCCCAAGCACGAGAGGATGCCCATGCGGATTCTGATGTGGATTTGCTGGTTGTCCTCCGGCGAGCCTTTAACTACCGGGAAGAAATCAAGAAAACGAGTCAGTTTATTGCAGATCTATCGCTGGAATATGACACGGTGGTTTCTAGGGCGTTTATTTCTGGGCAGCGATTTCGGGAGGAACGGAGTCCGTTCTTGCTGAATGTGCGGCGGGAGGGGGTTGTGTTGTGAGTCCGGAGCAAAGTTTGCTGGTTGAAAAGGCACGGCGTAGCGGTGAAGCGTCGCCCTTTCCCCACTGGAGACGCTCCGCGAACGACAAGCTCAGGGCTCGGCCACGCACGTGAGGGGTGAGCTTGTCGAACCCCGGTTATCCTTAGAGGATGAGATTCGGGCGGATTTGGATGCGTTGGAGGCGATGTTGTGAGGATTATTGCCCGGAGTACGTTGCGGGAGTTTTGGGAGCGTCATGCCGATGCAGAACAGCCTTTAAGGTTTCAGGATGTGCGTCGTGCAGCGTGGCAAGGCCCAGCAGACATCAAAGCGATCTATGCGAACGCCAGCATCCTGCCAAATAATCGAGTGGTCTTTAACATCAAAGGAAATGACTATCGCTTGATTGCCCATGTTCGCTATGACATTCAGATTGTTTTCATTCGATTCATTGGCACTCATGGCGAGTACGACAAGGTTAATGCAGCAACAGTTTAGGGAGGTTTATCAATATGGAGCTTAAGCCAATTAAGACTGAGGCGGATTATCGTCAGGCGTTGGCGGAGGTTGAGCGGTTGTTGAATGTGCCGTTGAATACGCCGGAAGGAGACCGCCTAGAGATCTTAACGACGTTGGTAGAGGCGTACGAGGAGAAGAATTATCCAATTGAGCCGCCGTTGCCCCATGAAGCGGTTTTGTATCACTTGGAGAGTCGGCATCAGCCCGTTGGGAGTTTTATTGAGGGGCTGAAGCGTCGGGGGGTGAGTAAGGCGGTGATTGAGGCGGCGTTGAATGAGGTGGCGATCGGTGGGTGAGATTCGAGCGGATTTGGATGCGTTGGAGGTGATGCTGTGAGGGTAGGCGATTTGAGCGGAAGTGTCTATGACGTTGTTTATGTTTGTCACAGTCGGCGCAATCATATTTTTTATTTTTAGGGGGGCTAGAGAATGAAATGGCCAATACGTTCCTTTGGGGAAGTTGTTATAAACAGAGATTCTCAACGAATTCCACTAAAGCAAGCAGATCGTTTACAAAAACAAGGTGATTATCCATATTATGGAGCGTCTGGAATCATTGATCATGTTGATGAATACTTATTCGATGGAGAGTTTTTGTTAATAGGTGAAGATGGAGCTAATCTTTTGGCTCGTTCTTCTCCTATTGCATTTATTGCACGTGATAAATTTTGGGTCAATAACCATGCTCATATCGTAGAGGCAACAGAGTACTCGGACTTGAAGTATCTGAGATATTTTTTTCAGACTGTAGATTTAAAACCCTATGTTACGGGATCTGCACAACCAAAGCTTAATAGAAAAAATTTAGATCGAATTCCCATCCCCCTCCCCCCCCTCACGGAACAGAAGCGTATCGCGGCGATATTGGACAAGGCGGACGGGGTGCGGCGTAAGCGTCAGGAGGCGATTCGGCTCACGGAGGAATTGTTAAGGGCGCGATTTCTCGATATGTTCGGCGATCCGGTTACGAATCCGAAGGGGTGGGATCTAAAAGAACTGGGTGATATTTTAGATTTTAAAACAGGTAAGCTTGATTCAAATGCTGCCATTGAAGGTGGTGTATATCCATTCTTTACGTGTTCAAGAGTGCCGTTCCAGATTGATTCATACGCATTCGACTGTGAAGCTTTATTATTGGCTGGGAATAATGCAAATGCTGATTACTGGGTCAAGCACTATTCTGGAAAATTCAATGCTTATCAGCGCACTTATGTTTTAACCACCAAGAACCAAGATCATTCTTACACCTATTTCCAGAAAACTTTAGAGCTCCGGCTTAATGAATTGAAGAGGTCTTCCAAAGGAACCAATACAAAATACCTGACGCTCGCGATACTTAAACCAATTAAAGTTCAAATTCCTCCTCTTTCTCTTCAGGAAAAATATGAAGAGTTCTGCCAAAAAATATATAGTCAGGTCAATCAAGCTGACAAGGCATTAAATGAATCTGAAAACCTCTTCAACTCCCTCCTAAAACGAGCCTTCCGTGGGGAACTCTGAGCACAGGCGGAGCCCTGAGCCTGTCGAAGGGCGGCCGGTTCACGCGACAATCTTTGTAGACGAACACCCCACCAGAGAACAACCGGACTT
>JBCDEB010000170.1:0-15372 GCA_039180005.1 Cyanobacteria bacterium P01_G01_bin.54 | reverse complement strand
TCCGCCGTAACGCACCGATGCAAGGTGCTTTGGGTTGGCGGTGGTGCGTTATGCAGGAAACAATATTTTTCCATTTCAATCCATTTCTTGCCCTGCTAACACACCCTACACGCTCATCATTATCCTTATTTTTTGGATTGATTGAATAGTAAAGTGGGTAAAGTTATGAGTCATCAATATTTACCTACGTTACAGGCTTAATGCTCTTGGGATGGGCGGCGATCGTTGACATATACCTCAGCCTCCTTAAGCGTCTCAAAAACCTCAGGATAGCGCTTATATAAAAATGCAGGCAGCCTCTCCCAGTCTCGATCTGGATTGTAGGCTAGCTCAGGTGAGAGTAGTGCACCACAAAGCAAGGGTGGATTTTCTGGTGTGAGTTGGGCTGGAGTCAGACCAATGACATTGCGTAAGTCAGTTCTGAACAGGAGAGCATTTCTGACATCAGCATTTCCGAGGTTGGCACCATTGAGATCGGCATTTCTGAAATTCACACTTCTGAGATCGGCATTTCTGAAATTTACATTTCTGAGGTAGACACTGTAGAAATCAGCACGGTAGAGGTTGGCACTCCTAAGATCAGCGTTTTTAAGGTAAGCACTTCTGAAATTGGCATCTTTGAGGTCAGCGTGGGTGAGTTGAAGACCAACATGTTTTATAAAAATACTCAAGTCCAAAGAATCCGCATAGTGAATGATCTTCAGCAACCGATTCCGATCAAACTGCTCCGTACCCCACTCCCCACATGGATGAAAACTAATCTCCGGCTTCGGTGCATCTTCCGGCAAAAACGGATACCCTTCCGGTTGCGCCGCTGCATGGAGCTTAAACAACACAATCATCACATTCAACCCCGTAAACACATCCACCTGCTTCAATCCTGTTGCCACACCTTGCTCCCGCAATTGAAACAACTTCTTCTGCGGTAAATTCTCATTCGGCGGTTGATCTAAAAACTCTCCCTCACACCAGCGCTTATAAAACTCATGGAGTCGATTAAAGAGCAACACCCGATCAATCTCACTCTCCGCCAACAACTCAAAAAGATACTCAACAACTTCCACCGTAAAACCACTGTGCCCCAGCAGATCATAAATCTGACCATTCAAAGCTCTTTCGTCTAATCGAGGCCGCTTTCTTCTATCCAACTCCACCCAATCCTCAAACGCCCGCTTCAACCGCTCCGCAAACAAATATTCCCCAAAGCTCTTATGGGCAAACTCTACTGAACCCCGTTTATCCCCTTCCCCCGGTTTCAGGTAAAACGTCGTCAGCAAATTATTCAAGGCTTTATCTTCCGACTGCCCCGTTGTTTCTCGCGCCTCTTTCAACAACTTGGCCACCGGGTTCGCCGTATCCTGAAACCGACTTTTCAACATCTCCAACCGTGCCGTCTCATTCCCCGACTGCACCACACAGAGCGCCGCCTCCTGCAACACCTCCCGCAAATCATCCAGATCTTCCAAGCCCGCCAGCCGCAGATTTTCATCCTCCCGCTGCTTTTCCAGCACCCAGTTCACCGACTCCCGATAAACCCGCAGCTTCGCCTGAATTTGCTGCGTCGCGCCTGCAAACATCTCACGGGTCAGCTTTCCTTCCCGATGTAACCGTGCCAACAAATAAAGCAACAACGGCTCTCGGGCTAAACTATCCGTAATTTCTTCTGGACAAGCCTCAATAAATTCTCGAAATTGAGTGACCTCTGCCTCACCAAAACTGTCCTGCCAGTTCAGCAGCCACTGCTCCCGCAGCACATCACTCATCGGCTCCAACCGCACCCGCTCCAAGCCTTTGGTTTGGGTAATCAAGCGATCGATCCCCTGAAGTGCCAAGGGTCGTCCCGTCACCAGGCATTGATGATGACTACGCACCTGAAAATCCGCCACCTGCTGCAAGAATTCCTTGAGTCCGCCCGTAGCACGACCTTCGAGGAGCAGTTCATCAAAGCCATCCAGGATGATGAGATAGCGAGTGTTGCGATCGGCCAACCAATCCGAATCTCCCCGCACAAACGATACTTGCTCTAAATCAGGGCAATCCTCCAGGGTTTCCGTGAAATTATTCGCCAAGGTGCGAATATTCCGCAAGCGAATCAACAGCGGAATATAGGCAAACTCCAGCTCCTGCCGTACTAAATCGGCAAACATCCGACAAAACACCGACTTGCCCCGTCCCGCTTCCCCTTGGACAAACATCACCTTGCGGGTTTCATCGGTTTTCGTCAACATCCCCAACGCCCAATCGTGGATATTGATGGGCTTGGCCTCCTGATCCACTTCCCCCGCCTGCGTCAGCGGTTGTACTTCCAACGGCACATAAATATCCCGGAAGCGAATTTTTGTTTCATCAAACACCTGCCCCTCCGGCAGCGGGGCGATCTGCTCGTGCAAATAGGCATCAATGCTATCGTAGCGCTCCTGTACCGCCTGTCCCCCTGTGCGATACACCTCCGCTAGGGGCTCCACCGCCTCGCCCGCCTCGGCGATCGCCTGATGCAAATACCGATGCGTCCCCCACATCACCTGATTCACCAACCGTTGGGCAGCCGCCTTAGCTAATCCCACTTGCCCGAGCTGCAACCTCAACGCTTCATTAAACTGCTCCGCCAACACCGACTCTCGAAATCGGCTTGTCACTGTTTTGGCTTCGGCTGAACTGAGTTCAAGCTCATCGAGACGCTGAAGTTGTTTTTCCACCAGTTGCTGCAAGGAAACCTGCTCCAGCTTCTCGTTAATTGCTGCATCGCTGATCTTGGTTAAGACCACCTCCAGGCTTTGCAGATAAGCCAACTGCGCCGCCACGGTTACAGCACTCTCATAGGTGGGCTCTTCTTTCGAATATTCCAGATACAGCTTCAGCAGCCCCATGCCAATTGAGACAAAGGGCAACCCGGCGGTGACAAGCTGAGTGACCGGCGCATTGAGCAGATCGAGAAACGGTTGGACCTTGGGGAGGTGTTGCTTGAGGGGTTCAAGGTTGGGGGCTTGCTCGCCAAAGACGTCAGCAAAATCCTTAATCGTGGTCACTGTATCAATGCCCTGCTCCGCTAACTCTCCCCAAGGCAGCCGCTTAATATCCGTGTTCAGAAACTGCCAAAACCCACTCAACAGACGCATCGCTTCTACTCCAAATCAACGCTTGATACTGATTTTTTGGCTACAGTCTAACCCAACTCCATTTATGCCACTGCCCCCATTTCACAAACTGCAACCCAAGCCACCGCTACACTAGAAGCGAAGCGATGAACCGTCCCATGACCACCCGCAACCAAATTTTGCAAGAACTCGATGCACTTCCCGACGATCTGCATCAACAAGTCCTTCACTTTATTCAAACCCTGCGTCAACAGCATCCCACCCCACCCGGTAATGCCTGGGACACCTTAGAAACACTCACTGGAACCGTTGAAGCCCCTGCTGACTGGTCTGCCCAACACGATCATTATCTCTACGGCACACCCAAGCACCCCCAATGAGTAGCGAACGCCTCTTTCTGGATGCTGCATTTATTCAAGCCCTGCTCAACCCCCGTGATGATTATCATGCTCAAGCCCGCAACCTCTTTCCTCGTGTTCGTGAGGCTGTCGAAATTTGGCTCACCGAAGCCATCTTGATTGAAGTGGGTAATGCTCTCAGCACCTTTAATCGCTCTGGTGCAGTCCAGTTCATTGAACAGTGTTACACCACAGCCAATATTAGACTGGTCACTGTGGACACAGCACTACTCCAAAACGCTCTAGCACTCTATCGAGCATGTCCTGACAAAGGCTGGGGGCTCACGGATTGTATTTCGTTTGTGGTCATGGAACAGCAAAGCTTACGTTTAGCGCTCACAAGCGATCAGCATTTTGTGCAGGCGGGTTTTATTGTTTTGATGAGAACAGATAACAGCTATTGATGCCGACAGTGGTTCATCTTCCTCCCATCTGAGCAGCGGTCTACGTTTGGCTCGATCCTGGCAGGGCTGATGCAGTACCTCCCTCCCGTCGCTCCAAGCCCGCCGTCTCCGCCACGATGTACAACGGTCGCCCCTTGACCTCTTCATAGATGCGACCAATATATTCACCGAGGATGCCAATGCTCACCAGTTGCACCGCGCCTAAGAAGAAGATGGCAATCAGGATGGTGGCAAAGCCCGTCACGGGGGAGTTGGTTTGGGCTAAGCGCCAGTAGAGGACTAACGCTGCCATGATCACCGACACGATCGCCGCAACGAGTCCGGTGTAGGTGGCCAGCCGCAGGGGCACACGGGAGAAGGAGACCAAGCCATTGAGGGCCAGGGAGAAAGACTTGCGGAAGGTATACTTGCGATCGCCCGCAAACCGAGCTGCCCGCTCAAACTGCACCGAGGTTTGGCGAAAACCGATCCAGGCTCGCAGCCCCCGCAGATAGCGATTACGCTCCGGCATGGCGTTAAGCACGGCCACCACCTGACGATCCATCAGGCAAAAGTCCCCGGTATCCGTGGGAATGTCCACATTGGCTAGACGCTTGAGCAGCCGATAAAAGACGTAGGCATAAAACTGCTTGAGGGGGTTTTCGCGGTGGCGTTTGGTGCGCTGGGCATAGACGACTTCGTAGCCCGCCTGCCAGCGGGCGATCATCTCCAGTACCAGCTCCGGTGGATCTTGCAGGTCTCCATCCATTACCGTAACTGCCTGCCCCCGTGCAACATTGAGCCCTGCCGTCACGGCAATTTGGTGGCCAAAGTTGCGGGCAAAGCTGAGATAGACAAAGCGGGGGTCGCGCTGGTGCAGCTCACGCATCAGGGCCAGGGAGCGATCGCGGCTACCATCATTGACCAAAATAAATTCCACAGGGCCATCGAGGCGATCGCCGAGCGCCCCCAAGCGTTTGGCCAGTTCGGGCAGGTTGTCTTCTTCGTTGTAAATCGGGACGACGAACGAGTATTTCATCAAGATTGATGGAGCGGCAGACTGTTACGCAGTAGAGTTTCCGTCATTGTGGCGAGTTTCTGCAACTGGGTTGCCAGTTGTGCTGCTTTTTGTTGCTGAGTCTGTTTACGCAGCAAGGCGGCACGAGCCAAATCCTCACGATTGCCCTGGATGGCGATCTGCGCCACCTTGTGCCAGCTTTGAGCATCCTGCTGGGCGGCAACATAGCGGGGCTGGATCTCGTCCCAGATGGTTTTGATGTCACCGAGGGCGCGATCGCGCAGCCGCCGAGACTGATGAGCGGTTTTTGCCTGGGCGTAGGGCGGCTCTAGGGGGGCAGCCGCTGGGTTAGCGAGCCAGGGCAACAGATGACGAATTTGATAGGATTCAGCCTGGCCCGTCCGACACCAAGTGGCAAAATGTTCACAATTATTCGAGAGTAGATGATATTTGTGCTCACCCAAGCGACTGAGGGCCCGCTGGACAATCACCTCAGGACGAAAGGGCGTGGGGCGGTTTCGACGGCGATGGCGTTTACCCTGGCTAAATACTCGAAGCGAGGTGCGCTCGATGGTTTCACTGGGCTTGCGATAATGGATCACTGTGCCGTCACCACAGTCGATGCCGTGGTGTTCATAGACGCCATCCCAATGGTGCCATTTCCGGATTACATAGATCTGATCGCCCCGTGCCATGACTGATGGAGATCCTCCAGGAAACGGCTAGGTGGGTAGGGCTTCGCCAGGTCGCAACCGTGCCCATTTGCCCTGTTCCTTGCTAAAGCTCTGGCAGCCGACCACATCCCACTCCATTTCCACAAATTCACCTTGCGTACGAATATTGACGTTGATCGAGGGCTCGAACGGGTCAAAGCTGGGTGCGTCGGTGAGGTGGGGTTGCTGATGTTGGTGCTCAACCGCATGGTAAGTGGTGCAGCGATCGACGTAAGTACAGTTGATGCAAATACACATGGCTTGAGATTCGACCCCCATTGGCTGCGTTGTACTTGATTCTAGCACTGGCAAATTTTGGCGCACGGTTCACGAGGCTCCATTCGCCCAGAACCCCCTTGTCCAACCAACACCCCCCGCAACTTGTCCGGCAGTAATGCAGAAAATTCATTGCATCTTTACAGTTAAGGCGATTTCTGTAAAATTTCACACAAATTTGCGCAATGCCCCTAGTTCCTTCAGGACATCTCTGGCTACGCTAGTAACAGGAACAGGAAGCATCGCATTAAGGCTGTAATTGAATTGAGTTTTTGCGGACTCTTCAGCAGGGCAAAAACGCAGAAGGCTGTTACTAACTATTGGAGATCAATCATGAAAGGACTCGCAAAATTAGGACTCGCAGGTCTGGTCAGCGGTGTGGCGATCGCCACCGCCATCGCCCCCAGTTATGCCCAGGGGTTCGCCACCAAGACGGAAGCCTACAATCCCGGCAGCGGCAATATTGCGGATTATCGCCGGGATGTCACCAATGCCCTCGGTGCACCCCAAGCCGATCGCACCAAAGACTTTTTGAGCTTAGGGATGGGCGGGAGCGCTATCTTTAGCTTTGCCTCCGCTGACAATACAAGCGGTTACTTTAGCGGCAGTGTTACAGTTTGGGAAACTACGTGGGGCAGTAAGAGTCATCAAGGCCAGTACGATGAGCGCATTGAAGTGTTTGTCGGTAATGACCTTGGTAATGTGGATAACTGGCTGAGTATTGGTGAAATTTGGAACATCCGCGATAAAGCCTTTGACACCAATCAGAGTGATGGCTTGGCGGGTGCCGGGGCAACCTTAGAGATTGGTAATGAAGAGCTTTATCAGTATGTGCGTGTCGTTGACCTGAGCCAAAAGCGCGCCGATGGTTTTGATGTGAATGCGATCGCCGTCAACCCTGCCGCTGCACCCACGGAAGCGGTGCCGGAACCCGCGACCCTGATTGGTGGTTTACTGGCTCTTGGGGGTGGTGCAATGCTCAAGAAGCGCCGCGATCGTTAATTCTGCCGTGTTGGTTCTGGCAATTACATATAGAACTTACGTGCTTCAGTCATTCGTTCTGAGATTCCCCCTGCTCTCTTTCGTGAGGGTAGGGGAGTTTCATTTAGAGTACTCCAAGGAAATAAGCATAAGGTGGGCAAAATCAGCAGTCTTAAAATCAAAAGGTCGATCATCAATATTGGCCCACTCTACACCATCAATTAAGATCTAGAATCTAATGAGTTAAATAATTGCCGTTCTGCAATTCGTTCTGATAGGTTGAATTTAAGTAAATCAACAGTCGTTCGACCTTCAGGGGTAAGACCATTAATAATGCCATCTGCTGGATTGAAGTGCTCTACCCAGACTTGAGTGCATGGATTAAAAAGAAAGCTAAACTCTCCTGTTTCAGGGTCAAAGGAACCTAAGTCACTACCCTTGTAACGATTACAGCGCCAACAAGCAAGTACCAAATTATCTACTTCCGTTTTTCCCTTATGTTTTTGAGCAATAATATGGTCAATCTCATGAGGATAGAAACCAACATGGTCAGGCAGTTGGCAATATTCACAGCGATTTTTGGCTCGTTCAACCACAAATTGGCGCAGGGCTGTAGGAATGTAACTCATAGCGAGGTGGTTAGGTAGGGCAAGTTGCCGATTTTGAGCATCACAATCAAGTGCTCAATCCGTTCATATTCGTTGAGTTCTGCTGCTTCAGTGGGGGTGAGCGTTCCAGTTTGGTTACGGTCTAAGAGAAAGCGAAGCCGATTTTGCATTTCGGGAGTGGGTCGAAAAGCCGCGATTTGCTCCGGGGTGGGGCGGCTGGTGATGAAGGTGAGGATGTGGTGATAAACGTGGTTGGGAAGAGGGGCACGGAGGCATTGTTGTAGTAATGTGGGGAGCCGCTCACCGAGAGCATTCAGTTGAGGAACTAGTTCATCGGGGACATTGATTGTGATCGTTGCCATAGGGTTTGAGATTGGGATGGAGGTGGTTCTATTTTAGGACAAGCGCACGGTGGGAAAAATTAGTGGTCTCGAAATCAGAAGGTCGATCATCAATATTTGCCCATCCTACCCCTGTATTTCATTGGATTCAAATTTTTCTAATTGTTCCTGAGCCCATTCCTGAAGATATAGATCACGATCGTCATTGGCACAATAATGTAACATTTCGAAAGTTCTAGGATGATCGTTATAGTACTTGAGTAATGCCTTCAAGGCTTCACAACGCGGATCGCCTTCTAAATATCCGGTTTCTCCGCCTGGATCATTGATAATAATTCCACAGAATATTTCTATGATATCTGGATGTTGGCTCCAATATCGTTCGAGCATTTCAACCCCAGCATGGCGTGTCCCCCAATTTCCATGCAATCGAGTGACTTGGAGGACGAGTGGTAAGGTTTTGGGATCATTCTGCCAATATTGGGCAAGACTTTCGATCGCTCCTCTACGAACAGCCCACAAATCATGAGACTCGGCAAGTTCTTGAAGCCAGGGTAAGGTTTCAGGCTCATCACGCCAGTGACGGACAATTGAACATACGGCACTTTCACAAACTCCCCAATCACTATGTCCTTCTATAACCAGGTTTTTTAACCACTGCAATATATCTGGGTCATCATGGCCCATTTCAGCGATCACATAAACTGCACTACGAACAAAAAAATACCAGTACCAATCTTCGTCATCTGTATGATCTTCAACACCAGCTTTTAGCCACTGAAGCAAGTCCTTACTGTCTAGCCAAGTTTGTGTGAAGCGATGTGCAACTACTCTTGCAGCTCCAGTTCCCAAAGGAGTCGATGACTGATGATCAATTTCGTATTGAAATCGTCTTAGAAGATCCCTATCGATTAATTTAATGAGAGTTCTATTTTTTACTTCTGCAATAATTTCAGCGGCCAGTGTTAAATTTGAAATTGCTTCGGGTCGTAAATAATTGCGAAAGGGACGATAGTCTCTCGGATCATCAAAGTAGTGGCTTCTATCTACCTCTATATTCATCAGAAACTCAATTAAGCTGCCAGTAAACTGAACGTCGATCGCCCCACAAATCAAACATAAAACCTCATGCCAAGCCTCATCCTGCCAATGCTGGCCAAAAATCTCATCCCGTAACTGCTCAAAAGTGAGCGATCGCTGCTTCTCAAACTGAACAACATAAGCCGAAGCAGTCAAATACTCCAAAAACGTCCGATGCACAAACCCATACAACTGCGGCCCCCGCAAACACAAAATATAATTCCGCTCCCGAAGTTGCTGAATAATCCGCCGTGCCGCCTTCTTCGCTGCCGCCCCATCTGTCTGCCATTGCTCATCGAGCAAAAACCCTTGAATTTCCTGCTCTAAATCATCCTCCGTGATGAAATTGCCCTTTAAGCCGCCCTCACCCGCCTGCATCCGCAACGCCACCCGCCGCAACAGCGCCTTCTTATCATCGGCATTGAGGTAGCCATCGGTGAGTTGCAGATTGCGGTTCACATCCCAGTGATGACATAACACCTCCACCGCCTTCTCGTAGAACTTTGCCCGCTCACGGGGTAGTTCCTCCTCCCGTGCCAAGAGCGCCATAATCGTCAGCAACATGGGGTTGCCTGCCAAGAGACGAATTGATTTGGACTGCTCAATGCTGCCCATTATCCGCTCAATGCGTTGCGATCGCGCCTGAGGATTTTGCGGAAATGTCAGGGCAAACCAACCTTCAATAAAGGTTTTGATCTGGGTATTCCCCAGATCCTGAATGCCAAAATGCCCGAAGCCGCCATTACGCAAGATCTGCTCCCGATAGCCCACGGGCCGCGATGTGACCACAATCCGCGCCTTGGAGTAGCGCTGGGCAAATCCGGCGATTTCGTGCATCACTCGTTCTCGGTCAGCCCCATCAAAAATCTCATCGAGCCCATCAAACATCACCAATGATGGGCTTGTTTCTAGGTAATGCTCTACTGCATGGTCATCCAGAAACCATTGCTGCGTCTTGCCCATGTAGGCCACATAGTCCAGAAAGCTATCGCATTCATCCCGCTGGCGCAGGGCATAAAACTCGCGTAGCTCGATCAGCAGTGGAAACACTTCCCGGAACGGCTCTGTCCAGGGCAGTGGCTCACCCTGCTTATCCTTGGGGGGCTCGATCACGCCCGTGAGCAGGTAGCGCATTAACGTTGATTTGCCCGAACCCGGTTCACCCGTGAGCACGACTAAACGGTTTGTGGGGGCGGCGATGACATCCAGTACGGGCTGGGGTGATTGGTTGACGTAGGTTGTGCGAAACGCTTCCAATTGCTGGGCATCTAAAATTGCCTCAACGTCCTCTGCTGAGCCTGTTGCCTTCGCCTTGCGCAACCGGGCGGCTAAATCTTTGGGAAGCTCCACTGGGGGCGGGTTCTCGCGCACAGTTTGGGACACAAACACATCCCGAATCACCAGCCGCCCCGGATCATCGGCATAGGCGGGCATCAAATTGGCTAAATCAACCGGGGAATATTTCAAGCGCATCCGCTGGGCATATTTCTCCCGCCGCACCTGGATTTTCACGCCTCCCTGCCGTTCGATCAGCTTGCGCATCTCGTCCAGTGTCTGGGCGTTATACAGCTCCCGGAGCTGATCATTGAGGTGGATCTGCTTTTTGGCTTGACGACGAAAGGCCAATGCAACCATTGACCAGAGGCTCTCTGAGGGGAGTTCCAGACCGCCGATCGCTCGCCAGCGATCGCCCAATACATCCGGCGAGGGCAAGTCGATATTATTGGGCTCCTGCACTGCCGCCCAGAGTTCGGCGGCAACCCGTTCATCGCTGATAAATTTTTTGAGCGAGTTGTCGTACTCTTTCAGTTCCGCATCGCTATAGCCACAGCCTTTGATGTTGGTGAGCAGCATCTCCAGGCAAGCCCCATAGGCTTGCTCCATCGCATCTTGATAGGAGCGCTCGACAATATCCCGCTGACCGAGCTGCTCCAGCCAGGTGAAGCGATCGAGGAGTTTGGTTTTGAGGTAGTCCTGACAGGTGTCCTCAATGAGCGACTTGGCCACTGCGCCAAGAGCGGTAAAGACGAGGGGCGTCAATACTAGATCCATAAGTCAACGCGACAGATGATGAATACTGCTATTCTAATCGGTCTGACGTGGGGCAGATCTCCAAATGTTTCTCGACACATCTGCAATCAAACGTAGGGGCTGGGTTTCCCTGCCCTGCGTCAGTTTTATAACATCTGCAACCCACGGTTCATGGTCTGAATTGTCCTACTAATGGGTTGGGTTCCCAAACCGCGCCCCTACAAAGAACCGCAATCAGAGCGAAGGATTTTTGGTGCAGAGATGCTGAATGCCTATGGCACAATTGAGCCAGTCTGCTCAGCAATGAATACACAGGTGGCCAACACCCCGAACCCACCCCGGTCGTCGCTGCGCGAGACCGCCCCTCCCAAGAGGGGATGCTCTTTTTTTGTTCGCTTTTGACGAACTCAGATGTTGCTTCGTAATACTGTGGTTGTGAATCATGATATTTGAGAATTTTGGAGCGAGAAGAATCAGCTTAATCCTGCTTTGGCTGGGCTTTCTCGTCTATGCTTTCGCCTTTGCTCCCCCGGATGATCCCCAGACATTGGATCTAATCATCAATCTTTCCACGGGTCAGTGGGACGGTATCAATCCCTTGGTGATTGCCCTCTTTAACATCATGGGCGTGTTGCCCGTTCTCTACTGTGCCGTGGTCTTGGTGGATGGTCGGGGGCAGAGGGTTCCCGCCTGGCCGTTTGCGATCGCCTCTTTCTTTCTCGGTGCCTTTGCCCTGCTTCCTTATCTCATCCTGCGGCAGCCCAACCCGCAATTTTCCGGCGAGCTGAATGGGAACTTGCGCTTGTTTGACTCCCGCTGGCTGGGCCTGGGCCTCAGCTTGGCTGCCCTTGTGCTGGTTGGCTGGGGCGTGAGCCAGGGCAATTGGGCAGACTTTGGGCAGCAATGGCAAACGAGTCGTTTTATCCATGTGATGAGCCTCGATTTCTGCCTGCTTAGTTGTCTTTTTGGCACGCTTGTAGGCGATGACATGGCCCGTCGGAACCTAGCGGGTAAACGCTTGTTTTGGCTGGTGGCGTTGATCCCGTTGTTTGGGCCACTGGCCTATCTCTGTATTCGCCCGCCACTTGTGGCCGGAGCGGCGGTAGCGGGGGAGGCTTAACCGGGTCATAATCCTGGCAGTTCGACGATTGCGCTAGGATTTGAAGCAACCCAATGGTCGGCTAATACCCTGAACCCAACCCGGTCGTCGCTGCGCGAGACCGCCCCTCCTAGGAGGGGATGCTCTGTCAGAAGAAAACCTCCTCTACTGCTGCATCAGCCATGACTTCCACCGCTGCCACCCCTGCCCTCGATTTAACGGATCCGCAATATTATTTCAATCGGGAGTTGAGTTGGCTGGCGTTTAATGCCCGAGTGTTGCATGAGGCGATCGACGATCGCACCCTTCTGCTCGATCGCCTCAAGTTTTTGGCCATCTTTAGCTCCAATCTGGATGAATTCTTTATGGTGCGGGTGGCGGGTTTAAAACAACAGGTGGCCGCTGATGTCTATAAGCTCACCGCCGATGGTCGCACCCCTGCTGAGCAACTCGATGCGATCGCCACTCGCTTGCGCCCCCTCGTCGAGCAACAAAGTCAGCTCTTTGAGCAACAATTACGCCCCCAACTCACCGCAGCCGGTGTTTATCTGCTCAATTACATTGATCTCGGCCCCGAGCAGCGCCGCTACCTGCACCAGATCTTTGAAGAGCGGATTTTTCCGGTGCTGACCCCGCTGGCGGTTGACCCGAGCCACCCGTTTCCGCATATCTCTAACTTGAGTCTGAACTTGGCGGTGCTGGTCAAAAACCCCGATACTGAGGAAGAGCTCTTTGCCCGGATTAAAGTCCCCCAGATTTTGCCCCGCTTCATCGAGCTGCCCAAGCATCTGCATCATGATGGTGAAGCTGCCTCCGTCTGGACAGCGGTTCCGATTGAGCAGGTGATTGCCCATAACCTCGATAGCTTGTTTCCGGGGATGCATGTCCAGGAATGTTACCCCTTTCGGGTGACGCGCAATGCCGATATCAGTGTGGAGGAAGACGAGGCGGATGATCTGCTGCTGGCGATCGAGCAGGAACTGCGCAAACGTCGGCGCGGCGGCTCGGTCGTGCGTCTGGAAATTCAAACCTCCATGCCCGAGGCGGTACGGAGTGATCTCCTTGAAGCCCTCGATATTCAAGCCCAGGATGTCTACGCCGTGGACGGTCTGCTCGGACTGACTGCTCTGATGCACTTTATCGGTCTGCCCCTACCCCAGCTCAAAGAATCCAGTTGGAGCCCGGTGATTCCCCTGCGCTTTAAACGTATGCGTGAAGCGGTTGAGGCCAGTCGCAAGCTAGAGTGGGATGATGGCGAGGATATTTTTGACCTGATCAATGCGGGGGATATGTTGGTGCATCATCCCTACCAGTCCTTTAGTGCCACGGTGCAGGAGTTTATTACCCAGGCAGCCCAAGATGAGCAGGTACTGGCGATTAAAATGACGCTCTACCGAACCTCGGGGGATTCGCCGATTATTAAAGCGCTGATCGCCGCCGCCGAAAATGGCAAGCAGGTGGTGGCGCTGGTGGAAATTAAGGCCCGTTTTGACGAAGAAAACAATATCCAATGGGCCCGCAAGCTTGAAGAGGCTGGTGTCCATGTGGTCTATGGGCTGATGGGGCTCAAGACCCATACCAAGATCACCCTGGTGGTGCGCCAGGAAGCGGAGCAGATGCGCCGCTATTTCCATATCGGTACGGGCAACTACAACCCCAAGACGGCGCGG
Source organism: Cyanobacteria bacterium P01_G01_bin.54 (assembly GCA_039180005.1). GTDB lineage: Bacteria > Cyanobacteriota > Cyanobacteriia > Cyanobacteriales > Spirulinaceae > SIO3F2. Next base: position 1,679 of record JBCDEB010000170.1, on the reverse strand, counting down.
TTGTATACCGACTTGGGTCTTTTGAGTTGCCAACCGGAGATTGGCGCAGACTTGAGTGATCTGTTTAACTATCTCACTGGGTTTTCGCGGCAGCAGGCGTATCGGAAGTTGTTGGTGTCGCCGGTCAGTTTGCGCGATCGCCTCACCGCCCTAATCGAACGGGAAATGACCCATGCCCAAAACGGAGGGAGCGGTCGCATTGTTGCCAAAATGAACTCCCTGGTTGATGCCAAAATCATCGCCAAGCTCTATGCCGCATCCCAAGCGGGGGTTAAGATTGACCTGATCGTCCGGGGTATTTGTATCCTGCGGCCGGGCTTGCCAAAGATTAGTGAAAATATCCAGGTGCTCAGCATCATCGGCAACTTCCTGGAGCATTCTCGGATCTTCTACTTCCAAAACCAGGGCCAGGATGAGGTCTATATCGGCAGCGCGGACTGGATGCGCCGCAACCTCGATCGCCGCGTCGAAGCCGTCACCCCCATCGAAAACCCAGAGCTATGCCAAGATCTTCAAGAAATCCTCGGCATCATGTTGGCCGATAATCGCCAAGCCTGGGAACTCCAGTCCGATGGCACCTATGTGCAGCGCCGCCCCCCAGCCGAGGAGCAAACCCGTAGCTGTCATAAGCAGTTGATGGCCCTGGCCTTGGAGTCGGCAGGGTTGTGACGGGCCCAAGCTGGGGAAATCTCTGGAAGGGGTGCAGCTTCCACGCTATGCTTGAGGCGGCTTATTCTTGCAGCAATCGATGAAGACGAAAAACTATCCCCTCAAACGTGGTGGCCCAGACCGCCTCGTGGTTTCTTATGCTAAACAATGGCAAGACATTACGCTTAAGATCGACGATACGATTATTGGCACGATTCCAGACAAAGAGACCCTCAAGGCGGGTGTGAATTTTACCCTAGAAGATGATTCGATATTGGAAGTGGGCTTAGCGGGTAAGCAGCTTAAAATCTCTCGCGGTGGCAAGCCCATACCAGGCTCGGCTGAAGATCCTCAATTAAAAGTGGATTCAGCGGTTAAGGTGATCGATGTTATTGCGCTCTTACGGTGTGCGTTTGGTATTTTGGCGATCGTCGGTCTACCTTTTTTGGTCGAGTTGGGCTTTACGCGTTTGGTTGGGATTTTTACGCTCGTTGAGGCCGCAATTTTTGTGATATTGGGGATATTGGTCAAGCGTTTATCTAAGATTGCGTTGATGATTGCGATCGCCTTAGTTGTGCTGGGCCTCATCTATTCGCTGACGGTATCCCTGAGCAGCGGTAATTTCCCTGCGGTCGGTGTTGGCATTGCCTGTGCATTTCTCTACATCATGATTCAAGGCATACCTGCAATTCAGCTACTCAAAGATGAGAAAGCAGCTTTGGAGGATGCCATGGAATAGTTGAATCGCTTCGATACAAAGGTGCAATAGCATTTGGTCTTGAATGTTTGTAGGGGTAGTGCCCTTCTACCCCGGTCTCGGCCCCCATTGACAATCTCTTGCCACGCAACACACCAGGGCAACCACGGGGGGATTGCCCCTAAAGGATTTTCTTATGCAAAAATCAAGGTGTGTCGTGGCACTCGTCATCACTGCACACGAGATCTCATGCTGAATCTGCAAAGTATAGGGAGAGATAACCTACTGATTATTCCTCGGGCAGGCGGGACGCAGATTCGACAAGCTCACTGAC
>JBCDEB010000169.1:0-15378 GCA_039180005.1 Cyanobacteria bacterium P01_G01_bin.54 | reverse complement strand
CTGAAGGTCTCTTAGACTTTAGCGATTTTATTCTACCGCCAGAGTGACAAAAGCAGGTTATACCAACGAGTCATGACGGGTTATCACCCCCAACGATGAAAACCCCCTTACCAAGGGGGTCGGCGTAGCCGGGGGGATCTCGCTAGCTTCATTGACTTGGTGCAAGAGTATTAATATTGTCTATTTTCAAAGTAAATCCGGAACGTAGAGGGCAAGATTGAGGACGGAGTCGTTGGCGTAGACTCTCCGAAGGAGATAGATTGGCGCTAGGGCTCAGGTTTATTTGTAGTCAGACTGTTGTGATTGAATACGAGTCAAACAACTGGGGTCTGCAATCCAGACTTTATTTACATATTTTAATATTGCTCCCGCTCGATAGAAATGCTGTGCAAGTGGCATGCCTACTGACGTTTGGCACACATTCAATCTCTGGGCATTACTCTTATTTCTATGAAGTTTGAATAAATAAGTTGGACTTAGATTGCGTTATTCGTACTTTCCCGCCGATCCTGAACGATAATGCAAGGACTCACATATGCAACTCATCTATAGCACTCTATAGATTTTTATTGTTGCGATCGGGTGTTTCATCGTGGTTTTCCTTGAGAGGGGAAAGATGCAACTTTTCCCTAAACGGTCAAAGCAGCCCGGAGCATTCTTGCTTCTCAGCTTAACCCGCTCACCCGAGATTTTGAGATCCTCAACATTAATAAAATTCTGGGTTTTTGGAGGTAAGGTTAGATGCTGCTCACGCAAAGACAACAATGGCGTCCGGACTATCTGGCACGGCTTAAAAGTTTTTTGATCTGGAGCTTCACCCTGGCAGTGTGCCTGCTGGTGGTTGGATTTCCCCTGGTCTTTTTAATGGCGACAATCGCCGTGCTGGCAACGGTCGTATTGCAGTTTGTCCTGCCCACAGCAGCAGTCTTGTTGGTTGCAGGCGGTATTCTAGGGAGTAATATCCTGATTGTGCTCTTGGGGGCGGCGATTTTGACCATCAAGGGGATTCATCCAGAAGAAGTGCGCTGGCTCCATTGGCTCCATGGCAACTCGACCGAGGTCGCACAACCTCGTTATGCCGCCTGTCCGCTAACCTGTGGCTTAGGTCCATCAATATCCTGATCATCAGAACACTGAGCTAGGCTTGATTCTAGTAAAGTCTGAATCGATTTCAGGTATCCTGGCTGTAATCCGGTCTTTTCAGACTCAATTTCTATAGCGTGGGCACCTCGCCCGCCTTGGATCATAAAAACCAAAAAAGGTGGGGAAATCTAAGCGCCCCACCTTTTTTGTATTGACGACCCTGTATCCTCGTAATAAGGTCATTCCCCTAGGACAAGATGGCGAACTCAGACAGCTGAACTGTGAACTCAGCCCTGTGTCGCTGTCCTTCAACCCTCACTCTTCGCTCGTTCTTGCCATGTCCGCTGTTGCGCCCATCTGCATTATTTTGGGAACTCGTCCAGAAGCGATTAAGCTTGCCCCTGTCATTGAGAAATTCCGTCAACATCCTGATTTTAATACTCACGTCATTCTGACGGGCCAGCATCGAGAAATGGTCGATCAAGTGATGCAGCTCTTCCAGTTAACGGCAGATCATAACCTCGATATTATGCAGCCCCAACAGAGTCTCACGGACATCACCTGTCGGACGCTCACCGGTCTCGCCCAGCACTTTGAGCAACGCCCACCCCGTATGGTCATTGTCCAGGGCGATACCACCACAGCCTTTGCAGCGGCACTCGCGGCTTTCTATCGTCAGATCCCGATTGGGCATGTGGAAGCGGGCTTAAGAACGGATCATATTTATGATCCCTATCCCGAGGAAGCCAATCGCCGCCTCATCTCCCAGATTGCTCAGCTCCACTTTGCCCCCACTCCCTTAGCGGTTCAAAATCTAGAGCGCTCCCAGGTGACAGGTCAGATTCTCCAAACCGGGAACACCGTTATTGATGCCTTGTTGCGTGTGGCCCAAACCCAGCCCGACTGCTCGGTTCCAGGTCTAGACTGGCCGGCGCAGCGAGTCATTCTGGCGACGGTGCATCGTCGGGAGAATTGGGGCGCACCACTGGAAAATATTCTGATGGGGTTTGAAAAAATTTTGGCGGCGTTTCCAGATACCGTGCTCCTGCTGCCCATGCACCGCAATCCCACTGTGAGAGAGCCCATCCAAGCCCGTCTAACAGCTCATCCCCGTGTTTTTCTCACCGAGCCACTCGACTACAGCCAGCTTGTGGGGGCGATTCAACGCTGTACTTTGCTCCTAACGGATTCGGGGGGGCTTCAGGAAGAAGCGCCCAGCCTGGGTAAACCTGTGTTGGTGTTGCGTGAGACGACAGAACGTCCGGAAGCGGTGGAGGCGGGAACCGCTCAGCTCGTGGGGACGGCCACGGAATCGATTTTTAGCGCGACGGCTCGCCTGTTGCAAGATGCAGCGGCCTATCAGACCATGGCCAATGCCGTCAATCCCTTTGGCGATGGCCGGGCGGCTGAGCGCATTGCTGAGGCGGTACAAAATTATTTCGCTGCTGTGGCCGAATAGGGCTTAACGGTAGGTACTATTGCCTGAACCTGGATTTGCCCGCTTGAATCATGAGTTCTATGTCGCATTCCCCGGTGCTGTTGGCGATCGCCCAGCTTCGGTTTGGTTATCGCCCGGATCGCCCCCTGTTTAAATCCCTGACCCTGAATCTATATCCCGGCGAAACGGTGGGGCTGATTGGCCCTAATGGTGCGGGGAAAAGCTCTCTATTTTTATTACTCACGGGGTTGCTCACCCCCCAGGCGGGCACGATTTATCTGGGCGATCGCCGCCTAGAGCCGGGTCAATTCTTGCCCGAGGTGGGTCTGGTCTTTCAAAACCCGGATGATCAACTCTTTTGTGCCTCGGTTTGGGATGATGTGGCCTTTGGCCCCGAGAACCTGGGCCAGTCGCCAGCCCAAGTCCAACAAGCGGTACAACAGGCCCTCACAATTACAGGGGTCACTCACCTGGCCCAGCGCCCGCCCCAACAGCTCTCGGGCGGCGAAAAAACCATGGCGGCGATCGCCGCTGTCCTCGCGCTCCAGCCCCAACTCTTGCTCTACGATGAACCCACGGCTCACCTCGATCTGGCCGCGCGCCGCCGCTTGCTCCAATTTCTCGCCCAGAGCCCCCAGACCTGCTTGATTGCCTCCCATGATCTCGACCTAGTACTGGAGGTCTGCGATCGCGTTCTGCTACTGGATCAGGGACAGATTATTGCCGATGGTGTGCCCGAAGTGATTTTGGCTGACGAAGCCCTTTTAAAAGCGCATCATTTGGAAGTGCCGGGGCAGCTTCGATAAACCTAACGCCCCGCATACCGCTCCTCTGCCCAAGGCTCGCCCCGGCGATGATAGCCATTTTTCTCCCAAAAGCCCAGCTCCTCATGATCGAGAAACTCCAAACCGGAGATCCACTTGGCACTTTTCCAGGCATAGAGGTGGGGCACCACCGTGCGCACCGGGCCACCATGGTCAGCGGGTAGGGGCTCGCCATTGAGGGTATGGGCAAAAAAATTCTCAGGCCGCGCAAAATCATCAAGCGTCACGTTCGTGGTGTAGCCGCCTGTGCAATGTTGCAGCACATGAGTGATCCGATCGGGCAGATTCACATGGGCTAACAAATCCGTCACGCTGACACCGCGCCACTGCACATCCAGCTTTGACCAACGCGTGACACAGTGGAAGTCGGCGGTAAAGTCTTGCTGGGGAAGCGCCATCAAGTCAGCCCAGGTGAACGTCTGCGGTTCAGCCAGCCCGGTGATCGCCAGTCGCCATTGGGTTGCCTGGAGCTGGGGCGTCTCGCCAGTGGTGAGCACCGGGAACCGCTTGGCCAAATGTTGCCCCGGCGGGACGCGATCGCCCTGATCAGGAGTGGGTTTTTGGAAAAATTTACCCGGCATGGCTTAGTGATTCTCTACTCATCGTCATCTTCATCTTCGTCATCGCTAGGGTAGTAGAAAGTCGAGTCACCCGTGAGCACCGACTTGCCTTGGGACAACGCTCTTTGGGCGGCGAGGGCAGCCTTGCGGTTCCAATGGGCACGGCGCTGATCACGCTTGGTATTTGAAGTTTTCTTCTTAGGGACGGCCATGGGATTTTGCGGGAAATAAACTGCAGAAAGTAAGAATCGTCACGATCTCTAATTTTACCGCGAAAGAGCCGCTGATCAGAATCTAGAGATTTACCGAGGCGGCCAACCGCTCTGGAGCGCCTGTTGTATAATTGGCTCAACGCTTAGGGGGGCTCAACATTTAGGGGGGCTCAACGTCTGGAAAGGTGATCAATTGCTAGCTTTACCCCTAGGTTCAACCTCACTCGGGGTCAATGTAAAGTTGGGGCAAGCCAATCTATTGCGGCAAATCAACCCGGACAACTGTTACTGTCCATCACGCTCTTGTCTACTCACCTGCTCAAGCTCCCTTGATGGTTCCGTTTAGAACACGATCGGCCAATGATTGAAATGATTGTTGCGGGCATTGCCCTAGACGCTTACACCCGGAGTCCCATCGTCTTACTTAAAGATGGGAGCAACCGCCGGGCACTCCCCATTTACATTGGTCAAGAGCAGGCGAAGGCGATCGTCGGTGCCCTGGAAGACCACGACCCACCACCCCGCCCCCTCACCCATGACCTGATTGGCAACCTCCTCGATGCCTGGGAGATGGATCTCACCAAAATCATTATTCACGCCCTGCGAGATAGCACTTTTTTTGCGGTGCTCTGTATGGAAAAAGACGGTGAAACCCGTGAGCTAGACTGCCGTCCCAGCGATGCGATCGCCGTCGCCCTGCGCACCCAAGCACCGATCTGGGTGGTGGAAGAGGTGGTCGCCGAGGCGTCGATTCCTGTCGATCGCGAAGCAGATGAAGAAGATCGCCAAGCCTTCCGCAGCTTTATCTCCAACCTCCGCCCAGAAGATTTTGCCGCCATGCGACCCGCTCCCGAGCATAACGAACCGGAAACGGAGCCTTGAGCCTCGACGAAAGACACTCATTACCTGAGACGACGCTCAAAACAGAATTCTTCCCCAAAAAATTGCCCAGGCGAGCGAGACGCTCGCGCTACAGCTCTTAAGCGCAGACCAACCGTAGCGCAGGTGATCCGTGAACTTGTCAAATCTGCATCCTGCTTGCTGCCGATCCATTGCTTTGCTTGACTCAATGCAATACCGTCGTTTTGGTCGCACCGATCGCGCTCTTTCTATCGCCTCTCTGGGCACCCTGCGCTGCTTAGCAAGCTGGGAGATCTTTCGGCAAACGCTGGATACAGCGATCGCGCAGGGTATTAACCATCTGGAAACGGCCCAGGGCTATGGCAATAGTGAGCTGTACTTGGGACGGTGGCTGCGAGCGTTACCCGCAAGCGATCGCGCCGCCCTAACGCTCACCACCAAAATTCCGCCCTGTGCCACTGCCACCCAGATGCGCCAGCAGATCGACCAATCGCTCCAACGCCTAGGCGTTGAGCAGCTTGACTGTCTGGCGCTGCATGGTGTGAATACTCTGGAGCATTTGGACTGGATTCAAGCTCCCAATGGCTGTATGGCGGCCGTGCAGGCGGCGATCGCCGCCGGAAAAATTGCTCATCTGGGCTTCTCTAGCCACGGCACCTTAAAACTGATTTTACAAATCCTCCAAACGGGTCAATTTGCCTTTGCCAACCTCCATTACTACTACTTTTGGCAGCGCCTCGAACCAGCGATCGCCCTGGCTCACACGCTGGACATGGGCCTCTTTATTATTTCCCCCGCCGATAAAGGCGGTCTACTCCATCATCCCCCGGCATTACTACAAGAACACTGCCAACCCCTGACGCCGCTGGAGTTTACCTATCGTTTTTTACTGGCTGATCCCCGCATTACAACACTGAGTTTGGGCCCGGCCAATCCGGAAGAATTGCTGGGGGCGATCGCCCAATTGCCTGACCCACCGTATTGGGGTGAGCGGGAGCGGGCGATCACGGCTCGGTTGACGCAGCAGCGGCGCGATCGCCTCGGCACCACAGCCTGTGAACAATGCTATGCCTGCCTACCCTGTCCGGAGGCGATCAATATTCCCGAGGTGCTGCGCCTGCGAAATCTGGCGGTTGCCTACGATATGACGGAGTTTGGCCAATATCGCTATCGGATGTTTGAGAATGCGGGCCATTGGTTTGCGGGGCAACGGGGCGATCGCTGCACCGACTGCGGCGATTGTTTACCCCGTTGTCCGGAGCAGTTGCCGATTCCGGAGTTGTTGCGGCAGACCCATGGGCTGTTGCGGGGTAAGGGGCGGCGGCGATTGTGGCAGGAGGATTGACACCCAATCCCCATTCCGTACCCCCCCAAAAAAATATGCGGTAGGGGAGGGTTTCAAACCCTCCCGTGCAAGGACTTCTGGAGTTTAAAGCGATGAACTGGGGATGCATTAAGGTTTGGGCACGGCGTTGCTCATCGCTTGGATCAGGTGGGTGAGGGCCTTGAGGCTCAGGTAGATGAAAACGCCGGAGGCGAGGATAAGCGCGGTGGGGGAGTCGCCGTTTTGGGCGAGGGTGTTGGGGTCAATGGGTTGAATGAGTTGTGCAGTGGTTTGGGTGGTGGATTGGGTGGTGGTCATAGGCTTGCGGTGTTGTGTTTGACACTTACAGCATGACTTGATTTTTTGAGCCACTCAAGGACAGTAGGGAAGTGACTGGAATTGTCGTTGCTGGCTTTTCTGGACATTCATCTTGCAATAACAATTGAAACCCGACCCACCCCGGTCATCGCTACGCGAGACCGCCCCTCCCGAGAGGGGATTTCTTGATTAATACCAACGAGTCATGACGGACTGTCACCCCCAACGATGAAAACCCCCTTACCAAGGGGGTCGGCGTAGCCGGGGGGATCTCGCTAGCTTCATTTACTTAGTTCAAGAGTATTAATATTGTCTATTTTCAAAGTAAGTCTAAAAATTAGGGCTACAGATCGGAAAGTGAGGGCTGAGACTTCGACTCCGCTCAGGTGTAGGTTGGGTTGAGCCCAGCGAAACCCAACACCGACAATGGTTTACAAGTTTTACCCCTGAGTCATATCACCCACCAAATAAGGTGTATCACAACACTACAATTAGAGTTGATGCACCAGTAGCAAAAGCAGACATGGCGGCAAGAATTGGTTTATCTGAGTCGGGTCGGGCTGAGGTTGAAAAGCGACGTAAGGTGAAAAGCTGGAGAGCGCAGGAAGCAGCCTGGTTCGGTTTAGCCAATACTTCAAAAGCCACCCTGAAGCGATTTCGCGCGGGCGGTCCTGTTGAGCATGAGGTGTTTATCGGATTGTGCGACGCGGTCGGCATCACGGATTGGCAGTCAGTGGCCCAGTTGGATGAGCCAATAGTGGAGTTTGAGGATAAACCGCTGGATCAACCCCAACCCGAAACCCCCCTCATCTACAACGAAGGCTTACAACAGATCCCCGTGTGGCGAGGACGGGATGCCGTTTTGACCCGTTTGGCAGCACAACTCCAAAAGGCAGGCACGCCGGGGGTGTTGGCCATTGTCGGTCAGGGGGGCATTGGCAAGACGAGCTTGGCAGTAAAGCTGCTTGAGGCGGTGCAGGCGAGCTTTGAGCGGGTGGTGTTTTTTAAATGTCAGGCGGGGACAGGGTTTGATGAGCTGGTGGGGTTTTTGCTCACCGACGGTCTGGACATTGAGAATGTGAAAGAGTTCAAAATGCCGGAGCAGCAGATCGCGGCGGTGGTGCGGGGGTTGGGGCAGCGGCGGTGTTTGTTGGTGGTGGATAATTTGGAATCGGTTTTGGAGCCGGGGACCCATCGGGCAACTTCGGTGGAGTTGGGGCGGTTGTTGCATGGGTTGGTGTATCAGCGCCATGGGTCGCGGCTGGTACTGACAAGTCGGGAGGTTCCGGCGGATTTGGGAGAGTTGCGGGGGCAGAAGTGGCGGTTAAACCCGAAGCGGGTGCAGCTTGAGCGGTTGCCGGGTATTGATGATGCGGATGCGGTGGCGATTTTGCGGGAGGAGTATGGGTTTACGGATAGTGATGATGACCTGAAGTGGATCGCGGAACGGGTAAAAGGACATCCGTTAGTTTTGGAATTGTTGGGGTCGGAATATGCCGAGATGCCGGGATATTTGCGGCAGCATCCGGAGTTGGTGACGGATGAGGCGGCGGTGGTGGTGCGGCAGCAGTTAGCGCGGCGAGATGAAGCGGAGCGGGAGTTGTTGGCGCGGATGGCGGTGTTGCGTGTGCCGATTGGGGTGGAGGGATTGACATTTTTACGGTGTTATCAAGAAGATAATTTTCGCTTTGAGGTTGCGACGATTATCGAAGAGCCTGCGGAACTCAAAACAGAAGAAACCAAGGAAACCCAAACACTGGTCGATCGCCTCCTTCAAAGCAGCTCGGCACGACGGCAGTATGACAAAGAACGGGCTGAATGTTTCTATGACTTACATCCGCTGATCAAGGAAGTGGTGCAACAGGAATTTAGCGATGAGCTGCCGGAGCTGATGCAGCGGGCTTATAAGTTTTATTGCACAGGTAAGAATTTAGATAATCCGAAAACACTGGAGGATTTACATCCAGTTTTAGAAGCGCAATATTTTGCATTTCAGACAGTAAATTATGATGAGGCATTTAATTTATTGAACAATCAAATTTATGAATATCTCTACCCTTGGGGAAAGTGGTCATTACTTGAGGAGCTTTATAAACGAATCACGCCAAAGCTCTCAGACAATATCGATCTTCGTATTTGTAATCAGAGCTTAGGGATTCTTGAGCGAGATCGAGGGAATTGGGATAATGCTTTTGAATATTTTCAGAATTCTCTCAAACTTGCAAAGGAAGCTGAAAGTAAAACAGGCATGGCAACCTCTTGGGGACTGTTAGGAGATATCGAGCGCAATCGAGGCAATTGGGATGCGGCTGAACGGCTCTATCGGCAATCTTTAGAGTTGCTGGAGGAGTTGGGCGATCGCTCTGGCATGGCGACCTCTTGGGGTCAGTTGGGCAATATTGAGCGCAATCGAGGCAACTGGGATGCGGCTGAACGGCTCTATCGGCAATCTTTAGAGTTGCTGGAGGAGTTGGGCGATCGCTCAGGCATGGCAACCTCTTGGGGTGTGTTGGGCGATATCGAGAACTGTCGAGGGAACTGGGATGCGGCGGAACGGCTTTATCGGCAATCTTTGGAGTTGACGGAGGAGTTGGGCGATCAGGATGGTATTGCGAGGTCAACCGGCTCTCTTGGTGAAGTTGCACTCGGTCGCGGTGAACTTGATGAAGCAGAAAAACTACTCACTGATGCTCGGCAACGATTTCAAAATTTAGGTAATGTACAACTCATCGCTGAATGTGAATTCCGCCTCGCTCAACTCCACCAAAAACGCCACAATCCCACCCTCGCCCAAACCCACTACACCACCGCCCACCAGCTCTACAGCCAACTCGGCGCAGCCAAAGACCTAGAGCGCATCGAACGAGAATGGCAAGAACTCCGTGAGCAGTAAGCAGTGAGCAAAAGACCGTCATCTAAAATACCAACAACCCTCCAGCCACTCAGCCAATCATGACTCCCACCCTCAACCTCAACGGTCTCACCACCGCCCAAATCCAACAACTCCAAACCCTCGCTGACCAGTTTCGTGCAACGAACGAGAAGAAACTAGAAACCAACCCAACCATCCACAACGGCAAAGAACTCATCTCCTACTGGCAACAAATGGAGGTCATCAATAGTTTGCCGAAAACCCTTGATAGCCAACAATACGCCCGTCAACTTCGCCACCAAGCCCAAACTCGTAACATTGGACAGTTTTAGGAATATGTTTTATCACTGATTCAAAACACATCCACAAATAAGCGCTTTTGCTCATACAATCGCTTCAACGTATAAAAATCCTCCGTAATTTCTTCCTTCTGCACTGTATCCGTTGCCGCCGCCAACCGTGCTTGAATCACCTGCTCTAGGGACTGCCACAATCCTGGACTGACCAGATAAATGCTAGAGTTCGGGATCATGTAATCTGATTTTTCCAGCTCTGGTTTAATGGATTGCTCATTAAAGCTAATCTCCTGATCCAAAAACTTAAGATCCACTGTCCCTAGTAAGAAATCTCGCTCCTCCTCATCTAGCTCCAGATTAATTTTGCCTAGCAGCCGTTGAAAAATATCAAACACTTCATCAATACTGAATCGCTTAAACAGGCGACGATTTGCATTGGCAAAAAACAAATTCTCTTCCCGAAAGATTAAACTCTGTGACATGTTTTACCCCTTGCTATTTAGCGTAAGGACTCTGCTTGTGCTTTGCTGATATAGCTCACTAGATCTGACATTGAGCCAATTTCTCGGAGATTCGCAATTAATTTCTCTACCTCAGCCGATTCGTACCATCGAATATCAACCTCTGGATAATCAGATTGTAGAGACTTTAGACTTTGAATACTTTTGCTGCTCAAGGTATTGATGGGAAACAAGTAGCGATATCCGCTGGGTTTCTTGCCCCGCTCCCAGACCTTCCTGAGTTTGCCGATCGCCGCATTGAGCCGAGCAACATCCATATCTCGCTTAGACGGAGAAGTTTTGCACTCGTAGATATAGTTTCCAGAATGGAAATATTTATCTGACATGGCGTAGCATTCCTACAGAGCAATTCAGGATGACTTCTTACGGAAATGGGCTTTCACCGCATACACATTGCCTTGGCTGTCTTTGCGTGTATGGGCTTGCACAACTACAATTTTACCCTCTAGCAGACTGGTGATCAGCTCATCGGCTTCGGTAGTCAGTACAACAAAGTCTGTTGCCCGTTCCGTCGCGCTAAGATTGTCTACGTAGTCAACATCGGGCTGCATCCCGAATTGATTGAGCAAATCTCTGAGGAGTGCCTTGATGGTGCTATCCACCACATCACCCGTCTGAGCATTGTTCCACAAGTGAGAGCCCGGAATGTTCTGGATCGCCTTGCGGAGTGAGGCGGTGAGGGATAGCAGGCTAATGGGTGCTTTCATGATCCAATAGCATTTGATGTTTGTTTCAAATCATCATAACAGCACAGTTATCAACACGCTTTTGGCTCAAATATAGGCATAATGAACTACACCATCACCATCCAATGGTCAGTGGAAGACGATTGCTTTGTTGTCTTCCTCCCCGACTTTGCCCAAGCGGTCATGCAGCCCGTCACCCACGGCGACACCTACGAAGCTGCCCTCCAAAATGCCCAAGAAGTGATTGGGCTACTGGTCGAAACTGCCCAATCTGAAGGTAAAGCCCTACCGCAACCCCAATATCAAACTGCGTAAGAAGCCTCAACCTAAACTATACAGACTGATACTCAACCAAAGCTACGAAAACTTTAAACTTTGGCGATCATTCGCTTTGCTTTGCTAAGAACCTGATCAGTTCTATCGAGCACTTGCTGACGATTTTGATTAAACTCAACTAATTCCTGTTGAAGTCGCTGAACCTCTTCATGGGGAGCTAATGGCTGACCAAATTCAACCCTGATCACATTAGATTCACCCTGTAGCTTCAATCGCAAATTCTCCAGAATCATGCGTGTTTTTGCCATCGTCCTAGGCTTAGCTAGCTTTTGGCTAACCGAGCCGAGCAGATCTACAACACTATAGACCTTGAAGCGATTTTCCCGGTTAAATGTCAGGCCCCGAGTCAACTGGCGAATCAAATAATCTGACAACCCAAAAGCCCGTAAATCAAATCGTGAAACTGTTTCCATCGGCATCATCTTTACCCCAACTCTTGATTGTAACGCTGACTCAGCTTACGAATGTGCTTAGCTTGCGCCCTGATCAACCGCTCATACTGCTGATGGCCTTGCGCCTCAAGCTCACGCATTTCACCGAGCTGATCCGTTAATTCCTCAATCATGTCCTGCTGTTGCTGCTTAACCTTCTCATCCCTAGACGTCTGGCGGCGTAAGTGCTTGATCTCTGGGCCAGCATAACAGTCCCAGCACCGCAATACTTCCTCTTGAGTTGTAACAGGTTTGTTGCCATGCTGTGCGATCGCTCGCTCCAGATCTGCTTGTGTGCAATGTTTGATCTGAGCGACTTCACGGATCATGGCTCTCAACTGACAATTCATCTGTACTTTTCCCTATAACGTTGCATCAAATGCTGTGCCCAATTGCCGATTGCAAAGCGTACAGAGCAGACGATAATTTTCCGGGTGATTAGCCTGCCGTCCTAAATCATGGAGCGATCGCACATGATGAATTTCTACCTCTTGCAATGATGAGAAGCACTTCTGGCATCGAGCACATTGCCCACCCTGGCGCTCAAACTGATCTATCTTCCAGGCTTGGCCCTGCTCTGAGCGTGCCCAGTTCATGAACTGCCGCCGTGGATTCAAGAGCTGTCTAGCCTTTGCTAAAACTGCATCAGTCTGCTCTAGCACTTGCTCACGTTTTTCCGCCCCAAGAATTTGCTCTTGATATAAGCGATTTAGCTCATGAGACAAATCGTCTGTCATCACCGAAGTTAACCCTTTGGTTTCTTTACATTCTACAGGCTTTTGTAGACAATGAGTTCAACATGCTATATTTCAGTCATCCGCACCTTGCTTGAGGCTCACTCCCCCCAAAAGTTATCCACATCTAGCTCACTGATCTCCGACTGCAGCGCCTGAAAATAGTCACTCTCCGTAATCTTCTCCACCTCCTTCTGGCGTTTTTGCTCATCAATTTCGATCTGTAATTCAGTTAACTGGCGTTGCAGTTCTGCCTCTCGTTGCTTCCGCGCCGTGATGTCTTGAATAATGCCATTGAGATAAAGTAAATCCCCTTGGGCATCCTTGACCGCTTTGGTATTTTCCTCAATCCAGATGATGTTGCCATCCTTGCGATAGACCTGATATTCCCGGTTCTTCACCTCACCAAACTGCTGAATATCCGCTTGTACCGCTTCCCGTTGCTGGGGATCAACATAGATTTGCTGGGCAATATCCGTGATGCTCTCTAGCATTTCCGCTGGGGAATCATAGCCATAGAGCTTGGCCATCGCCCCATTCACCCGCAAAAATTGGCCCTCGGGGCTCTGCTGAAAAATGCCTTCGAGAGCGTTTTCAAAGATGCTGCGGTAGTTTTCTTCGGCGAGGCGCAGGGCGGCCTGGGCTTCATGGCGCTCTGTGACATCAATGCCGACGACGACGGTTTCTTGGCCCTGTTGGTATTTTTGGGCAGCCATCAGGTAATGGTGGCGGCGATCGCCCACTGGGATCGGCACTTCCTCACAGGCAGAGTGGCGATCGCTCTGCAATAAGCCATTCATAAACTGCCGATAGCCGGGACTGGGGTTAAACGAGCCCATCGGTTGACCAATCATGATCTCCGGCGTGAGGGCAAAGGTCTGGGCCAAATGCCGATTCACCCCCAAGTAGATGCCCGCCTGATTGAGCCAAGAAATAGAACCGGGCACCGCATCGAGCACGGCTTCGAGTTGATCGCGGGCGGCGGCCAGCTCCTGGGCACGCGCCTCCAGGGTCTCGACCATATGGTTAAACACCCGCGCCAGCTGCCCCAACCCATCCGAGCGCTCGGCAACAGGCGCAAGGGCAGCGGTGGTGAAGGTCTTAGCTTCCACCGCAGCGGCAGCATCGGTGACATGCTGCACTTGTTGAAGGTAGTCCAAGATCTGAGCATTCTTGGCCGCCAGGGCATCTATCACCCGGTTGTAGCGGCTAGAAATATGCCCCACCTCCGTAAAGGGTTCGACGGGAACTCGCAGACTGAGATCTTGGGTTTGGGCCTGGGCATCCATCACCTGAAACAAGTCATAAAGCTCGGTTTTGGCACCATGCTCGGCCACATTGAGCCCGAGATTTTCTTCTTCCAGGGAGACCCGCAGCGGGGTGAGGCGATCGACCCCCTTGAGCAACAGCCAGGTCAAGCCAAAGGACCAGACAGCGCAGACCACGATGCCCAGCAGTTGCACGCCAATTTGTGCCCCTTTGCTCAGCCCTGTGTCTAAGACTGCGGGTTGGGCAAAGAGCCCCACGGCTAAGGTGCCCCAGACGCCACCCCCGGCATGGACGGCCACCGCACCCACGGCATCATCGATCTGCCAATGCTCCAAGGCGTTCCAAACGAGCAGCATGACCGCGCCGCCGATCCCGCCGATGATCACGGCGATCGGGGTACTGACCACATTACAACTGGCTGAAACCGACACCAGACCGGCGAGAGAAGCATAGATCAGCAGTTCGACTTCCAAGAGACGACGCCGCAACCCGCTCAGCACCCCGACCACAACCATGCCGGCCACGCCAGCCAGCAAGGTATGCACCAACACCTGAGCCACCTCCGGGCCAAAGGTGAAGAGACTGCCGCCATTGAAGCCCAGCCAACCAAACCACAACAGCAATGTGCCCATCACCGAGAGGGGTAAGTTCGAGCCATGGATCTTGCGGGCGGGGTGACCGGGCTCAAACCGCCCGGTGCGGGGGCCGATCACCAAAAGCGCTGCGAGCGACACCCAGCCACCCACTGAATTAACGACAGTGGAGCCCGCAAAGTCATAAAACCCCAAGCTACGCAGCCAGCCCAGAGTTTCCACCCCCAGCATCTCTGGCAGCAGACCGCCCCAAACCCAATGACCAAACACGGGATAAATCAGCCCCGAGACGGCGATCGCCACAACCAGATAGCCCATAAACTTCATCCGCTCGGCCACTGCCCCGGAGAAGATGGTCGTTGCTGTACCGCAAAACATGGCCTGAAAGACAAAGAAGGGCGCGAGTTCGAGATGATGATCCACATCCAGAAAAAAGAGCGTCTGACCCCACCAAGCATTGCCTGCGCCAAACATCAAGGCATAGCCAAACATCCAAAAGAGCCCGACAGAAATGCCAAAGTCCGCCAGGTTCTTGACGGCAACATTGATACTATTTTTTGAGCGCGTCAACCCGGATTCTAGGGCCATAAAGCCGGGTTGCATCAAAAAGATCAAGATGGCACAGACGAGTAACCAAAGAATATCTAGCATGATTAGTATTGGGGAGGAATAAAGTGAGAATTTATGCGCTTGCAACGATTAGCATAACTTGCGAAATTCCCCCGGCTGCGCCGACTCCCTTGGTAAGGGGGTTTTTCAGCTACTAAAACCGAATCTATCCCAGCCACTTGCGGCGTCACCCCCCTTGGCTTCGGAGAGAAGGCAGGATTTCGAGTCTAGATAACCTGAGTTTCGGTTAAGCCAAGAGCACGAAAGCTTATGAAACTCAATGAAATCAACGATACTGGCTCCGATATTGCCGGAGTCTGAGGGGGCAATCTCCCCCTCAGCGGGAGGTGTCGGGGGGCTGGCCCCCTGACAACCGGGTTTGGCATTGAGATTTCAAGGCTTTGAGGAATG
>JBCDEB010000168.1:0-15420 GCA_039180005.1 Cyanobacteria bacterium P01_G01_bin.54 | reverse complement strand
TTAATATTGTCTATTTTCAAAGTAAATCCGAAAAGTAAAGGCAGAATAAGCGAGGATGAGGGCTGAGCTTGTCGTTCGCGTAGCGTCCCGGAGGGAGAGCCCGGCCGTTCAGACGTTCGACAAGCTCAGTCTTCACTCTCTTTATGGCTCTATATAGTCAGGATTTGGTATCAGTCCCTTACAGGTGAATTAAAATGTTTAGCAACATTTATTCATCAATCAAATGATATGGACTACCTTAGTATTGATTGTTGCTCTAATGTTCGTGCTATGGCAGCGTTGGCGAGCAGGTCGGGGCAACCTTGGGAAAGTCATTGATTACAGTCAGGGTCAAAAAGGTGTCCGACGAGAGGAATGGCTTAACTATTCTGAAAGTGAAGCTAGGCTAGAACAGAGATTGGGGCGAGAAGCCGCAGAGCGGATGATTATTACTGTGCTTCTCGATAATCCTGACAAATCTCGTAAATGGTGTGCAGATAAAGCTTTATATGACTTAGAAAGGGATCAAAGGTTGTAACGTTTAAGGACAGGATAAAGATGCTTCGTAGGGATTGGCTATGGCAGCGATAGTTCTGGTTAGGGCATTTCGGAAAGTTAAAAACCCCTGCTGGTGGGCAATGCCCACCCTACGCGATGTCCCTCCGGCAATACCGGAGCCAGTATTGTTGATTTTGCCGAGTTTCAGGGTTTTGCGCGATGTTTGCTTATCCAGAACTCACGTTTAGTATTGACATTAGTTCTAATGTTCGTTCTGTGACAGCGTTGGCGAGCAGGTCGGGGCAACCTTGGGAAAGTCATCGATTACAGTGAAGGACAAAAAGGTGTCCACCGAGAGGAATGGCTGAACTATATTGCTTAACCCGGCAGCAGACGCCGCAACAACTGCCGTTGCAGCCACGGCGCAAAATATTGCAAAACCTGTTGCAGTAGCACCTTAAAGAGCCAAGCACCCCCGAGAGCTAAGGCGAACTCTAAGAGCTGCTGACGCGGATCCCCCTGCCAAAACTGCTGCCATTGGCTGAGCCAATATCCCCCCACGCTGACAGCCGTACCACCCCAGGTGAGACGATCGAGGAGTTGTTGAATCCCCAATTGCAACTGCCCCAACAATTGCTGCATCAGCCAATAGTGGGCAGTGGTCAATTCCTCGGCCAGGCGCTCATCTTGCAGGCATTCCTGGCCAATGGTATGGATGATGTCCCCATCAAGCGAAATAAACGTCTTCAGCAGAGGGCGTTCATAGTCGCCAAATCGATAGAAGGTAATGAAAGTAACCCCGGTTTGTAAGTGACCCTGCCCATCAAAGAGCATGTATTGTCGAAAACTGTGGAGGAAACTGCGGGTGATATGAAGGGTCTGGCCCCGGCTTTGGGCCAGCCGCACCCGCCCCAGGCTGCTGCTGTCGAGGTGGAAGGAAATGCCATGGCAGAGAATCTTCTGGCGGCTGATCCGTTCTTTAATGACCCGGATCG
This sequence comes from Cyanobacteria bacterium P01_G01_bin.54, assembly GCA_039180005.1. Classification (GTDB taxonomy): domain Bacteria; phylum Cyanobacteriota; class Cyanobacteriia; order Cyanobacteriales; family Spirulinaceae; genus SIO3F2. Next base: position 13,948 of record JBCDEB010000168.1, on the reverse strand, counting down.
CGCGATCGAGCATTAGGGGCCCATTGGCTCGACTCCGTCGGCGATCGCGTCGCGGCGGGGGTGTTACGGCTAGATTCTGGGATACCTGCATTTAACGACGTTTCCGGCCAGCACTCAGCGCATTGCCCACCTGACTAAAGGCTTTTTGAGCCAAGTCCAGGATAAAGCCCAAGAGTTCTCGCCATTGCTCTTCCCCTGCCGTGACACTATCCCGGTGAATTTTAAGAATCAAGTCCTGTTGGGGGTGCCCGAGAACCTCTTTGCTATAGCGATTGATCACATCTCCATCGAGCTGGATAATCGTTTGGGCATAGATGATATCTGTGGTTACAGCGCTGGCGTGTTCGTGGGCTGCCGCCTCCGGATTCTGATGCTGGATCCGCAGTAGGGCTCGATTCCGATTGTCGAGGGCGGCTTTGAGTTCACTTATTTTTCGCAGCAGCCGAGAAAAGTGAGCATTATTGAGCAGTTGTTGCACGCGGTGCAACTCATCAACGTTATGCACTTGGAGTGGATTGGGCAATTGGGAATGGGCCGTATCGATGGGGGCTTGGGCGTCACGCAAAATCCTCAGACGCTCTTGCTGGGCCCCGCCCCGACCTTGGGTCGTGGGGTCAAACAGTTCTGAGTTGGGGTCACAGATGAGTAGGACGTAGTTGAGCTCCAGATCCCGGCGTAGGCCAAGGTAGCGATCGCGCAGGGAGGGGTGGATGCGCTCATTGTGCCGCCAGCTCTCATCAATTTCAAACAGCTCCCGATACACTTCCCAGGCCAAAAACTTTTTCCCGGTGATGCGCTCGACAACCATCGTATTGACCTCAAGCGCTGTAATATCAATCAGTACTTCGCCAAGAGAGCTGGTGAACTCGCTCAACATCCGTTCACCCCGGTTGGGTTGACGGGTCGAGCGACTCCGCCGTCCATTCGTGCGATTATTTGCATTGACCACCGTTACTCTCCTCTACTGCTCAAATCAAGGTTGCTTCAATTAAAATGGCTCAAATTAAGGGGGGAAAGCGATACGCTACCTCACTGGAGACGCCTGTCCTACTCTGGTCTTAAACTCCCTAGGGCTGGGAACCAAAGATATCTTCTCCTAAGGGGTCTGAATCGTCCTCTCTAGGCTGAGGCGTGCTGTCTATGTCGAGGGGCTCATCGGGGGGTGGAGGAACCGCCGACCAATCCTCTTGGATGACCGATGTATAGGGCTGGGGGTTGTCCTCAAGGGGTAGGGCAAAGGGATTGGTAAAGGAGGGCTCAATGGTTTCGGCCTCAAAGCTCGATTCTTCCACAAATTCGACAAATTCATCCCAGTCTTCATCATCCTCTAGGCTTGGTGGCGGTTCGAGGGGGGCTTGTCCGGACTGGGGCGATCGCCAGTCCAGTGGAGCGGTGGGGCTGGGGGATGAAGCCAAATCACTAAAGCGCCAGCCTGCATCCGGTGTTGCGCTAGAATCTGACCCCCATTCTGGTTCCTGTTCTGACATTGATGCTCCTGGCGTGAGGCTTTGCAAGTCGGCAATTTGAAGATCATTGAGCGGCAGCTCGTCTAGGGGCAAATCTGCAAACGGATCAGCGGGTTCAGCGGGCCAGGGTTGCTCTGCCGCATCCCAAACAGACTCTTCTGCCGCAAACGCTGGGGTTGCCGAGGTTGGCGTTGAGTGCCAGGATTCTTGGCCTGAATCGAGAGGGGATGGGGGAGGTGAAGTGAACGACTCAGTCGGAGTTGAGACCGCACCTGCGTCAGAAAACGACGGCCATTCGCCCGGTTCTTGCTGCCTTGTCTGCACATCGGCTAAGACCGAAAAAAGTTTCTGTAGACTCTGGAGGTTTTGGCGAATAATGCGTTGGCTCTCGGCAACCTGCTGGAGGTGAAATTGCCGCAGGGGTTGGTAGTCGGTCTGGGTGATAAACCGCTCGCCGATTTCATTTTCAATATCGCCTTGTACTAAGTCGATATGGGTCTGGAGGCGATGCCCCTGGGTTGCAGCAGCAATATCTGCTTGGGCGGCGACCCAAGTCGTCACATTCAGCTCAACTGCTTGACCCATGGCGAGGAGAAAAGCGTCTTGCAACTGTCCAGCTCGGAGGCGATCGCGAAAAGTGTCACTGGGGGGCATAAGCTCAAGAGCGGTACACCGCTGTTGTCATCAGGCATCTTGACGACCTTAAGGCCAGCAAGCGATAGGAGGAAGCCGACTCAACCCATACCGCAAGGCAGCGTTTAAAGTTCAGCGTGCTTGCATGGCAGGTATTCTATGAATTGTAAGCCGATGGATTTTAAGCCTGTGGCTTATTTCTACCATCCTGCACTAGGGCAAGGGCGGCTGTTGAGAAGGGAGAACGGGCGTCGTCCGGCTATTCGCGGTCTTGGGCAGACGATCCAAGGTTCGCGCCAGCAGCACAAACATCTGCTGGAGACTCTCGAGGTTGTGCTTAATAATGTCTTGGCCATCCTGGACTTGTTGCAGATGAAAGTCCCGGAGCTCACTGTAGGGACCGCTGCTGACAAATTGCGCGCCAATTTCGTTGTCAATGTCACCATCGACCAGGTTGATGCGGGTCTTCATCCGAGAGCCCGGAGCAGGTTGGCTAATGCCCCCCATCGTCGGTGTGGTGCCATCCCCCGTGGAAACCCAGGTGGTAATCTCCAGTTCAATGGCTTCGCCGAGGGCGAGGGTCAAGGCATCGACAATTTTGCCCTCTTGGAGATATTTACGAAACTCGTCACTGACTGCCATAAGGATTGTCCCCAATACGGTTTGGATCGCTTGCGATCGCTCAATTTCGGTAGCACTATAGCATGGGTTTCTAGCAGTGCAACGGAATTTGCCACAGGGCTTAACATCTAGGTGAGCGGATTAAGGGAGCGCAACGGAAATAAGCGATCTACTCAGACTTTACAGAATGCCCGTTATACAAACTCTGAACCCTGAACCCTGACCTCTGAACCCTCGAAGTTACTGCAGCGGCAGCGTAATCGTAAACGTGGTGCCTTGACCGAGTTCCGAGGTGCAGTCAATGGTGCCCTGGTGTTTTCCCGTCACAATCTGATGGGCGATCGCCATCCCTAGCCCGGTGCCCTTGCCCACACCCTTCGTGGTAAAGCCCTGCTCAAAAATCCGCTCTTTGGTCTTGGGGCTCATGCCACAGCCATTGTCTTGAATCTGGATTTGCACCTGCTGCCCAGTCAGGGGACGCGTGCGAATCGTAATGCAGTTGGGGTCGGCTTCAATCTCGGCAAAACTTCGACCCTGGTTGGCTTCATCAAAGGCATCAACGGCATTCGCGAGTAAGTTCATAAAGACTTGATTGAGTTGTCCGGGAAAACATTGCACCTCGGGCAGTTCACCATAGTCTTTGAGGATTTGGATTTGGGGGCGCTGTTCATTCGCTTTGGTACGGTGCTTGAGAATCAAGAGGGTGCTCTCGATGCCCTCATGCAAACTGAATGCGGTTTTATAGTCTTGGTCTTTGCGAGAGAAAACGCGTAGACTATTGCTGATATTGCGGATGCGATCCACCCCGAGGGTCATGGAGTTGAGAATCTTGGGTAAGTCTTCCCGAATAAAGTCCAAATCCATCTCTTCCATCTCGTCTTGGAGCTCTGGATCATTGGTGGGAAGCTTGTCCAAGAGAAAATCCACAAAGCTAAACAGGTCTTGGACATAGTCCTTGGCCGGTTGGATGTTGCCACGCAAAAAGCCCGTGGGATTATTGATCTCATGAGCGACCCCGGCAACCAAGTTGCCGAGGGCTGACATTTTTTCATTTTGCACCAGTTGGAGTTGGGTCTGTTGTAAGTCCTGGAGCGTTTGTTGCACCTGACCATAGAGCTGGGCATTCTGTAGGGCGATCGCAGCCTGACTACTCAAAAAGTTAATTACGGTTTGCCGATCATGTGTGAACACACCACTGACCAAACGATTCTCTAAATAGAGCACCCCCATCAGTTGACCCTGATTGAGCAGCGGCAAGCAAAATCCGCTCCGGGGTTGATGCTTGAGCACATAGTCACTGACAATCGGACCATCAAAATAGGCGTCATTGATGAGCACCGTCTTACGGGTGTTTTTGGCGTATTGGATCAGCTTAACGGGCAGCGTTTCCATACTCTCCTCGAGGGAATCGCGGCAGATCTGGGTGCCATCCGGGGTGGCGATCGCCTTGACCGACCAATGTCCCTCCTCATCTGGCAGTACCAAAACGCCGCGATCGCCCCCGGAATTTTGCAAAATAATTTGGGTGAGCTTGTCAATCAACAGATCCAGCTCAATGGTACTCGTGAGCACTTGCGCCGCCCGCAGAATGGTCGCAAAGTCCAAACTGGCATTGATAGTGGTGCTGCTGGAGGAGCGAGTCACTTGGCTGGCCGCATGGGTGCTGACGCGTGTGTCCGTAACCGCCAGGGTCGAGACGGTTTCTAAAACCGAAAAAGAATGACTGAGCGTCTGCTGCAGAATCGGTTCAAGGAGTTGGGGGTAGCAAATTTCCAGGTCATCGGTTTTGGCTTTGGCACCCCAACGAGAGTAACAATAGTAAGCATCTTGCATATAGCCTAGCGCAGCCTTCTCCTTGCCAATCGCCAGATAAAACTGGGCTGCGAGTTCATTTGCCAAAGCCTCATCCTGAATAAAACCATGGTGATTCGCCCCCATAATCGTCTGTTCGTAATGGGTCAGGGCTGCCAGATGATACTCTGCGGCAGTTTTAGGGTGACTTTGGCGGGGGCTGTGACCGTTGCTGGCAGCCCAAGTCCGAACCCCCTCATATTGCTGTTGGAGGCGATCGGCCTCAGACTCAGGTGTTGTTCCCGTCTCGGGTGCATAGCCCCGCTCTTTAGCCCAAGCAATCACTCGGCTTTGCTCATACAACTCCGGAGCCCCCTCGTGTTGGGCGAGGCAAGCCATGGTTTGGGCCAGCATTAGATTATATTTGTGTTGGTAGTTCATCGGTGCCGTCTGGGCCCAGATCGCCATGGTCTCTAAGTTCGTGATCACCCGCTCGAAACAGGCGGCTTGCTCAGCGAGGGGGGCATCGGGCGAATAAACTGCTAGCCGGGTTAGCGTTTCATAAAATCGATAATGGGTCAGGGGCACACTGGCCGGGGCTGCCGCTTCATAGGCTATTGCCTCATCGGCATAGTAAATGGCTGTTTCGTAGTCGCGCAGGATGTAATGCAAGGCCAACTTCGCCAGGCAAGCAAAGAAATACACCATGGTATTGGTGGTTTTCAGGGTCTCAAGCTGGGCTTCGTCATAACTCTCCCCGGTCAAGACCAAGACATTGTCAACCTGTCCCTGTAGATTTAAGGTTAACTGCCGACAGATCTCGACCGGGGTATAGCTGTAGTCCAGTTTGTATTTCCGCATCAAAGCGGCATAGGCAACCAGTTTGGTTTCCATATCAGCGAGGGGTTCCCCCACAAACACCACTTGAATCCCAAACCAGAGGGCACAATAGCCAGCATAGACAATGTCACCAAATTCAAGCCCCCGGTCAATGCCAATGGTCAGGTCTAAAACTTTGCCATTGACGCTATTGCGAGCGGGCTCCTTCAAGTGCCGACAGATATTGATCAATGTGGAAATCTTACTGGTCAATTCCTTGGCGTCATAGTCTTCTAGGAGTTGACGGGAAAGGCGGGAGGCGTGGTAGCCGCTTTCAATATGCTCGGGTGTTGAACAGAGCACCAAACCATACATGCCGTAGGCATAGCTAGCCAGGGAGGAATGACCATATTCCAGACTCAGGTTGACCATCTTGAGGGTGATGTGGGGCAGCGCTTCATGCCCCGACATATAGGCGGGGCCCGTGGTCAGGACGAGCAGTCGCATCGTTGCGAATTGCGCTAGATCGACCATTTCGGAGAATTGGTCGAGCTCTTCAAGAGCGGGCAGGGGCTTGATGGTTTTCAGGCCTTCGGCGTTGAGGGAGAGGGGATAGCCGAGGGCTTCACAGACGTTTAAGGCTTTATCAACGGCTTCCCGGAGCTGATTGCGGGCAATTAGGGCTTCAATTTGCAGGGTGTAGACTTTAACCTTGTCGAGTAGAGTATGGGCTTTTTGGAGGACGATTTGGGCGAGTTCTTCGGCTTTCTCAAAGTGGGTACAGAGGTGCTGGGCTTCGACGGCTTCGTTGTGGAGATCGAGGGTGAGTTGGTACTCTGCTTCACTGCCCTCCCAGCTCTCTTCTGCCAATAGGTCTAGACCCACATTGGTATAGCCGATCGCTGCACTGTAGGCGGTTGAATGTTTGGCTTTGCGGGCAGCCTGGAGGTTGAGCCGGGCGAGTTCACTGCGGCTGAGTTGGCCGGTTTGAATGGCAAGATCGCCGCCAAAGTTGAGATGGTTGACGATATTGAAGATGTTGTCTTCACCCTCTAGGTCATCACTGCTTTGGAGGAGTAGCTGACCAATTTTAAGGTGAGTGGCTTGTTTCTGCGTGTCTTCGATCAGGGAGTAGGCGGCTTGCTGGACACGATCGTGCAAGAAGCGATAGCTGATGAGCACATCTTTGACGTGATCGTCCTCCTGAGCACCGCCTTGAAAAAATCGATAGGTTTCGCTCTCTGGCACCACTGAGCCGGCTTGCAGGGATAACCAGAGATCGCTGGCGACTTCGTCACGGGGGCGATCGCAAACAATGGCGAGGGTCTCAAGCTCAAAGCGGTTGCCGATACAAGCGGCTAACTTGAGCACATTCTGCGTCACCATGGGCAGCTTGCGCAGACGTCCGACCATAAACTCAACCACATCGTCCGTCAATGCCGCATCTTGCACTTTGATGAGATCACATTCCCAATAGCCAACATCCGGATTGAAGGCAATCAGGGCATCTTCGTGTAACCCCTTGAGAAACTGCGTGGTGAAAAAAGGATTCCCTTTGGTTTTCTGATAGACCAAATTGGTCAAGGGTTCGGCGAGGCTGGGCTCACAGCCGAGGGTCGCGGCAACCAGCTGATTAATCTGCGCCGACTGCAAAGGACCCAACGTGAGGGTTGAGATGGCGGCTTGCTTTTTCTCTAGCTCAGCTAGCGTCAACATCAAAGGGTGGTTGGGAGAGACTTCATTGTCTCGGTAAGCCCCCAAGAGTAGGAGAAAGCCAACATCACGGTCTTTGAGCAAAACCTTCAATAGGTTTAAGGAGGCCGAGTCCGCCCATTGCAAGTCATCCAGGAACATGACCAGCGGATGCTCTACATTGGTGAAGACATCAATAAACTTCTGAAACAGTAGATTAAAGCGGTTCTGAGCCGCATTCCCAGAGAGTTCAGGCACCGGAGGCTGAGTCCCAATGATCTGCTCAAGCTCAGGAATCACATCCACAAGTACCTGGCCATTCTCCCCCAGCGCAGCGCCGATTTTTTCACGCCACCGGGTCAGCTCGCGCTCGGATTCGCCGAGCAGTTGGCCGATCAGCTCACGAAAGGCTTGGACAAAGGCGGAAAAGGGAATATTACGGTTGAACTGATCGAATTTGCCTTTGATAAAGTAACCTCGTTTGGCCACAATCGGCTTGTGGACTTCATTGACAACAGCGGTTTTACCAATCCCGGAAAAACCAGCCACCAACATCAGCTCGTTGTCGCCCATCGCGACGCGATCAAAGGCTTTCAGCAACGACTGCACTTCGGTTTCCCGACCGTAGAGCCGCTCGGGAATGATGAAGCGATCGCACACATCCCGATCGCCCAACGGAAACGCGGGAATCTCATCGGTTGCTTCCACCGCTTTGAGACATCGCTCTAGGTCATATCTGAGCCCCAAAGCACTCTGATAGCGCTCTTCAACATTTTTCGCCATCAACTTCAGTATTAAGGCTGAGAGGACTTTTGGCATCGGGGCTTGCTCATGGGGCGGCGGGGGAGCTTTCGCAATATGAGAGTGCAAGAGATCCATCGGATCATCAGAATCGAAGGGCAGCTCACCCGTGAGCAGCTCGTAGAAGGTGATGCCAAGGGAGTAAAAATCCGTGCGATAGTCGATCCCTCGGTTCATCCGACCCGTTTGTTCTGGTGAAATATAGGCGAGGGTTCCTTCGAGCTGGTTGGGGTTGACAAACTGCTGTTGCTCTTTGGGCAGTAGCGAGGCGATGCTAAAGTCAATGACCTCGATCTCGCCAGTGTCGGGGTGGATCAGAATATTGGCCGGTTTGATGTCCTTATGGATAATGCGTTGTTGACGCAAATAGTGCAGCGCATCTGCGAGTTGAATGCCAATCGCGAGAAATTCCGGCAAGCTGGGCTGAGACGTTTGCCAATAGTCGGGTAGAGAGATCGCACCGCGATCCGGCATCACCAGGGCGTAGCCATTGCCATACCGCTCTAGCGCCAGGGGGCGAAGAATATGGGGATGCTCAAGGTGTCGTGTAATGACGTACTGGTTACGAAACTGCACCAGCTCATTGAAATGAGGGTGAGGATTGCGCAAGACTTTCACAATCACCGGTTGCTCATCTTGCAGCCGGACGGCACGATGAACCAGCGTACGCGCACCCGTATAGATTGACTCAACGTCTTGATAACCTTCTAGAGCAAACATCGACATTAACCCAGATAAACTTCGTTCAATATTCCTTTGGTTGGGACAATTTTCGGGATAGACCCTGAAACCGCTAACGTGATCTTGGTCACTTTGCTGAACTGAGATGCGTGAATACCCGATTCTATCCTTGCCATAGAGCAAACGTCTCCCCTTCTACCCGGTATTTTATATGCTTTCTCTGGGGGTTTGGGTAGAATGATTCTCCCTGTCCCGCAAAATTTGTCAGGTGTTGCGTTACGCATCAATGCCCATCGGCAGTAAAACCGTTGCAGTGGATTATGGCTTTCAGCGCTCCCACATCGGATCGACATGGTTATAGATGGACTCTCATCCATTAAATCGGGCAAGCGGGCTACCGAGACTAGAGGCTACCATCACTTAGATGCTAAAGTCTTGTCACAGCAATGCGTGCAGCCCATAAGCTGGTTTTGCCCTGGTCGGGCGCGTTATCGCTTGTCCTTCAAAGCGTCTGCGATTGTTATATTAGATGACGCGCTCTGGGTGGAGCCGTTTCATCTTCACGTCCCTCAGTTCCTTGCATTATGCTCTCTGGTTCTCTTCTCCAGCAGTTGGTCGAACGGCACAATACCGGTTCTGAGCCGATCAACTTGGGAGTCTACTACAAAAATACCCTGGTTGCCCTCTGTCATGCCTTGGAAGACTTTGTTCTGCAAGCGGAGCAGCCCCCCTTGCTCCTAGCGGCTTTTCAGCAGGGCAAATGGTATCTTCAGGAGGCCGATCGCTATGGTGAACTGGCGACGAAAACCCACCATATTGCAATTTTGGCGACCGCCGATGGCGGCTTTGCTGAGCATGCCACCTCCGGGCGGGAGAATGTCTCGCTGGTGGCGCTCCAGCCCGATGACCCGGTGGCACAGGAATGGCATTTGATTATTCTCTCGCCCACCTATAGCGCGATGGTGCTCTGCCAAGAACTCTCGGCGGCCGATTATGGCACGGCAGGACTGCCCCAGGATGATCTAGAGCGCAAGTTCTATGGTTTTTGGACCTTTGAGCCGGAACTGGTGACGGAGATGATGGCGTTGGCGATCGCCCATGTCCAGTCCTATGATGCCCCCCTGGCTCAACAACTCGACCAACAGCTTGCGACCTGTCTGGAGCAAACCGGCCAACATCCTCGTGACGACCTCAATGCGGTCGTGACTCAGGTGATTCAATCGCTCCAGAGCCTCCACGCACAGCCAATTCCGCTCTTGGACTTTTTGGCCGACAATCTGCTCTCCAATGAAATGCAAGCGCTGCTGCGGATGGCGCAACTGATTGACCGCGCCGACACCCAAAACCCCAACGCCGCTGCCGAAATCGCCACCCTGGCTGAAGCGATGGGACAAATTTTGGATTTACCCGCTTGGCAAGTGAAGCGACTCCGGCTGGCCAGCTTGCTTTATCGTCTTGGACCGTTGGGTTCTACTCACACCGCCAGCTCGTCCCCATCCCCCACCCAGCAGGAGATCTTGACCAACAAAGGCCTACTGCCCAATGCCAAAGTCCTGCGGGTGATGCCCCAACTCCAGGCGATTACTAACCTGATTGTGCATCGGCACGAATGGTGGGACGGCAGTGGCCAGCCGGAGGGGCTGGCCTATGATGCGATTCCGTTAGAATCCCGTATTTTGGCTCTGGTCATTGACTTTCAAAACCAAGTCCACCAATACCAAACTCAAGACCATGCCAACCCCCTGGGTCAAGCCCTAGCGGATTGTCAGGCTCAGGCGGGCAACCGCTACGACCCCAAACTGGTGGAGACGATCGCCATTCTCTCTCTGGGGCTTCAGCAGGGTATGGCCTTGCCGATTAGTCAACTCAAGATTGCCTCTGGAATTTGGCTATTAGATGAAGACCTGTAGCTCAATCCTAGGTAAAGTATGACCCAACAGTTACTAGCACTCGATTTTGATGGCGTGATCTGTGACGGGTTGGCGGAATATTTCCAAACCACCTGCCGGGCTTACGGTGAACTCTGGACAGACAGTAGTGACGTTGCGCTTGAGCCGTACCGGGATGGATTTTATGCGGCGCGACCGATTATCGAGAGCGGTTGGGAAATGCCAGTGATGCTAAGGGCTCTGGTGCTGGGCCAGGGACGCACTGAGATTCTGGCGAGCTGGCCACCGATTCGGGACGAGATTTTGCGCCAAACTCAATTGACCCAGTCACAATTTGCTCAAACCGTGGATGGTGTGCGCGATCGCGCCATCACTGAAGAACTCCGCACTTGGCTGGCATTACACTGCTTCTATCCCGGCGTGGTCGAGCAATTGCAACGCTGGCTGGCACAACCGGACGTTGATATTTGGATCATCAGCACCAAAGAGGGGCGCTTCATTGCCCAACTCTTGCAGCAAGCGGGGGTCGAGTTGCCGCGATCGCAGATTCTGGGCAAAGAAAGCCGTCAACCCAAATATGTCACCCTGGGGCAGTTGCGCGATCGCTTCCCCACGGCGGCCCTCACCTTCGTCGAAGATCGGCTGCCCGCCCTGGAGCAAGTGCTGCCAATTCCGGAACTGGCTGCTGTGCACCTCTATTTGGCGGATTGGGGCTATAACACCGCCACCCTGCGCGCTCAGGTGAAGACGGGCGAGCGCATTCAGCTCCTCTCGCTTGAACAATTCAGTCAATTGGCCCAGCCCCTTTAGGGCGTGTCGTTAGCTAACATCAAAAGCTTGACGGGACAAGCGATAGAGCGCCCGACCCAAACAACAGAGAAAGGGGCTGCAAGCTAGCCATAGTAAGCGTTTGCGATCTAACTAACAACAGCCCCTAGGCAGTTTAGGTAAACTGGCACAGCCTTAGCGAAGCCCAAATCTAACCGTTTTTAGGATCAAGACATCGAGTTGAGATTCTTAAACCATGGCCCAGAAAACCTACGCCGTTCCCCACAGCCATACCAACGCTTGGATTGCCCAAACCTGGCTCTCCTTTGCCCTCTCCGTGACGGCCACGTTGATCGGCATTCTCTACATGCCGGGTCAAGACAATTGGGTCAAGGGCTACCTGCTGATGGGGATGCTCTTCTCGATCGGCTCTACGGTGAGTCTCTCAAAAACCATCCGTGATCTCGATGAATCCAAACGGATGATCAGTCGAATTGATGAGGCTAAGCTAGAGCGTCTCTTGGCTCAATATGATCCGTTTAAGGAAGAATAAAGCCACCAATGTTTGAAGATTGCAAAGAAACTCGGGGGAAACCACACGCGGGGGGGCGATCGCTGCTATACCAATGAAGAAGTTGGGATGGGAAACCAGAGCAGCCCCAGACATCTCAATCCTTACCTGCTGAGATTGTCCCGAACTTGGAGCAGCGCGACCCGGCTGCTTGTCAGGTGAGCAATGCCCACCAAACCCGGATTTTCCGTTCTGCGCGGCATGTCCCAGTCCGTTCGAGATGACGACTGTTCCTATCCTTAAACCTCTAAAATGGCATTGGTTCTGAATGCATTAACCCGAAACAGAGTTCAAGGAGCAGTCTATGAAATTTGGCATTGACATGGGCCATAACGCCCCGCCCGACACAGGAGCATCGTCCCGCTTTGGTAGCGAAGATCGCCTCACCAAGGAGATTGGTACGCAAGTGATCAACAAGTTGCGGGCCTTGGGCCATGAGGCGATTAACTGTAACCCCAGCAGCGCCAGCAGTGTCATGGACTCCCTGCGCAAACGGGTCAGAACCGCCAATGCTAACAATGCCGATGTCTATGTCTCGATTCACTTCAATGCCTTTAACGGCAACGCCAATGGCACAGAGGTCTTTGCGACCAGTGATGCGGGACGTCGCATCGCTGCCCCCGTGCTCAGCAACATTGTCGAGTTGGGCTTTACCAACCGCCGGGTGAAAAATGGCTCCCACCTCTATGTGCTGCGTAACACCAATATGCCCGCCATTCTGATCGAATGCTGCTTCATCGACTCGGAAAGGGACATGAAGCGCTACAACACGACTGAGATGGTGAATGCGATCGTCAAGGGATTAGCCGGTCGTCTCCCCGATGGCGATACGGGCGGGGGAAGCAGCAGCCCGGAACCGAGCAAGCCGACCCCCAAACCCGACAGCCAAGTGCTCAAGCTCCAGAAGATCTTGAATAAGCTGGAGATGCGCGATAGCAACGACAAAGCCTTGGTGGAAGATGGCTTAACCGGGCCAGCGACGCAATCGGCCACCGAACGCTTCCATGAAATTATGGGCATTAGCGCCAAGGGGGATGCCGTTTCCACCACCTGGCAGGCGCTCGATGAAATTGAGTCCCAGCCCGTGTTGCGCCCCAACCATGCGGATGGCTTCGCGGTGCGCTATCTGGAATATCGGATGGGCGCACAGATCGATGGCGTCTATGATGAGCGCCTCGCCGAGAAGGTCAAGACTTTCCAGCAGCGTCAGGGTTTAACGGTTGATGCGGTCGTCGGCCCCCAGGTGTGGGGACTGCTGATGGGTCAGCCGGTGCCAACCCTCTCCCTTAAGACCCTGCGTGAGACGGTGTTCAAACAAGAACTGATCGACAGCAGCCTGATCACCGACCCCAATCTCAAGTACGAAGTGGCCGGCGATCTGGATTTCCCCCTCCACAGTTGGGCAGAAGAGGGCAACCATGTCAAAGTTTCCTTCTTGCACAATACCTTCAATGGCTTTAATACCTGGTACGCTTTCAGCGACCATGTTGAAATTTGGCAGGAAGGCAAACCCCTGACCATGGAGCCTGAAGATGAAGCGCCCCAGGTGAACGATCGCGGCGATTCCTTTAACCTCCCCGGTTACACCAGCACCTTCTTCCTCAACGATCCGATCATTCCCAATGGTCACTTTACCTGGCGTGAGGCGCTGCACGACGGGGAGCGGATTCCCAAGTTCAAGTCCCATGTGGACAATATCATTGCCCTGGCCGTTCGCCTGGAAGATGTGCGAGTGCGCTTGGGGAGTTTCCCGCTCACCGTCACCAGTTGGTATCGTCCTGACCCCTGGAACAGGCAGGTGGGTGGGGCGAAATATTCGCGCCACAAGACCGGTCAAGCCGTGGATCTCCTGCGCTCTGGCATGAATGGTGTGCAAATGTCAGCCAAGCTCCGGGATTGGCCCGGCGGCATGGGCATCTATCGCGGCTACCCGAATATGATCCACCTGGATATTCGTCCCTACCGGGCGCGCTGGGGCGGGGCAAAGTAGGTGAGCTTAATCCCCATGGCACAACAGAGATAGGGGAGTGTAACGCCCTCCCCTATCTTGATTAACCTGAGTTTCGGTTAAGCCAAGAGCACGAAAACTCATAAAACGCAATGGAATCAACAATACTGGCTCCGGTATTGCCGGAGTCTGAGGGGGCAATCTCCCCCTCAGCGGGAGGTGTCGGGGGGCTGGACCCCTGACAACCGGGTTTGACAACGAGATTTCA
>JBCDEB010000167.1:0-15623 GCA_039180005.1 Cyanobacteria bacterium P01_G01_bin.54 | reverse complement strand
TGTAAACCATTAGTAACGTTTTTGACTTACTATTCCTATCTTTTCTTTCCATTGCAGTCGTTCGATCAACCTAATCCCACCGCGCCCCTCTATCTCCTTGAGTTTCGGTTCTGGCCCGGTGGGATTGCTGTATATAAAGATATTGGTGTGATCATTGAAGGGTTACAGTTCTGAATCAATATCGAGAGTCGCCAGCAATTTTTAACACAAGATGCGCAAATTTGGACGCCCGCCCTCGCCGCACAATCGGGTTTCCTGCGCCAAGAATATTGGTAATCCCTCCAACCCGATGAGCTGATCATTGTGGTGCATTGGCAAAGCCTTGAACAATGGCAAGCTATTCCCATTGAGCTGCTAGGGACTGTCATCAGTTAAACCTCAAACCATTGCGATGACTCGCTTACAGTCCTTCCCCTGTTTTTTGGGTCGGGCGCTCTATCGCTTGTCCCGTAAGGCTTCCGGCTCTAACTGATGACGCACTCTAGATGTCACCAAAACCGCATTTGCCCAAGCCGCTGGTGTAGAGCAGTACCATATACTCCAGAGTTTAGCGTTTCCGGTGATCCGGCCGACCGAGATCCAGCCGTTGATGCTATTTTCCCATGCCTAGCTGTTGGGCCTTCTGATAAACCTTGCCCTCGGTGAGCAGTGACGGAGCAATCACCACATCCACTTGCTGCATTTCTTTAATGTCTTTCGCGCCTAACGTGCCCATACTGGTCTTGAGCGCACCGAGTAGATTATGCGTCCCATCGTCGAGCTTGGCCGGGCCGGTCAAGATCTCTTTAATGGTTCCGGTTGTGCCGACATTGATGCGTGTGCCGCGGGGGAGCACAGGGCTCGGGGTTGCCATGCCCCAATGAAAGCCGCGTCCGGGCGCTTCGGCTGCTCGCGCGATCGGTGAGCCAATCATCACCGCGTCGGCACCACAGGCAATACATTTGCAGATATCGCCGCCAGTCACAATGCCGCCATCGGCGATTACAGGAATATATCGCCCCGTTTCTTGAGCAAAGTCATCCCGTGCAGCAGCACAGTCGGCCACGGCAGTGGCTTGGGGAACGCCAACCCCGAGAACACCACGAGAGGTACAGGCAGCTCCGGGGCCAATGCCCACGAGCACCGCAGCAGCCCCCGCCTGCAGGAGTTGCCGGGTCACTTCATAGGTGACGCAGTTTCCCAGCGCAACGGGCATGGGCATTTCTTGGCAGAACCGCTCTAAATCCAGAGGAATCAACCCTTCGGGCGAAAGGTGGGCGGTGGAGACCACGGTCGCTTGGATCAAACAGAGATCCGCACCCGCTTCGGCAACCACTTGACCATATTTGGCTGCACCTACGGGAGTTAAACTCACGGCGGCAATGCCCTTGTGGCTCTTAATGTCGTGAATGCGCTGGTGAATCAGTTCGGGTTGGATCGGTTCGGCATAGAGAGATTGCATCAAGGTGACAAATTCGCTTTTGCCCACCGAGGCAATTTTGTCCAAAATCGGATTCGGGTCAGCGTAGCGGGTCTGGATGCCTTCTAAATTGAGGACTCCCATAGCGCCGAGCTCTGAGAGCAGCACGGCCATGCGGGTATCCACTACCCCATCCATGGCGCTGGCAAGAATCGGGATCTGGCGCTCAATACCGCCGATCGCAAAACGGGTATTGGCCAATTCAGGATCAAGGGTGCGTTGACCCGGCACTAGGGCAATTTCATCAAACCCATACGCTCGACGCGCTGCTTTACCGCGTCCAATTTGAATATCCACGCTCTCCCGGCTCCGAATGCAATTGATTTAGAATAGGCTAACAGATTTTATGTAGCCTAAGCGACGACATATCGCGAGTCATCGATCTGATAGGTTATGACTCCGCTTACTCCTCTATCGTTTTAGTCGCTCCGTCCGCCCTGGACGAATGTCTCAGTAACAAATCTTGGATGAGTCCATCAATAAACCCGAACCCTCCCCGATCTTGGCCACTTACCGATCAACCCTCCGTCACGCAACATACCAGGGCAACCATGGAGGGATGGCCCTTACAAAAATTTTCTACTACATCAATTAGCTATGCCATGGCACTACAGCTCTAAACTTTTATCTTAATACTCGTATCAATTCGTTATGGTGTGTAGCACCTTCCAAGGATGACAATCCATCCTTATCGGTTATTCACATCATCGGTTCTCGATATAGGTTTTTGATTATGGAGTAACCTGATTTAACTGTTGTCCAAGCCAGTCTTGGGCCGCAGTGAGATCCTCACACCAACGTCCGGGACAGCCAAAAACAAAACCCAACGCCTTGGGCGCAAACGGTCGCTTGTAGGTAGGGATATTCGGATCAACTAGCGCCATACCCACACAATATTGCTTCATTTTGAGCTTATGCGCTTTGGCCCAACGTATCACTAAATGATGAGATGCCTTGGCATTTTGCTTGTCTTCATCATTGTCCAGCTTTGGCTCATAACCGATTTTATGGACAACGATGCCAAAGAGATTCTCTTGGGCTAACAAATCATCTAAACGATCGATATAGGCTTGGGTTTCTGCTGGTGTGGAAACACCAGCAACCTGAGCCACAACCAACGGATAATTCTTTATATTAATTGTAATTGCCATGATGTTTCGTTTTAAATCCCATCGATAACCTTATGAGGACTAGAGTTGATCTCCGTCAACCTCAGGACTTTAAATGCGAGCCCGATCGCCACAATGCTAATTCCCATCCCGATTAAAAACACCCCTTGATAACCGATCGAACTCGCCAGCCAACCACTGGGTGCGGCGGAAAAAATACTGACAAAGGGAATGACTGATGTTTGCAGGGTATAGTCCGTACCTGCCATGTCGGGGCGACTTTTATCCATCATGATGGTAGAGAGGGTTGTCAGCAGCAGACCCATTGCAAAGAAGCCAAGACTGATGATCGGGTAGAGCACCATCGGCTGGGTTAAACCCCAGGTGGGGAGGAGCTTTAGAAACATCCCGAACAGCGATAAACCCATGCTGACGAGCAGCGATCGCTGACGGCCGAACTTTGGGATCATCACTCCCGCTACCAACGAACCCCAGATCGTCATCATCATACCAACGACCCCCAGCAACCAACCGATTTCTTCGAGGGATAAGCCAATATCCACCAGCAAGGGACGAAACATAGTCTCTGAGACGCTATATCCGGCTGCTGCCAGCGCCAAAACCATTAACCACAGCTTGACACCGGGCCGTTGCCAAGCTGTGGCTAAAATCTTGAGGTAGGCGATCGCGCCACCATTCTTACTTGGGGGGGCAGAGCGGGTGGGGTGCGATCGAGAGGCGTTCACTTCCTGATGGAAGAGCAAGGGAATTAACCCCAGCAGCATCAGGGTCGCTAGGGTCAACAAACTGGCTTGCCAGCCCCAGCGGCTAAGCAAAATCAACATCCCGCCCCCACCGATCGTACGTCCGAGCGCGCCGCCAATGACCTGCACTGCATTGCCTGTGCCCCGTTCTGCGGGGGTGAGTAATTTCAGCGCGAGGGCATCGGTGGCAATATCTTGACTGCTGCTGCCAATCGCAATCAATGCTAGCCCCGCCAAGAGGATGGGCAACTGTTGCTCAAGGTTTTGGAAACTGCAAAAGACCGTTAGACCCATCACCCAAAACTGGAACAGAATAATCCAAAAGCGATAATGACCCCAACGCCGGATGCTGTAGAGGTCAATGAGGGGTGCCCAGAGAAATTTAAAGGCGATCGGTAGCATCAGCAGTGGGAGCAGGCCGATCACTTCTAACGACAAGCCATCCTGGCGCATTAGAACTGGTAACCCTTGCTGGAGAAACCAAACGGGCATGAATTGAGAGAGATATAAACTCCCCAGCAAGAGGTATTTCCTGAAGCTCTGCATTACACTCTAATCTTTAAACCCCATTGAATATCAGTGATTGAATCCGATCTGGATGATTTGTCTAGACCGCAAAAAGGAGAAACTGCAGGGTAGATGGGTGCCTGCCCGCTCTCACTGCTCCAAGCTAAGAGCAATTTTCCGCGTTAAGTCCATCCCAGTTTGCAATCCATCGCTAATCTCTGGGAGGGGAGAACGGGTAAAAATCCTCTTGGGAAACAAAAAAATCCCTCCTGAACACAGTGCTGGAGCACAGTGACCGTTTCTTTCCGATAAGCTACTGAAACTCTTTTGCAAAAAGTCCCTGACCTTGCCGTTCAGTGGACTGGTGCAATTTATTGGTGTGAGATTTTCTATCTATTCGGTCAATGTTCTATTTTAAGCCCACGCTACCCCTTCTCGTTCTTGCTGCATCGGGCGTCGTTGCTTCGCCCGCGCGATCGCAGGATGCCTCCCAAAGGGCGATCGCCCTCAAGGCCTCGCAATTTCAACCCCCCGCAACCACGGTGACGGAATGGCGGGCTCAAATTGACGCGGCACTCGTGCAGATTACTGAGATTCGAGTCGAACCAACCGAGAATGGTTTGCAGGTGGTGTTGGCCGCCGACGGTGTGTTGTTTCCCCCCAGCCAATCGGTTTCAGGGAATGCCCTCGTGCTAGAAATTCCCAATGCGACCTTGGCTGAGCAGTTTCGCGACTTTGCCCCAGCGGAGGGCATTGCCCTGGTGCAAGCAACCGAACAGCCAGGCGATCGGGTGCAAGTGACCATTACCGGCAGTGATGCGGTGCCCGTGGTCGAGATCAGCGCCAACGACACAGGTCTATTGCTCGGGGTTATGCCTGGGGTTGCCCAGGCCAATACTGGAGATGACTCGATTCGGATTTTGGTCACGGGTGAGGAGGATGATTATGCCGTACCCAATTCCACAACAGCGACCCGTACCGACACCCTCCTGCGGGATACCCCCCAATCGATTCAAGTGATTCCTCAAGAGGTGTTCGAAGATCAACAGTTGATTGGCCTCAATGAGGCGATCCGGAATGTGAGTGGGGCGGTGATTAACGAAGCTGACCCAAGGGGATTTCGCTTCACCCTCAGGGGTTTTGAAGGGGCTTCGGTTTTACGAGATGGCTTTCCCTTGTCATTTGGCGATACGGGGGGAGGCAATGGAGATTTTACGGGTTTTCCTGACCTCTCCAATATTGAGCGGCTTGAGGTGCTCAAAGGCCCCGCTTCGATTCTTTTTGGTGTCGTGGAACCGGGTGGAGTGCTCAACTTAGTCAGTAAAAAACCAACGCCTGATCCCTTTGTGGAAATTGAACTGCTGGCGGGCAATCGCAGTCTGTTTTCACCCAAAATCGATATTTCTGGACCTCTTTCTGAAAATGGCCGGGCAGGCTATCGGTTGAACGCCCTCTACCGCAATGAAGACTATTTCCGCGACTATAATCTTGAGGTCGAGCGTACCTTTGTTGCGCCGACCTTCAGCCTCGCTGCGGGTGAGGATACCGATATTGACTTCTTTATTGAATACCTCAAAGAAGAGCGTCCGGCGGATTTTGGCATTGTGGCAGTTGGCACTAGCGTGGCCGATATTCCCTACGATCGCGTCCTCACCGAACTGAACGATAGTTCCAATATTGAGAGCACCCGTTTGGGCTATAGCATTGAGCACCGCTTCAACGACAACTTGAAGCTCCGCCACGGCTTTGCCTACACAGATTTTCATACTGAACTGGACTATGCTACGCCGTCTATTGTTGTGTCTGCCTTTGGTGGTTTACTCGGACTAACCCAATTTGATGAAGAGACGGGCGTCTTGTTCCGGGATTGGGTTTATTTGAATTCGCCCAGTCAAACCTACACGTTACAAAACAACATCGTTGGTGAATTTACCACGGGCGAGATCGAGCATAAAGTCTTGGCCGGGGTGGACTTTACCCATCGCCGCGCCGTGGGTAATATTGCCCTCCTTGATGTAGACACAACGCCCGCCTTCTTCGGCACCGACAACCGCAATCAGATCAATGTATTTAACCCCGAATATGGTCGATTCACCCGTCCCGATCGCAGTACGATGACGACGATTAGTGATAGTGACACCTATGTTGATCGGATTGGTTTTTATCTGCAAGATCAGATTACGATTCAAGATAATCTCAAACTGCTGATCGGCGGACGCTATGATCGTGTGAATCAAAGCACGACTAATCGACAAACCTTGTTCTTTACAGCCGGCACAACCAAGCAAGAGGATGATGCCTTTTCACCTCGCTTGGGTGTGGTCTATCAACCCGTTGAAGACATCTCCCTTTATTCTAGCTATAGCCAATCTTTTTCACCCAATTCTGGCACAACGTCGTCGGGTGAATCGCTAGAACCAGAACGGGGGGAGCAGTTTGAAGTCGGGATTCGAGCTGAACTACTCGATGATAAGCTCATCGCAAACCTTGCTTACTTTAATATTACTAAACGGAATATTGAGACGACTGACCCAGACAATAGCGTCTTTGATATTGCCATTGGCGAACAAAAAAGTGAGGGGATTGAATTTGACCTGATTGGCGAAGTGATGCCGGGTTGGAATATTATTGCCAACTTTGCCTATATCAATGCTCGCACCACTGAGGATAACGACATTACTGTGGGGAATCGTTTGCGGGGGGTTCCGGATACGAACATCAACTTCTGGACAACCTATGAAGTCCAGAGTGGTGATCTCGAAGGGTTAAGCCTGGGTGTGGGCTTTAATGCGGTTAGTGAGCGCCAGGGGGATACTGACAACACCTTTACGTTAGATGACTATTTTCTCACCAATGCGGCGATCGGCTATTCTCGGGATAATTGGCGCGTCGGGCTTAATTTCCGCAATATCTTTGATGTAGAACACATTGAGGGTACCCAGTCGCGGTTAAATACCCAACCGGGTGCGGGCTTTACGATGATTGGTTCCTTTGCGATCGAGTTCTAGGGTGTTTCATAACTGGGAGGGTTGCTGCAAACCCTCCCCTCTTCATTGGTATTCTGGCAACAGCAGTCGTTTAGGGGGATGGTGCGCCCTTGGGTTGCTATTGAAATCATTTATCAGTAAGATTGAGGGAATCTACCAGGGTAACCCCACTAAGATTGCTCTCAATTGTGCTCTACTCTCGTTGTTAATACGCCCCCTTTGCTCAGGCAATAGCATCAACCCATACGAGACGAGTTTGACTATCGAATGCGGTTGGCCAATCGCCGCGATCGCCTCCTGCTTTGATCACATCATCTCAATATCATTTTGATCCCGATTTTTAAGCCTTCAGAGCGGCTCGCTCATAGTCAAATTGCCACTTAAGACCTAGGTCATTAAGTGGATTTTAGAGTCAAGGGTGCTTTAAGAGTAGGCGTCAATAAGCGACACCTCAGTATAGTTCATTTGTTCTGTTTATCAATCGGGTATCCGTTTGGAGCACAAAAAGATCCGTTTGGAGCACATAATCCTAACGAATGTTACGGCTCTTTTCGGTAAGCTACAGGGCATCTCTGATAATAATAACTTTCGGTCGCTGCAGCATCAGCAATGCAATGGGTAACGTCCACCGTTTTTAATGTTTACTTTCACTTTTAGATACGAGCGGATCAAGAGCAGATGAGTCTTTCTAAAACTTGTGCTGAATACCAAGCCAAGCAGGATACTTTGAGCACCCGTTGGGTCTGTTTAGGAATTATTGGCGCTCTGGGAACCCATGCGGCGCTGAGTCCCGTTGCCTACCTGCTTCCAGATTATTTGATGGGCGATCGCAATCTGCCAGAGAGTATTGAGTTGCTAGTGACCGCAGAACCAGAAGAAGAGCCGCCTGAACCGGAGGAGATTCCCCCTCCGGAGGAGGAGGCCGCCTCAGCATCTGCAGCACCCCCACCCCCACCTGCGGTTGAATCATTCGAGCCGCCTCAGAATGAGGTGGATACGGAGGCAGAGGAAGCAGACAAAGATAGGGAGACAGAAAAGAGTGACGACAATAATGAATGTCCCTCTGATTCAACCCGTGAAGATGATAATCGAGCCGTTGACTGTGGCGAAGACATTGGTAAGCAGGGCGGGGAGGACGATGGCGGTGGTGAAGATGATGGCGGTGGTGGAGATGATGGTGGTGGTGGAGATGATGGTGGTGGTGGAGATGATGGTGGTGGTGGAGAGCCCGAGCCTGAGCCCGAGCCTGAACCCGAGCCTGAACCCGAGCCTGAAGATAATAGTCCGCGCGAAATAAGCTGTCGTAAATGTCCAAAGCCCAGTTATTCAGACGACTTGGTCGGAGAAGGTGTAGAAGGTTCACCCCGCATCATTCTGGAATATGACAGTGATGGCCAAGTCACAGGGGCTCGGCTAGCGGAGTCTAGCGGTAACGCAGAACTCGACCGTGCTGCTCTAGAAGCCGCTGAAAACTATCAATTAGACACGGATGGGCGTAGCGGCGAAGTGCCCATTACCATTGAGTTCAACATTCGGGGTTCTGATCGCCATCAAGCCGCCCAAGATCGGGGAGAGCGGCGCTCGACAACCGTGCCTAACCGCAGCACCCCTGCCACAAACAGTGGCTCAACGGCCAATTCTGGCTCATCGGATTCGAACTCGTCTAGCTCAGGCTCATCCAACTCTGAAGCAGCTTCAACCAATGCGGATTCCTCCGATGGGGGTTCCACAGACAATGCTCAGCCCAACGGAGCAGGTTCTGCGGCATCGACCTCAGAAGGGGAGAGTTCTGCCTCAGAAGGAGAGGGTTCTCCGGCAGCGACAACTCCTGAACAAGGTTCAGGGTCAGAAGCGTCGCCAGAGCCTGCAGGGAGCAACAATGCTGGTGAAGGAACCAATCCACCTGCTTCCTCGGGCAGCGGTGATAGTGGCTCGCCCCAACCGTCTCCGACAACATCGACTCCTCCGGCTCCAGCCCCGGCATCACCTGCACCCGCTCCGCAGCCAGCGCCCGCTCCGGCCCCAGCCCCGGCTCCGGCAGCTCCGGCTCCGGCACCCGCTCCGAAGCCAGCACCCGCCCCGGCTCCGGCACCCGCTCCGAGGCCAGCTCCGGCTCCTGCGCCCGCCCCGAGACCCGCCCCAGCTCCGGCAGCTCCGGCTCCTGCGCCCGCCCCGGCTCCTGTGCCCGCAGGGGAGTAGAGGGGCATCGCCTGGATGGGGTATAAGCGACTCTTGGTGTTTGATTCCTTTCTCGATAAAGGTCAAATCGTCAAACTTCCAAGAGTGATTTTTGGAATTTCTCTACTCAGGTTAACTAAGGATACTTAAAGAAATATGCCAATTGTAGAAATTTTTGCCTCTGGCGGCTTTGTGATGTGGCCCTTGCTACTCTTTTCAGTCACCACCCTTGCTCTGAGTATAGAACGTTTGGTTTTTTGGCTACAAGTCAACCGTCGCCAGCAACGGATTGTCAAAGGGGTTTTGAGTATTTATCGAGATACACCCAGTGATGTTTTCGACCTCTTGAAGAAAGAGGTTAAGCTGCCGATCGCCCGCATTTTTCTGGAAGCGTTAGAGCTAGACGGTGCATCGCCGAATCAGTTTCGACTGGCTCTGGAAAGTGCGACTCAAGCCGAAATACCCTTACTCAGACGTTTTAACGTTGCCTTCCAAACCATTATTGCTGTCTCTCCACTACTTGGACTCCTGGGTACGATTCTGGGCTTAATTCGCTCCTTCTCGGCGATTCAAATTGGGGAAGTCAGTGAGAATGCAGAGGTTGTCACGGGTGGGATCAGTGAAGCATTGGTTTCAACCGCTTCAGGGCTCACGGTTGCAATTATTACCCTGATGTTAGCAAACGTTTTCCGTAGCTTCTACCGTCGGCAGGTGTCTTTGATTCAAGAATATGGTGGTCAGTTAGAAATCCTCTATGAATGGAATTATCGAGCAAGTCAAAGTTCTGAATCGTTGAGCATTGAACATCAAGAAACTGTTAGCCAAGAGTCTGTTAACCAAGAAGCTGTTGTTGAGAGTCAGGAGGAGTCGGAACATGCGAGTGTGGGATAACGAGCCAGAAGATTCGTTTGATGAGATCAATATCATCCCCATGATTGACGTAATCTTTGCCATTTTGACCTTTTTTATTCTCTCGACGTTGTTCCTTACCCGTGCGGAAGAGCTACCGGTTGATTTACCGAGTGCGGAGACCTCAGAGCAAAAGCCTCAACCCGATTTCATCGTCACCATCGATGCAGAGGGTGAGGTTTCACTCGATAAAGAAGCCATTGAGGTGGATAACCTGGATACGGAGATTACCGATCAACTAGAATCTGGTGAGGAGGCGATCGTTACCATCCAAGCGGATGAGCGAGCGTATCATGGTCAAGTGATTGAGGTGATGGATATCTTACGCACGATTGAAGGCGTGCGGTTGGGCATTGGCACTTTACCCAAAACAGATTAAGAGTCTTAAGGTTTTTGCACAGTCAAAACATTACGGAGCCTTGACTTTAGCGGAAATATGCCAAAAGTTATCACACGGTCTGTGCAGAGGAATGTCTATGAATATCGCCCTTCCCGCCCGCCAAGATGCCAACGGTTTACCGATCGGGATTCAATTATGCGGCAAGCCCACGGCTGAGGCAACGTTAATTCGATTGGCTCTGCAGCTTGAGGCGATGAATAATTGGTCAGTGGTTCAACTGTGAATTAAAGCTCTAACATTAACCAACTAAAAAGCTTATCGGTAGTCAAAAACAAATCAAGTCCGTTCAACACGGGTAAAGTCTGGTCATCTCGATAAAAGGCGGGCTCTTGCTTGGGACGGAATACCATTACGGAGCGATCGCCCGGATCAATCAACCAACCCAATTCACAACCATGCTGAAGACAAGCCATGATTTTCGCCGCAACTCGATTGGGCGATTGGGCAGGGGAGAGGATTTCAATCGTCCAGTCTGGCGAGCGCTCAAAGAGATTGGCCACTTCACCTGTCTCGGTGCGGGGAATGCTTGCCCAGCGGATCACGGCAATGTCTGGCACAATCGAGCCTTTCGTGGTGAAGGTGCAACGCCGCTCTGGAAAAGCATAGGCGACCTTACTCCGTTTGCCCACCTGATTAATGGCGCTCACCAGTTCACTTTGAAGCGTTGAATGTTGGCCTTGGGGCATAGGCTTTTGGATTGGACGACCATTGAGATATTCCCAAGCGGGTGAATCTTCGATGTAAGGTGCTTGTAGAAAAGCAGCCAGGGTCATCGGTTGGGGGGGCGAAATCGTCATGGTGTGACTCAGAGGGCTGGTCTTAACCCATTATGCCAAAGGATTCAATGTATTGTTTGAGCAGAAACGATCCACCACTGAGTCACACCAGTCTTCTCTTTTATCCTGTCAGTGCTTGTTCTAGACTTAGGATGAGCATGAGATACTCAATGATATCTGGTGTTGTTCTCAAACTTTTTACCTCTGCTGTGCTGAGTCCAGCAGAACTTTACTCTTGAAGATTAACGCCTAGATCTGAATCCAAAAACCCCACCTCATCTTGATGGGTTTTTAGTTCTTCAAAGATCACCTTATTTTGAAGTCTTGCTCGTTTATACTGATACATGAAATCCCAAATATTTCCAATTGTCAAGATAAGCAATACTGCAAGTATAAATATCTGTATTGGGGCAGAGAAGAAGATATTAAATCCATTGATATCGGGGATATCTTTTATTCGATTTTCAATGGCTGCGATCAAAATACAAATAGTGGGTACTAACACTACAATCGTGGAACCAATTTGGCCGATCCGAGCAGGAGATCTAAGAATTACGAGGATAGCTACTGGATAATTTACTTTTTTTAACCAGCCTTTTGGGCTGTAATCATGCGGTTTCAGAAAACCATGAAAGACTTCTTCGTGTATTCTATCATCATGCTTCTTTCTCATTTCACGACTGTAACATTCCCAAAATTTAAATTTAGGGTGATGCTCAGTATTGGAGAGAATACAGCATTCTAAGTCTCTCATGTATTGAGCGATCTGATAGATTTTGCGATTGCAATTATGTATTAGAAGGTCGAAGATAGTGACAATGAAAACGGGGACATAGAAAATCTCAACAGGAATACTTGAGTTGTTATTGAGTGCGGCGACCAATGTGCCAATTGCAGTAACAAAAAAGGCAGCAAAGGTCATTTTCGATTTAATCAATTCAACTCTTTGATATTGAGCATCTTTTATTTCACTTCGTAGATCCAAATATAATTCCCATGCAAGTTTATTGATATCCATACAAAGCTCCAAAAAACAGATTGCTTGATATATAAAAATACCTGATTTTTCTCTTGTGAACAATCAGGAAATATTATTTTATATACCTATCAAAGTTTATCCTATTAACTCAAAAGAAACTACAATAAGTATACAAGTTCGCTACTCTTATATAAAGATAAATCCATTTTACTTTATTAAGGGAAAAATAAGCTCCAACTTTCTTTCGGCAAGATTGAGTCTTCCAATCCAGTACCCCAATCAATGTAAAAGCGACCTATTTTTGAACACAACTAGGTTCAATTATTTTGCGGGTTGTAACACCGCTAGAACCTGAGCCAAATTACCCGAGAGCAATGCGGCGGTGTCGAGGCAGAGCCTAGGAAAAATGTTGGAACATAGCAGTCCAGCTGAATTGGGTTTTAGGCGTTGATATTGACCCGCTACTAACTCAAACCAATCGATCGCCCCATCCTCAACGCGCCAAACCAGATATTCTTGCACCCCACTCTGGCGATACATTTCTAATTTTTGATGGAGATCCATGGAAACTGTACTGGCCGCAATTTCAACCACCAACTCCGGTGGCCCCTCCACATAACCATCCGCACTCACAATTGATGTGCCTCCGGTTCGTTTGCGGAGTAGCGCATCCGGTTGGGGTTCATTGTGTGGATCAAGACGGACGGTCGAGTTATCGCCGAGCTGGAGGTTGTCTTGATAAGCCAGATACACCGTGAGCCAACCGATGATCAGGGCATGGGGTTCACCGTGTTGGTCGATTCTCAGGGGTGAGGCCAGATAGACAATTCCAGCGATCAGTTCGGCTTTCTTGAGATGGGGCATGGCGCTATACCGTCGCTCAAACTCAATGCGGTTGAGACAATCGCCGTTTTCTAAGCGGGGAATCTTGGGGGGCGCTGCGATCATGGTGTTTTATCCATCACATGGTTTCTATGGTACTCAATAGCCGTCTGATACACTAAATGCCGAATCGTCGCCCCCCCAACCACCATGCAAAGCCTTTGGAATGCCCAGGAAGCCGCACAATACACCACTGATTTAGAGCTGCGAGTTTATACCTCGCGTCTACTGGGGCGTGACCCTTCGCTGGTGCTCCATGGGGGCGGCAACACCTCCGTTAAGGTCACAGAAACCAACCTGGTGGGGGAAACAGAGGAGATTCTTTATGTCAAAGGCAGCGGCTGGGATTTGGCGACGATTGAAGCGCCCGGTTTTGCTCCCGTGCGTATGGCCCACCTGCTCAAGCTGGCACAACTGGAGCAGCTCTCTGACCCCCAGATGGTCAACGAACTCAAGACCCAGATGACCTTAGCCAGCGCCCCTTCGCCCTCGGTGGAGACGATTCTCCATGCCACATTGCCCTACAAATATGTGGATCACACCCATGCCGATGCCGTGGTGACGATGACCAATACCCCGGGTGGGCGCGATCGCATTGCTGAGATTTACGGCGATCGCGTCGTCATTATTCCCTACGTGATGCCAGGGTTTGATTTGGCACGAATCTGTGCCGCCCAGTTTGCCGCCGCAGCCCATGCCGGGACAGTGGGTATGGTGCTAATGAATCATGGCATTTTCTCCTTTGGAACCACGGCCGAGGAGTCTTACGAGCGCATGATTGAGTTGGTGGGACAAGCGGAAGCCTATATTGAGCAGCATCGGGTTCACTTTGCCGACATCGAGATTCTCCCAACCCGTATTCGTCAGGATTTAGCCCAGTTACGCCACAGCGTTTCTGCGGTGGCGGGCCAGCCGATGATTATGAGGAGCGATCGCACCGCCAAGACCCTCGGCTACATTCACCGCGAAGATTTAGCCACCATCGCCCAGCAAGGCCCCGCCACCCCCGACCACGTGATTCGTACCAAACGCATCCCCCTGCTCGGCCGCGATGTGGATGCCTACGCCCGCGACTACCAAAAATACTTCGATGCCCATGCCGATGCGGGGCAAACCATGCTCGACCCCGCCCCCCGCGTTGTCCTTGACCCTGAGCTGGGGCGCTGTAGCATCGGCAAAACCGCTAAAGCCGCCCAAATCGTCGCCGATATCTACGACCATACGATCGATGTGATTACCACCGCCACCAACCTGGATCACTATCAAGCCTTGCCACAGAAAGACCTCTTTGAGGTGGAATATTGGGATCTAGAGCAAGCTAAGCTGCGCAAGGGCGGCAAAGCACCAATGTTTACGGGGGAGATTGCCCTGGTGACGGGGGCGGCTTCGGGGATTGGTCAAGCCTGTGTGGAAGAGCTGCTTAAGCAGGGGGCAGCAGTGGTGGGGTTGGATATTAATCCTGAAATTACCGGCCTCTACGATCGCCTCGACTTTCTCGGCATTCCCTGTGATGTGACCGATGAGGCAGCAATGGGTGATGCCCTGGAGCAAACGGTGCAGCGGTTTGGTGGCTTGGATATGCTGGTGCTCAATGCAGGCATTTTTCCAGGGGGACGGGCGATCGCTGAGCTGGATACCGAAACCTGGCGCAAGGTGATGCAGATTAACCTCGATGCCAACCTAGTGCTGATGCGTGAAGCCCACCCCTTGCTCAAACTTGCACCAAACGGGGGGCGTATGGTGGTGATTGGCTCGAAAAATGTGCCGGCACCGGGGCCAGGAGCGGCGGCTTACTCGGCTTCCAAAGCGGCTTTGAATCAACTCATGCGTGTGGCGGCACTGGAATGGGGCAAGGATGGAATTCGCATCAATTCAGTACATCCCAATGGGGTGTTTGACACGGCATTGTGGACGGATGAGGTGTTGCAATCTCGGGCAGCCCATTATGGCTTGAGCGTTCAAGAGTACAAGACCAACAACCTGCTCAAGGTCGAGGTGACAAGCCAATCCGTTGCTCAACTGGTGGCACAGATGTGTGGACCGTTGTTTGCTCAGACTACTGCCGCTCAGGTTCCCATCGATGGGGGGAATGATCGTGTGGTGTAGGGGATGAGCGATCGGTGGCTGAGGAGTCACGAAATTGATATCGATGCTTCACTGCCGACTATTTTACGAAATCATCATGAGCACATGAGAGGGTCTCCTGATTTCGTCTGAGTTTATGGGGCATCTATATCACCCGAAATCGAATGTCTTGTAAAGAATAACCAAGATTTTCGATAAACCCTTCAACTTCTTTAAGGGTAGACAAATAGTGGTTTTCATTTTGTCTATAATCATCGTTATATTCATAAGCTTAACTTTCATGAACCTCACGTCTCAATTCACACACTCGGACATGATAGGGTGTTTTTTTGAGCTTTTCAGCCAATTCAACTAGAGAGTCATATACTTTCTCTATCTCATATGTCTCTTTTGGGAATACAATTGGTGGTTGTTCTTTGCTCAATAATATCCATCCCAAGTACTCCGGATGATCTACAACTTTTCTAAACCCCCATTGTTCACCTCTATCTAACTTTTTCTCCAAGTCCTCAAAGTTCATAATATATATCCCCTAGAAAACTATAGCCTTGATTGTATTTCACTATTGATTGCTTAGGATTTTCAATG
>JBCDEB010000166.1:0-15690 GCA_039180005.1 Cyanobacteria bacterium P01_G01_bin.54 | reverse complement strand
CCCGCGACCCCCGTGACGGGCCCATGGAAGGTCATGCTGACTTTGGGGCGCTGTTCTGCCATGGTGGTTGATTCTCTAGTTAGACCTAAAAAATGGGTGCATCCCAGTTTGACAGCCCTCTCCCTAAATCCCTCTCCCAAGCTTGGGAGAGGGACTTTGAATCTGGCTCCCCTTCTCCCAATATTGGGAGAAGGAGCTGGGGGATGAGGGCAATGCTGGCAAAAGTTGGATGCTCCCTAAGAAACATTAAAGCTGGAGCGATCCTTCATCGCCCAGTCTCCAGTAGGCTACACCCCGGATGCCATAGTTTGCGGCAAGCTCCTTGCGCAGTTGAATGGATTGGTCGTTGGGATAGATGATGACGCGATCGCGCCCCCCAGACTTGTAACGCAGCACCATCTCGCCCCAAGTTGAGTCAAACTCCTCAGAAAATGGGTTAGAGGCTTTGAGCTTGTCAACAACATTGTTGTAGTAGGCAGCCGCTATGTCATTTTCGTCGATCTCTGGATTAAATACCGGATAGTAGTCCAGCTCTGGCATCGTTTCCTGTCGAGCGTAGTCATAGGCATACGTGGAGATGCCCAGCACCAATTTCTCACGGGGGACGCCTGCCAGAATGGCATAGCGGAGAATATCTTCAACCCAGGGGAGTGGGGCATTGGGCCCATAATACGGGCTATCTCGACCGGTATATTCATAGGCCATGATCCGCAGCTCATCCACCCAATTGGCAATGCGCTTGTAGTCCTGGACTTTACGGGTTTGGGGCAGTTCACTATAGATCACGTCTTTACCCCATTGGGGGTGGGCGGTGAAAACGAGTTTTTTGTCTTGCTGCTTCATCCGCAGGGAGAGCTTTTGTAAGAACTCGAAGAACAATGCTTTGTCTGCCAATGAAATCGATTCATAGTCCAGATCGATGCCATCGTATCCGCCAGCCTGAATAGCCTGCATGATCGCGTCAATATGCCGTGCCATAGCTTCAGGATTATTGAGGATGGCGGATAGCTCTTCAGATTCAAAACTGGTAATTGTGGGGATGAGTTCAAGGTTGTTTTTTCGCGTGTAATCAGAGAGCTGGCGATCGCCCGCACTCGCCAACGTCTCTAATTCTCCATTACGATTGAGCTTGAACCAAAAAGGACTCACACTAGCAAATAAATCTGCCTGACTTTTCAAGGTTGTCAAGCCATCCGCAAAGTCCCAATCCGGAATCCAGCCCGTCACTTTTAGATCGGAAATTGCTTTGGGTTGTGAGGGAACCGCTTGCATCGCTTCATATTCGGTTGCCTCAGATGGGGCGGAACCACTTTCTAATACTAAGGTTTCTTGTTCGGTAATGAGCTGGTTGAGGTGGTGGCGATCGCCGATTAAATAAACGATTATACATCCCTGCACAAAAACTACAGTGATAAGGATGAAATTGAAGAACTGGTGTAATCGTTTACGTGGCATGGTTTATATTCTGAGCTAGAAACCATAAAGTTGTTTGAACCAGTCAACAAACGTTCCGGCTTTAGGATGTTGAGGGTCTAAGACTTTTGCCATCACCGCTTGATGAAGCTGTAAGCCGGGTTCATCCTGCCATGCCAGCCAAGTATGGACATTGGCTTTGTCTTGATAGCTGGGTTTGAAGGAAGCACCTTTTTGAGTTTTGGCAATTGTTACCGTGTCTTGGGCATATTCCCAGAGTGGCTCACTCACATCAGGAACCAGCTCCGCTAAGAATGTCTCCAACATCCCTCGTATCGTATTATCGGGCATCATCCAAATACCGAATTGGATTTGGCGCTCTGGCGTGACGTTATGGGGATGAACTAAGCCTGTTTGGGGTAAGTCTTGGGGAAGATCTGGGATACTTACTGCACAGATGCGCTGCAATCGTTGCCAGCGATCGCCCGGATTTTCATCCGCATCAACCATAATGCCCAATGCCGTCAGCCCTGCTGCTTGCAGTTGTGTGGCAATAAAATCTTTTCTAAGGATGTTATTGTAACCTTCGCAATCTTTGATAAAAACAGGTTTGGGATGGTCGGGCCAAGGAACGCCATTGGCTTCCATCAGGTACGGAATCAAAAGTTGCTCACTTTTTCCTTCCACCAGCAGAACTTTACTTGGCTTTTTCTGCTTTGGCATTGCTTAGCGCACCTCAATATCATTCTCGGCGGCGATCGCAATCTGGTTCTCCGTAAACATCACACTCCGAGAGGCTCCTCGCTCAATCCGATGAATCGTAATCCCCTCCTCACCTACATCCTCTTCATCAACCAACTCAGCCAAACTCTGCCAACAATCGCTGTTGTGAGTTGTCGCAAAAACTTGAACATCCAGCTTTCTTGCCACTTGCCAAATAAATCGCCACATTTCCTCCATCGCGGTGTAGTGCAGGCCAGTATCAATTTCATCAATAAGGACAAATCCCTCTTTAGCAGTCACTAAAGTCAATGCAATACTCAGCATCCGCCACATTCCGTCACCCATACTCCCAAGAGGAATTCGGTGGGGATGATCGCTCAGCTTAACGTAAAAGATGGATGAGCCTTCTGTGGTATCGGGTGATATTCTTTGTATCCTTTTGTCTATAATTCTCATCGCTTCTAATAGCTCTTCCTCTTCAGGATTAAACATTATTTTCCCGAAAAGACTTTTCGCTAGACTTAAACTGACTGATGTTGAGGT
This sequence comes from Cyanobacteria bacterium P01_G01_bin.54, assembly GCA_039180005.1. Lineage (GTDB taxonomy): Bacteria > Cyanobacteriota > Cyanobacteriia > Cyanobacteriales > Spirulinaceae > SIO3F2. The sequence continues at coordinate 13,011 of JBCDEB010000166.1, read as the reverse complement.
TAAGACTTGAGTATTGTGCAAATGTCCATTTATATGGATGGAATCTTGTGTCTCTGGGCTTTGCTCGATTGTCTTGATTTCATGAGATGAGTTAATAAACAACCCATTAGGCGTTTTAAGATGATATCGATTACCCAGGAAATCTGCACGACTCTCTTGTGGCGGCTCTAGAGAGAGCTGCACCTTAGTTAACTCTGAGTCATGAGAACCTTCACCCACAATATAAAAGTAACAGTTGGGTTCAGATATACGCTGATGAAGTAAATATCTCAAGTCGATAGGCTGTGACTCATTATGAACGACATGTGTTCTACCTTTAGAGTCAGTTTGCTTCTGCTCAAACTCAGATTCTTGACGACGCCTTAAGATCTCTTTGAGGAAATCTACCGAGCCTTGATTCGCCAGGATCTCGATCGCCTCCAATACCGAAGTTTTCCCACTATTATTTTCACCAACAATGAGGTTGATACGTCCCAATTTTGGCATTTCAAAATATTTAAAACAGCGAAAATTTTCGATTCTGAGAGACTTAAGCATAACCGTAGGAAATCAGAATGGTTACAGTCGGGTTTTACGGTTGGAGTTGAGTAATCAGTGGTTTGAATTTTTGTGGATGTGGAGGTGTTATGAAAAAAGCGTGCGGGAGCGCTTCTGAACTAATATAACCCAACCCGCCCCAGCCCTTGGGTACACCGCCATCTTAAAATGATCGGGTCAGAATTCTCCGCAAACCCCCCGTGAACATTGCCTTTATAATCGACCCGATCGCCCGCCTTGACCCGACTCATGACAGCACCGTCGCCATGATGGAAGCGGCCCAAGCGCGGGGGCACACCGTCTGGATCACGACCATTGACGCGCTCACCGTCAAAGCCGGTAAAGCCTGGGCTACTCTAACGCCCGTTGCCCTCACCCCCGTCACCCTCCAAGACGGTCTCTGGGTTGCCGTCTCCGACTGGTATCAACTGGGTGAACCGGAACTGCTGCCCCTGGAGCAGATGGCCGCTGTATTGATGCGCAAAGATCCACCGGTGACGATACCGTTTATCTTCGTTACTCAAATCCTGGATTTGATTGATCCTGAAAAGACCTTGGTTGTCAACCGGCCGCGCAGTTTGCAAGCCGCCAACGAAAAACTCTACGCCCTTAACTTTCCCAGTGTGATTCCTGAGACGATCGTCTCCGGTTCCAAGGCGGTGATTAAGGACTTTGTGGCGGCCCAGGGTCGGGCGGTGCTCAAGCCTCTGAGTGGCAAGGCGGGGGAAGGGATTTTATTTTTGCAAGCGGGCGATCGCAACCTCAACTCCCTGATTGAAATCAGCACCCAATGGGAGCAACTGCCGGTGATGGTGCAGCAATATCTACCCGCTGCGGTCGAGGGCGACAAACGGATTATCCTACTCAACGGTGAGCCGATTGGTGCGGTCAACCGTATTCCGACAGGCTCAGACTTTCGTGGCAACATGGCGGTCGGCGGTCGGGTCGCGTCGGTGCCGCTAACCGACCGCGATCGCCTCATCTGCAACACCGTCGCTCCCCTGCTCCAGCAAGATGGTCTCTACTTTGTCGGTCTCGACGTAATTGGTGGCTATCTCACTGAAGTCAATGTCACCAGTCCCACGGGGATTCGAGAGATCGATCGCCTCGATGGCGTGACCCTTGGTCAAACCACGATCGAGTGGCTTGAGCAGCAGATTCCCCACCCGTGACCCATTTATCGACCCATTCATCAATTCAGTTCTTGAACCCCCTGAGGAACTTGCCGTGAACGAGAGTGACCCCGACGAACCCTTAGTCCCCCCCAAACCCGACCGGAACCCCATCGAGCCCAACGTCGCACCCAAAATGGATCCCGAAGATGAACGGCTTGTGGCCATGTTCTGCCATGTTTCGTCACTCCTCTGGTTGCCGTTGATCATTTTGGGTATCCCGATCCCCTTTGCCAATGTGTTTATTCCGCTGTTGATCTGGTTACTGCAACGCGAGAAATCTGTGTTTGTCGATCGCCACGGTCGGGAAGCGCTCAATTTCCAGATCTCCATGCTGCTCTATAGTGTGGTGCTGATCATTCTCGGCGTTGTGGTTGCCGTGGTCTTTTTCAACGTGTTTGACATCAGTGATCTTTTCGAGGGCCGTCAAACAACCGTCTATGCCTTTACTTGGTTAGCACTGAGTTACGGTAGTTTCCTGCTCTTCTGGGGCGTAACGCAACTGGTGCTGACAATTTGGGCCGGGGCTTGGGCCCAGCGGGGGCGCAAGTTTCGCTACCCCCTGACCATTCGGTTTTTGCGACCGCCCCAGACTCACTGAGCAAGTCTCTACATATTTAGCGATCAAAATTTAGCGATCAAATTATATCTAGACCCTGAATCCCCCCTTCCCCCCTTAGTAAGGCACTTATATATTTGGCATATCGCCCAATCCCCTCACCCAAACCTCTCCCAATGGGAGAGGGCTTCTGGCTCCCCTTCTCCTAGGGGAGAAGGGGCTGGGGGGTGAGGGGAAACCCGCTTGATGCTTCAAGTATGTAAGTCCCCTTAGTAAGGGGGGTGACGCCGCAAGCGGCTGGTATTGTTGGTTTGAGCAGGGTTTGAATATAGAACCCCCTTACCAAGGGGGTCGACGCAGCCGGGGGGATCTCGCCAGCCACGCAATTTAGTGCAAGTGAGTCATTTCTGCCCCAATCAACAACAACCGCCCCCATCGTAAAACCAGGTCGCGGGTGTTACCACAATCTCATTGGGAAAACGCTGGGCCAACTTACCCGCAGTCTTGTCACAGACTGCGAGGGGCACACCGGGTTGCATGATATGGCCCGCACCATCGTCGAGGTACTCTTGGGTTCCCGCATAGATCGCCGTTTTACCTGTAAAGATACAAGCTCCATCCTCTGGGATCGGCACTTTAAACGAGACCGAATCCAAGCTCTCCAACAGTAAGGTTTGGTCGAGATTGTAGGTGACTTTGTCGAGTAGGCGATAGGGGCGGCGGGCGCGAATCTCCACTTGGCCAAAGCCTGTGTTAATCAAGGCCTGAGTATATTCTGCGTAGGTCAACGCTCCCGAGAGGCAGAGCGCCCGCAGCCGTTCGTCGGCTTGGAGGTGCGCGGGAATCGGTCGGGTGGCGATCGGATCACTCATCACCAGACGACCACCCGGCTTGAGCACTCGATACGCTTCTTGGAGCGCCCGCAGCAGATCAGCGGGCTCAAAGATGTTGAAGAGGCAATTTTGAGCCATCACATCGACTGAGTCGTCGGGCAACGGCAAAGCGAACGCATCCCCGGTGCGAATCTCCACAAAGCTGGGGTCAAACCAGTCATTCTCTTGCGCGGCAGTTTTTAGGTTCCGCATAGCTGCATCGCGCATGGCATCGACCGGGTCTACAGCAATGACCGCTCCGGGACGCCGAGAAAAATAGGCAAACTGTAAGGCTTCGAGACCGCCGCCGACACCGACATAGAGCACGGTGGGCTCACCCGAGAGTTCGGCGGGATGCACTGTCGTGCCACAACCATAGTTCATCTCGTGCATTTGCACCGGCACATTCAGACCCGGCAACTGGAGCGGTGTGCTCTGCACACAACATAGACCCACCATTGGGTCTTGGGCAACATCGCTATAAAACTGGGCAGTGGTTTCAAGGTAGCTCATGGGCATCTTCTTACGGTGAGGGGCAGGAAAAGTATCGTGGCATCTCTTGGGCACGGATTCAACTATGCGACCTTTTTCTGAGATCGGGCTGAACCGGAGCCAAGATGGTGTTGAGCTGGATGTCCTGACGCCATTATCCCAACACGCGATTGGCAACGATCGCCGCCTGGGTGCGATCGCGCACGCCCAAGCGTCCCAAAATATTAGTGATATGGTTTTTTACCGTTTTTTCAGCAATGTAGAGCTGGGCGGCGATCTCACGGTTGTTTGCGCCTTGGGCGATCAGGGTGAGGATTTCCAGTTCTCGGGGCGTGAGGTCATCCCAGCCGGGGGGCTTCTCTGGTGGGGATATCGGGGGGGACGCGGCAGCAGCAGTCTGCTGCTGCATCATTTTGCGGACAATGCCGGGGGAGAGCTGGGTATAGCCCCGACAGGCCAGATGAATCGCCTGCACCAAATCATCGGGAGGCGTATCCTTGAGCAGATAGCCAACCGCACCGTTTTGCAGGGCTCGGGTGACATAGTCATCATCATCAAAGGTGGTCAGCACCAAGACTTTCACCTCGGGGCATTGCTGACCCATCGCTGCGGTTGCGGCAACGCCATCCATGCGGGGCATGCGGATATCCATGAGGACAATATCGGGCTGGAGGGCAAGGGCTTGGGCGATCGCCGCTTCGCCATCGGCCGCTTCACCCACCACTTCTAAGTCTGCTTCTACCCGTAGCAGGGCTTTTAAACCCCGGCGGATCAGGTCTTGGTCATCGGCAAGCAAGATGCGAATCATGACTGAACCTGGATTGATGATGTCTCATGAATCCCCTCCCAGGGCAATTGCACCACAATTCGGCAGCCTTTGCCGATCGCACTCTGGATCTCACAGGTTCCCCCCAACGATCGCGCCCGTTCTTTCATGCCTTGTAAGCCAAACCCGGTTAGGTTTTGCTGGGTATTAAATCCCTTACCATTGTCTTCGAGTATTAGGTGCAGTTCCTGAGCAGATTGCATCTGATCTAATTGCCCCGAGCCCAACTGCAAAACTAAGCGAATTTGACTGGCCTGGGCATACTTGCAAATGTTGGTCAGCCCTTCTTGCACAATGCGGTAAATCGCCGTTTTAATCGGCTCCGGGAGCGTCTGAGCAATGGCAATCTGCACCTGCGGTGTAATGCCGGTAGAACGTTGCACATCTTCGATCAGCGTGGCGATCGCCACCTTTAGGGTTTGGTCTTTGAGGGGCGGGGAGCGCAGGGTTCGTACCGAGGCGCGAACCTCTTGCAGGGCCTGTTTCCCTTGGTCTTTGGCTTCATGCAAGAGGGCTTTGGCCTCAGGAGGATCAACGTCTAGTAGCCGTAAGGCTGCCTCTAGATGCAGGTTAAACACCGTCAGGGAATGGCCCAAGGAATCATGAATTTCACGGGCAATACGATTGCGCTCTTGCAGGGTGGCTAGGTCTTCAGCACGAAGAGCATAGGCTCGCAGTTGCTGGTTGGCGATCGCCAACTGTTCCCGACTGCGACGCTCAGTTAAGACCGCATTTACCAGCAATTGCAAAAACACAATCACCAAACAAAATAGCAGTGAAGAAGTGAGCAGAAAAATTCCCCAGCGCTCATTGTTGGCGGCACGGGCGGGCGGTGCATTTTGCAGGCGTTGCAGCTGCGTCAGGAGATAGATGCTCAAAATCACGCCAGAGGTCAGCCAGCGCTGGCGCTGATTGAAAATAAAACTATTGCGTGAGACGACGACGATACAGAGAAAGGCGAACAGTCGTAAGCGTCCCCAAGCGGCTGTGATCAGCAGCATGGCAATCTCTGAGACCAGATAGCTGATCTTTTCCCAACGGCTTTGGGGCAGGGCGGAACCGATGATGGCAAAGCTGGCCACCAAGGCAAGGTTGAGGAGCGATCGCGGCCACGGAACGGGCAAAAGCATTGCTGCAGTCAGCTCACCAAAGGCAATTAGACCCAAGAGCCCCCATTCGAGGTAATGCAAGAAATAGAGAGGGTGACGCTCAGGCATCGGGAGGGGCCAAGGTAAACGGGTCAGGGTAAAAGTGATGGTGCAGGTTTAATGCAGACATTGCGAAAGACATTGAAACTCAACAGAATCAACCATACTGGCTCCGGTATTGCCGGAGTCTGAGGGGGCAATTTCCCCCTCAGCGGGAGGTGTCGGGGGGCGGGTCCCCTGACAACCGGGTTTGACATCGAGATTTCAAGGCTTTGAAGAATGCGATAGATTCGCTGATCCAGAACTCAGGTTGGATAGAACGTGTACCGCTTAAAAATTCGTTAGTTCCCGCAATTATAAAGTCCCTGCCCAGGCATGACCCAGGACGATCGTCCCAATTTGAAACAGGACTCTAGGCTCAGGACGCGGGCGATCGCCCCTGGCTAAGATGAAACCATTGAAACCTTCAACCCCTCACAACCATGATGAAACGTACTTTTCTGACTCTTCTGGCCACAGCTTCTCTCATGACCTTAGCGGCGATTCCGCAGTTTACCGCCCAAGCCCAAGGGAGCCGGGGCAACCGCTTAGCCGCAGAGCTTAACCTCACCTCAGACCAGCAAGCTGAGATGCAGGCGCTGCGCGAAGCCACCCAAGCACAGATTCAAGACCTACTCACACCGGCGCAACAGCAGGCCATGGCGGCGGCGATCGCCAACGGTGAAAACCCCCGCCGCGCCATGCGCAACCTCGATCTCAGCGCAGACCAGCAGGCACAGATGCGCGAGATTAAAGATGCTAAGCAGGATCAGATGGCGGAAATCTTGACCCCTGAGCAGCAGGCGCAGTTAGAGGAGATGCAGGAGTCCCGTTCGGGTCGCAAAGGAGACGGCAAAGGTGGCGATCGCCTGGAGCGCTTAGCTGAGGAGCTAGGGCTCACGGACGACCAGCGGGCGCAGATGCAGGCAATGCGGGAAGAAACTCGCGAGTTGATCCAAGGGGTCTTGACCCCTGAGCAGCGGGCTGAGGTGGAGGCTGCCGTTGCGGGCGGTGAAAACCCCCGGCGGGCGATGCGCAACTTGGAGCTGAGTGAGGCGCAGCGGGCGCAGATGCAAGACATCAAAGCATCGCGTCGGGCGCAAATCGAGAATATCTTGACGCCGGAGCAGTTGGCGCAATTGGAGGAGATGCGGGAATCGCGGCAGGGGGAGCGTGGTGAACGTGAGGCACGTTAGTTTTGACACGGTTTGAGATAACTGAATCGTGCTTTTGAGACCATTTTGCGGGTGGGTGTTGTCCATCCGCTAATTTTTTTGATTAGTAATTGTAGGGCGTGGCAAGCAGAACTGTAATGCATTACCTTACAAATACCCTGAGAGCGATCGAGAAATCATGTTAAAATTAGTCCACTTGTCCGGTTTCGAGAGGATTAAGACGATTCCCACATCAGCACAGCTTCTACAATGCTATACCCTGTCGTGCTGGGCAACGCGATTTTATTTACCGATTAACTTGGTTCGGCTGGATGAACGAAGTGAAAACATCTTTATGTTAATTGGTGAGAACATTGAGATTGAAATTAATTCGCAGGGAGAATGGAGCAAATGAGTCGAAAACCTAATTTTGAAACCATGACATCCCAAGAACTAAAGCGTTATTTTTTGTCTCATCGCGAGGATGATGAGGCTTTTTATGCCTATGTCGATCGCCTTCATAAACAATCTGATCGCACGGTTTACCCACCATTAAAGTCTTTGGCAGATATGGAGAATTATCCTGAGGTAATTGAGACAATGCGGCAAGAGGCGCAGCGGGATTTTGAAATCGATCGGTAGGGTATTATCACTCACCGAATTAGGTAATTGTAGGGTGTGTTAGGCGGAGCTGTAACGCACCGATCGCGGTATTGATCGGATCAAAGCATATTATTGAAAACTCAATAATATGAGCTTTTCGGTAATCCCTTAAATGGGTTGTGGTGCGTTACGCAGGAACGGAAATTATGCATTTAACATTAAATTATTCTCCTGCTAACACACCCTACGATTGAGGCGATCGCACTATGTCCAGCAAACAAATGCGCTCACCCTCACTCTCTCTTACCTTTTTAGTTCTAATGTGTAATAAATGACATAAAGTCCGGCCTCTTCTTCAGGCTGTGCTATCGTGAATTCCCTCGGAACCGCCTCTATTTTTCCATCAGTTGGTTTCTTTTCTCCGCCCATTGGTAAGGTCGTTACCATACAGTTACCAATCACATTACCTCCGCTGTAACTGACGATCCAGAGCTGGAACGATTCACCGAGCGGCACATCAAATTGGGGGTACGGGGGACCTAATTTCACCGTTTCAGAGCGGCGGATTTCATGACCTTCAACCGCCGTCTTGCTCGGCCAAATTCTCAAATCGAAAGTGGAGGTGTTTGGACTATTTTGCACCGTCAAGAATATCTGTTCTGTATTCTTATCTCCGTTACATAGACCGGCAATAGTATCTAATAACCCGCCAACTAACTTGGTGACGGCGGCCACAGCCTGCACTTTCGGTTGGGGCTGGTCTGCTGCCACCTCAGATACATTGCTGGCAATCTTTGCCCCCACATCGAGGAACTTTTTCGCAGCATTGACCCCTCCCCCACTGCTCGGAGCGATACAATGCACTTCTCGCAACTCTACAGTCACCATTTTCCCGACGTCGATGAGTAGCTGGAAATCTCCATCATCTTTACCGAAAGGGGTGAAGGAGACTAAATGCTCTCCATCATGCTCCTTCAAAAGCTTTGTTATCAATTCACCGGTGATATCCAAAAATCCCTGATGGTCATCTGGATTAACGTCTTCTTCCCACAACTGTATTTGTACAGATTCACCTTGTTTTGGGTCAAAAACAATAGCCTTTTCATCATCAAACGTCGCTTCTTGCCCTTTAGGAACCTCGACTTCGCCTTCGTATGGATATCGAAACGTGTTTACAGGGAATGGAAAAGGGAATTTCAGGACACTGATGAAAAGATATATCTCACTATGATCACCAGGCTCTCTGCTTGCTTGATTAATACATCTTATTCCGCGAATAACAAACTCCATGATTAAGTTCTCCTAATCTACATATTTAACGAACCTTATTTGAAGTGTATAATATCAGATATTCCCTCCTTATTTTCGATTTTCCTCATACCAAAGATAGCTTGTATTTTAAAATCTCCTCAGAGTATTTTCTTTTCTTCATTTTTTAAATAAAAATCCTCCGATCCACTGAACAAATTCGCCTGCTTTAACTGGTCAGGACTTACTCACTTGCACCGATTAGCAAGGCTTTCGAGATCCCCCCGGCTCCTTACTCCCCTTATTAAGGGGAGTAAGGAGGATCTCGGGTCTAGATATAGCGTGCAGGGCTTGAACTGCGTAAGTCCTACTGGTGAATGCCAGAAACGATGGAGGGAGAATCCCAACGTCGCTATCTCCGCCTGCGGCTGACATGACATTGCCGGGTACAAAAGAAATAGTCGTCCTGCTGGGCTTTTTCCAGGGCTTGGTGCTCAGACTCCCGATCGATTTGCTCAAACATGACCACAGCCTCTTAAGGAATTTTTCCTATTCTCAAGCTATCGAGGCTGGAGATACAGCCGATTTATCATTTATTTACATAAAGTCATCACCTAACTCCCGCCCGATTCTCCAGCCGTCGGGCTTGGGCTCGGCAATAATTGCGTGGCGATCGCCCCCCAAGGCTCCCCTGTCTGAATCTGTTTGTAAAGTCGCAACAGGGCTTGGGGATCATGATGGTTTTGTAAACTTGCCTCAACCTCAGGGGTGAATTGTGCCGGAAAGCGGCTGCGCAACTGCTCGGCGATCGCCCCGTGCAACCCCTGCTGAAACTGAGCTAGGGCGCGATCGCGCGCTTGAATCGCCTGTAGCAGTTGCAAGAGCTGCTGAGAGAGCACGCCGAGATCATCATCGCGCGTTGCCAGCTCGGCCAACTCCATCTCCGCCTCGCTAAAGGCCGCATGTTCCACCGCCACCGCCACCGTCGTGGTCAGGGTATAGATTTCTTCGAGAAAATCCACATTCTGGCGATGGTTGTGCTCCAGGTTATCCATAAGCTGGTTGTAGCGGGTGGCGATATGTCCCACCTCCGTGAAAGGCTCCACGGGGACGCGCAGGCTCAGGTCCAGGGTTTGGGCTTGGGTATCCATCACCCGCAACAGATCGTAGGTTTCGGTGCGAGCATGGTGCTCCGCCACATTCAAGCCGATCACTTCATCTTCTTCGCTGACGCGGAGGGAGACAAACCGCTGGACAATTGTCAGGACAAGACAGGTGATGCCAAAGGCCCAGAGCACGCTGACGCCAATGCCCAGGGCTTGAATGCCCACCTGCTCCAGGCGATTGCCCGTGACTGTACCCGTAATGTCGCCAAACAAGCCCACGGCTAACGTGCCCCAGGCCCCTGCCGCTCCATGCACCGCCACCGCATCGACTGCATCATCAATTTTAAGCCGGGTCAACTGCTGGGCGATCAGGAGCATCACCACTGAACCCGTTGCCCCCACCAGCACAGCGATCGGCGTCTCAAAGCTATCACAACCGGCTGTAATTGCTACCAGGCCGGCGATCGAGCCATTGATCAAAAAGCCCACATCCACATGGTGATGTTGCACCCAACTCCAGATCGCCGCCGTGATCATCCCCGCCACACCGCCGAGCATCGTGTTGAGGATAATCCCCGGCACTTGATCATTCAGGGCCAGGGTGCTGCCGCCATTAAAGCCAATCCAACCAAACCAGAGCAGCAAACAGCCCAGTACTGAGAAGGGTAGGTTGGAGCCCTGGATCGGGTTGGCTTTGTCCATGGAGAAGCGATCGCGCCGTGCCCCCACGATCGGCAGGGCGGCTAGGCTCACCCAAGCCCCCACGCCATGCACCACGGTCGCCCCAGCAAAATCATGAAAGCCCAGTTGCGCCAACCAGCCGCCCGCGTTCCAGGCCCAATGGCCAAAGAGGGGATAAATCAAGCCGGAGACCCAGGCAGCGATCGCCAGATAGGCCGTAAACTTGAGCCGTTCGGCTAGGGCTCCGGAAATAATCGTGGTTGCCGTGCCACAGAACATGGCTTGAAACAAGAAGAGTAGCGCCTGCGGGCCGTCATCGCGGTTGGGCAAAAAATCCGAGGTGCCCAGCCAGCCCAGCCAGGAGCTGCCAAACATGACCCCGTAACCCAGGGCCCAAAACAGCGCCACCGAAAGCCCAAAGTCGGCGATATTCTTCACCGCCACATTGATGCTGTTTTTCGAGCGGGTCAGCCCGGATTCTAGACACATAAACCCGGCTTGCATCAAAAAGACAAGGCCGGTGCAAAGGAGTATCCAGAGAGTATCTAGCATCTAAGCGTTTGCTCCTCGATAGCGAAAGGAGGGTTTGAGTTCATAGTTGCGGGCAAACTGAGGGATGTCGCTTTGGTGACCCAAAATTAAGAGCGTGTCGCCCGAGCCGAGCATCAGGGAGGGGGCGGGATGAATCCGCAGTTCACCATTCGCCCGACGCAGGGCCACAATAATAAACGTGCCCTTGCTACGAATTTCAATCTCGCGGATGGTTTTGCCGGCCAGGAGCGAACCGGGAGCGATCGCCAGCTCATCCATTTGGACATCGATCTGGGCCAGCAGATCATTGAGATGGTTGCGCTCTTCTTGTTGGGCCAGAAAGTCCACAGCAGTGGGACGAGTAATCAGGTTTGCCATGCGTACCCCACTGAGGGCGGCGGGCAAAATCACATGGTCTGCCCCGGCAAGGCGAAGCTTCTTTTCTGTGCTCGGCAGCTCGCCCCGGGCCAGCACCAGGAGGTGGGGGTTGAGTTCTTTAGCGGTGAGGGCAATAAAGACGTTCATCGCATCGTCCGGCAGCACAGTGGCCAGGGCCTTGGCCCGTTGAATGCCCGCGCTCTGTAAGAGCGTCTCATCCGCAGCGTTGCCCTGCCGGGCCAGATAACCCCGCGCCTCGGCAGCCTGAGCGCGATCGCCATTGGCATCAATAATAATCATCGCCTCACCCGCATCGGCGAGTTGCCGGGCCAGCACCTGACCCATGCGGCCAAAGCCACAGAGCACCACGTGATTGCAGAGGTTTTCCATATTGCGTTGTTTGATCTGAGCCGCGAAGGCCCGGTTGATTTCGCCTTCGGTGATCATCTGCACAAAGCCTCCCACAATGTACACAGCCGAGGAGGTTCCGGCAATAATCACAAAAATGGTAAAAATCTTCTGGGTGGGGGTCTCCAAAGGGTTCACCTCACCATAGCCGACGCCAAAGATAGTGATCACCACCATATAAACGGCTTCGAGCACCGTCCAACCAAACCAGATGTAGCCAATCACGGCCAGGAGCAGCGTCAGGGCAAAAAACACGGTGCCCACGAGAATGCGTCGGAACGCCCCCTGCATTAAAGACTGGAAAATCCGCTTGGTCATCGGCTCTCTGCTGCGATCGCAATTGCTCCCCCTTGATTCAAGGATTCACTGTAGCGTGATTCGGCACAGGAGATTGCTAACGGAGAACATTCGCATTTTCTAAAATGCCGCTGCTTGCAACCGGATTCCGCTAGGGTCATCAACAGTATAATTGTGCCTAGATAATGTGAGTACTGGACAATCAGACATCGCGAAAGACTCTGAAATTCAGCAGAATCAACAATACGGGCTCCGATATTGCCGGAGCCCGTCGGGAGCCCTCTCCCCCTCAGCGGGAGGTGTCGGGGGGCTGGACCCCTGACAACTGGGTTTGGCATCGAGATTTCAGTGTTTTGAAGAATACGATAGCTTCGCTTAACCGAAACTCACATTAGACAAAGGATCCCCAACCGAAGCGGCATTAGACCATGAGCCTGTTGGCAAACCTCAAACAATTCTGGCAAGCGCCCAAGCAGCAGTCCATTTTGGTGCTGCTCGCGGGGATGGGCGCAATTCCAGGGCTGCCCTTGGTGGGCTTGCATAAGTTTTATCTGGGTCAGACCCGCTGGGGCGTGTTCTATCTCTTGCTGTTTTGGACGCCGATCCCCCATTTTGCCAGTGCCTATGAAGCCGTGTGGTATCTGTTAAGGACGCGATCGCAATTTGACGAGCAGTTTAACCCTGGCTTAGCGTCTACCCCTCAATCCCCCACCGCACCGAAATCGGGTCTGGAGCCACAAGAGGTGGCGGCGATCGCCGCCGCCCTCCGCGAGCTCGAACAACTGCGCCAAGAGGGCCTCCTCTCGGAATATGAATTTGAGCAAAAACGTCGTCAGTTAGTTGATCCCTAACTTTGAAATGGAGTGCATCCCAGTTGTGCAATTTCATATTCCGAGAGGAGGCCCTCTTGGCGCAGTTGTTCGAGCTCGCGGAGGGCGGCGGCGATCGCCGCCACCTCTT
>JBCDEB010000165.1:0-15730 GCA_039180005.1 Cyanobacteria bacterium P01_G01_bin.54 | reverse complement strand
TCTGGGCGTCCTCTGGGAGCCCTTTGTCAATGCAGCGCGGCAGCAGGGCAACACGGTGGTGCTCAGTAGTCAGGATGCGCCGAAGGTGATCGTGGATGTGATGATCGCCAGCGATCGCGCCTTGGCGGAAAATCCCCAGGCCGTCGCTGACTTTGTCTCGACCTATTACCGCCGCATTGACTCCTCATTGCAAGATCAGGAACTGCTCACGCGCCAGATTGCCGCCGATGGCAATTTACCCATGGCCGATGCGATCGCCATTCGGCAGGGCATTTCCTTCTTTACCTCAGTCGAGGCTCAAAACTGGATCGCTTTGGGGGAGTTGGATCAACGGATTGAGGCGATCGCCGCCATCCTCACCCTAGCGGGTCGCCTGCCCAACGCCCCCCAGAATATCGCCGAGCTCTATACCGCCCAGTACATTGAGCCCGTGGCCCAAAACACCGCCAAACTCCTCGATATCATCGCCCAGGATGACCCGGTGCTGGCTCAGCGCCTGCAAGCGGCTAAAGCACCGTCCCCGGTCACGTCGGTCTCGGTTACCCAAGCCCAGAACGCCCCCAATATTGGCAACCTGACGGTGCGTGGCGAGGTCAACTTTGCCTCGGGTTCGGCTCAGCTCTCAGCCGAGAGCAATGCCACCCTGACCCAACTTGCCCAAGAAATCAAGGAGTTTAACCCCAACACCATTGGCATCAAAATCCAAGGGCATACCAGCCAAACGGGCCCAGCAGACGTCAACCAACGGCTCTCGCAACAGCGAGCCCAGGTGGTGGTGGACTTCCTCAAACAGCAGCAACTCCAGCACAGTGTCTTTGCCGAAGGTCTGGGCTATAGTCAGCCGCTGCCGGGGATTGAGCCCAGCGCACCGCAAAACCAGCGGACGGTGATTCGGTTGATTCGCTTGACTCCCAATGTCCAGAAATAGCGTTGGCGTGGTGTCTCCAGCGGGGATAGCCCGAGCGACCGGGTAGTCCTTTCCACCTCCCGCTGAGGTGGAGAGGGCTACCGATGGACTCCGGCAATATCGGAGCCAATATGGGTGATTTCGTTTAAGCGAGGCGATCGCCTTTCTCAAAGCCTTACAATCTCGTTGTCAAACCCGGTTGTCAGGGGTCCAGACCCCCGACACCTCCCGCTGAGCAATCCTGTAGGGGTTTTAAATCACTCCCTTGATTTTGCTAGGATTCAGCAGCTAAGCCCTCAAAAATGTGTTCGCAAGCTTCTGGCTGTAAGGGGGTTCTGCGAAACCCCTACAAGGTTAGCCCTGTAGGGGAGGGTTTGATGAAGGTTAAAAATTTAATCCGGTAATTGTGTAGGATGGGCATTGCTCACCCAGCCCTTTCAAATTGCCCGTCGTGCGGGTGGGTGGATGATGCGATTCATTGAATCGATTCAGATTTTAGCTATGCCACGGCACTACTCCCAAAACCGGGGATGCACTAGCTCGTAGCCCGCCGCTTTTAACTTCTGGTTTGAGCAGCGGACACTATAGGCGCGGGTATCGGGTTGGCTGGCATCCCAGGTGACGGGGGCCAGATGGTGGCGATCGCACACCTGTTGCAACAGGTCTCGGCTGGTGAGAATTTCATCTTGCACCAGGTTGTAGAGGCCCGTTAGTTTTTGGGCTTGAGCAAAGGCGATCGCCCCGACAATGTCATCAAGATGAATCCAGTTACTCCACCGTGCCCCGGTTCCTGGTCGGGTTTTGCCCGCCCAGCGGCTAAAAATTCGCTCTAAGGTGCGGCCGGGACCATAGATGCCGCCCAAGCGTAGGACGCAAACGTTGAGGTTGGGGATGTTTAAATAGGTCTGCTCAGCAGCCACCATGGTTTCCCCGTTGACGGTGACAGGCTTGGGGGGCGTCTCTTCCGTCACCCAATCCCCTTGATAATTGCCATAGACCGAATAGGTGCTGGTGTAGATAATCTGCGGTTGCTGGGGTAATTGGGGGGCGAGGGCCGCGATCGCCCTGGCCGTGGGCAGATAGGTTTCGTCGTAGCTACGGCCACTCGAGGGGGCAACGGCTACGAGTACGGTGTCTTGCTCGTGCAACACCCGCTTGAGCCGGTCTTGATCTTGGCTATGGAGCACAATGGCGCGATCGCAGACCGCTTCAAGTTCCGGAATGCGCTCAGCACGGGTGGTGGTGCCGGTGACGGTCAAGCCTGCGGCTTGCCAGCGGGCCGCAACCCGCAGACCGACGTAGCCACAGCCGATGATTGCAACGTTAGTCATGATTGGGCAGGATTTATCACGTTTTCATCAGTATGAGGTCGGTTAATCCCCCTGAATCCCCCTTGGAAAGGGGGACTTGGAAAGGCTTTCCCCTTTCCAAGGGCACTTACTATATTTGGCGCATCGCCCAATCCCCTCACCCAACCCTCTCCCCTTGGGAGAGGGTTTCTGGCTCCCCTTCTCCCCTAGGAGAAGGGGCTGGGGGATGAGGGGAAACCCGCTTGATGCTTCAAGTATGTAAGTCCCTTTCCAAGGGGGGTAGGGGGGATAAAACAGCGGTTTATAGCAAGATTCACTTCGCAGGCTTGCTTTGCAAGCTCTGGAAGTAAAGGGTTCCCATCCCCGCCAGAAAGAGACTGTAGCCGAGAATTTGCCCCAAATAGAGGTGGTCGCGGTAGCCCAGGAACGCCTTGAGCACAACACCGGGAAACTGTTTATCGGGTAGCACCTGGCTGCCATCCCAAAGCAGAGGCCCCAGAATACAGGATTGGGTGGTGAGACAGAGGGGTAACTGTTGAAGTTCGGCGATCGCCATCACATCCGCATCCAGATGGCGCAGGGCCGAGATTACTAAGCCCGCAACAATCAGTAGCAGCAGCATCCCTACGCTCTGGAAAAAGAGCTTCAGGTTGATTTTTACTCCCCATTGAAACAGGGCAATGCCGATCAGGGTCGCTCCCGCGAGGCCGGCGATCGCCCCCAGCACAGCTGGAAGCCCCTGCTGCAGGCTGGCAAAGATGAAAATCACGGTTTCAAAGCCTTCCCGCAGCACCGCCACGAGAATTAGCGTAAACACGCCCCATTTCGCCGCAGTCCCTTGCTCTAGGGTGGCGGTGAGAGCGCCTTCAATTTCGCCCTTGAGCGATCGTGCCTGCCGGGTCATCCAAACCAGCATCCAACTGAGCATGGCGATGGCGATCATCCCGAGCGAGAGTTCAAGGGTTTGTTTAATGACGGGAACCCAGGCGGTATCCAGTTGCTCCACCCATTGCAACACCACCCCCAGCAGCAGACCGACCAGCACACTGCCCGCCAGCCCGGCCACAATCCCCAGGTACACCCAGCGGTTGAGGTGCGATCGGTTCGCTTTGGCCAAACAGGCCATGACAATCCCCACCACCAGGGTGGCTTCGGTGCCTTCCCGTAGGGTGATCACAAAGGTGGGTAAGGCAGTCGTAATCTCCATAGCGTGCTAGAAACAATGAGTTGTTGAGAATAATTCTGACTAACAATGATTATGGCGGAGAAGGATGATGGCTGACAATGCAATAACTCGTTTATTCTAGACGCGTTCGCCGCCACCAACGAACGACCTTATCTCTGGGCTGTTGCCACCGACCGGGCGAATTAAACTCAGTTCTGGATATAGCGAAGCGATCGTATTCCTCAAAGCCTCGAAAACCCAATTTCAAATCCGGTTGTCAGGGGACCCGCCCCCCGACACCTCCCGCTGAGGGGAAAATTGCCCCTCAGACTCCGGCAATATCGGAGCCAGTATTGTTGATTCTACTAACCTGCATTATTCATGATTCTCACCCAAAATCTCTGGAAACATCGGTTCAACAAAATGGCGGGCAAGATGCCCGCGCTACGGGCTGTAACGAAGAAAATCCGTAGCGCAGGCGTCCCGCCTGCCTGATGAATAAGCCAGGCTAACTTTCAGAGTCTTATGTGATTCCTGCTGATCCAGCAATTGAGGTTGACTCACTGTGATTCTCCCCGCCCAACCCCTGATTATCCCAACCCGCGATCGCCAGATCATTCTGGTCACCGGCCCTGCAAGCTCCGGCAAAAGTGAATTTGCCGAGGCGATCGCCCGACAAAACCCCTACCCCGTCACCTACGTTGCCACGGCCCAAACCAACCCCGATGATGCCGAATGGCAGGCCAAGATCGCCGCGCACCGAGCCCGACGCCCGGCTAGCTGGCAAACGGCCCACATCCCGCTCGCGTTAGCAGAGTTTCTTGCCCAATCCACCCAGCCGCAGCATTGCTATCTCATTGATGCCTTGGGAACGTGGGTGGCCAATGGTTTGGCAGAACCCGCCGAGCAATGGTCCACACGGGTTACACAATTAAGCCAAACCCTGCCAGCGAGTCCCGGCCACCTGATCATTGTTGCCGAAGAAGTGGGCTGGGGCCTCGTCCCCCCCTACCCGGCGGGTCGGCTGTTCCGCGATCGCCTCGGCCGAATCACCCGCCAAGTGGGAGCGATCGCCACGCAAGTTTATCTGGTAACGGGGGGCTATGCTTTGCCCTTGCATCAATTGGGGATTCCCCTGGGGCCCTATGGGGAGGATAAAAGTAATAGAACCTGAGTTTTGACTCAGTAGAAATTGCGCAAGACACTGAACCTCAGCAGGATCAATCATACTGGCTCCGGTATTGCCGGAGTCTGAGGGGCAATTTTCCCCTCAGCGGGAGGTGTCGGGGGGCGGGTCCCCTGACAACCGGGTTTGACATCGAGACTTTAGTGTTTTGAGGAATGCGACCACTTCGCTATATCCAGAACTCATGTCTAACGCGCTAGGGCGTATCACCCAATTACAACCACCCCTTCTTCGCCTTGGCAATCTTCGGGGGATGCACCGGTTCCACATCATAAAACGTACCCAGCCCCTCATATTCCGCCAAGTAATCACTCTCATAAACCCGGCGTTCCCGGCCATGGGGACGGGCGATCGACAACTGTGTCGGTACTGTTGCGCCAGAGGCATCCACGAGGAAGCGATCGCTCAACTGCTTGGCCTGCTCGCCGTTACTCAGTTCTAGGGCTAGCTCCTTGAGAATGCTCAGATAGGTGACGCCGTCAATTTCACCGTCCGCATAGCGCTGAAACTGGACGGCCAGCGATCGCCGCTCGCTGCCCAAACAGCCGCCGAATTCATAGACCATCGGCTGCTCGGGTTTTTGACCCGCCAAGATCGCCAGGGCCGTAAGGATGGCATCCCGACGTTGACCGTCCATGCGATCGAAGTAATGGGTGGTGTGGCACAGATGCAGGAACTTTTCCAGCACCGTGTGGGCATGGTCGGCCACTTGCGCTTGCACCTCCTCAGGTAATTCCGTCGCTTCCCGTTCCACACCAATGAGTAAATTCACAAATGGCTGATTCCACTGCTCAATATATTGGGCAATTTCCTTCTTCTTTAAGCCCCAGAAATAGGAGATTAAGTGACTGACAATAATCACTTGAAAGGGGTACAGGGGAATACTATCGGCCGGGTAGGTAAAGATAAAATCCGGGGCATAGTCGGGGATATTTTGCAGGGTGTCGCGATCGCTTTGGTGGGCGATAAAAAATGAAGTCGCCACTCGGGGACCAATTTCTGCGGCTGATTTAATTGCCCGGGCATTGAAAAAGGGCCAACTCGGTGGTGGGGCATTGTGACCCAAAATCGAGCCCAAGGTGTGGCGGGTGCGGCGTTTCATATGGGCATATTTGCCATGCTGGAACTGGAAGAAATGCCAACCGGCAAACATCTCTTGGATCATCTCGGCGGCCTTGTGGGCTTGCTCTTCGGGAACACCATCCAGATAGCCCGTGTAGACAAAGTCAAAGTTGCCGCCCACCAGTTCACTACACATGGTCTCGATTTCCGTGATCAGGGGGCGATCGCTGACAATCTGCTCCACCACCGCCGGCAGCTGCGCTAACTCCCCATAGATTTTCTGGGCGTAGACGGTGGAAATATCCCCCCGCACCTCCCCGAGATAGGTATGCAGCGCCAGTTGCCATTGCAGTGAGGCCATCGCCGCAAAGGTGGAACCGACGCATTCCTCTTCCGGCAGGTTGGTAATTCCCGCCCCCGCCGCCGGATGGATCACCGCATCCAGACCCCGGCCAATATTACCGAGGGCACTGGCCTCAATGTTCGTTACCACATAGATCCACGGGGTCTTAGTGGCGATGAAATCCTGGAGATGCTGGGGCAGGTCTTCCCGCTGGGTATCGGGTTTGACCCGTTCCCGCAATTCTTTGAGCCGCGCTTGGGCAATGATCACCGCATCCAGATGCGGGTCGCGCCGTTCAATCTCCTCGGCAATGCGCTCAATCACCGCCGTCAGACTCGCTAGCTCATGGGTGAGTTTAATCGTGTCCGAGGTACCGCCGGAGTTAGAGTTGGCGATAAACAGGGTATGCTGGCTCACCGAGGGCGGAATCGTATCGGAGCCGGTGAAGCCATCGAGGTTAATCATCGGTAGAGTATTGAGCCCCAGCTTACGCGCCAAGTTTCCGGCGATCACATTAATCAAAAACGAGGTTCCCGCCGCCCCGGTCACAATTTGATTCAGCTCGCGAATCCGATGCTGGCGCAGGGTTTCATTCTCGGTTCCCATCAATAGTCCGATGCCATCTACCCCCTGGCGCAGGGAAACGGTGCCATCGGGATTGGTGCGAAAGAGTTTTTCGGTATTCTTGCGCAGGGCCAGGGGCTGGATGACAACAATCTCTTCGCCGTATTTATTGTAGGGGCAGGGAATGGCGTTGCCTTGCAGATCACGGTAGGCGATCTTAAAAACCTTGAGGGGGGCGAGGCGCTCCTGACGAATATCGGTATGGATGTAGCGGTTGGCCTGGTGCTGCTGCTCGATGCTAATCAGAGGGATTTCCTGGCCACGATAGATATTAAAGAGTCGCACTCGACCCTCGGCAGTGACTTCGACAATTTCCCCCGGCAGCACATCGTAGATTGGCGCAACACCTTCGGTGATCGCGGCGGTGGCTTGAATCTCCTTGAGGAACGTCACCTCTTGCACCACGGTTTCAGCGACCTCAATCCGACCCTGCTGGAGGGCGTCGGGGTTGAGTAGGCTGATCTGCTCCTTGAGGGCGTTTTCCTCCGAGGCAGAGAGAAAGGCGGCCCGGTTATAGTTGCGCAGGTCGTAGGTCTTGGGCAGGTAGAAGATCAGTTCGCCGCCTTCTTCGCCACCCCGCTCCGTGCCGCCTCGCAGCATGGTGTAAGTGCCACCGCCCAGCGCACCATAGCCCGCCTGACCCACCGGGGTATAGGATTGCAGGGCAAATTTATTTTTGGGGTTGGAATATTCCAGGATGCGAGCGACTAGGGCGGCGGCGATCGTCACTGCTTCGGCCCCGGCTCGTTGCATATTCGTGGAGAGGGCTAGCAACTCGGCAATTTTTTCACTGGCCAGCGATCGCTCGTCATCCCGCAGAAAGCCCTGTTGGGTGAACGTTTGGAGCGGCTGGCCGTTACTGTGGCAGAAGATGAGGGTCTTGCCGCGCAGTTGCACCAGAAGTGTCTTACCCGCAAATTCACTGCCTAGGGGGTAATGGCCCACCGCACCACTACTGTCAACGCTGGCTTGGTCGTTGTTGAGGTAGTCCGGGTCAACATAGGCCAGGCGATAGAGTGCCCCAGAAAGATGACCCGCCTGTAGATGCTCATACAAAAAGCGCTTGAGGGCCGGTTCGGTGCAGGAGTCGGAGTTGGAGGCGAATTGGAAGCCTTCGTAGCTTAAAAAGCGCTTGTAACGGGCGGCATCATTAATATCCCCATTGTGGGTATCAAAGAAGATGTGAGACCCCAGCGTGTTGGGCTGCTCGCTAAAGAAGACCTCACCCGTCTCGCTGAGTTGGTAGATGCGCAGGGTCTCGATGGCCAGGTTCTCCTGGTGGGGGTGAGCATTGCTCTCGGAGTACATATCCCCCTGAGAGGCTTGGCGCACATGGGTTTCCCAGTTAGTGAGGAAGTCGCTGCGCTGGAGCTGGGTTCGCGTCAGGAGTGTATCCCAGGTCTTGAGCAGATCACCACCATCTCGGGCGACTTTGGTCTGGGTTTGGAGGTCGTTGCGGATTTTTTGGGTGACTTCGCCCATCTGTTCATGGCTCAGGCTCTGGAGGCTGCCTTGCTCTTGGTTGACCCAAGTGAGGACGTTTTCCAGGTCGATCGTGCCGATCGCCATCCCTGCGGCGTCGTAGCCGGCCTTGGTACTTTTTTTGGAGCAGTCCTCTGTTAAGACGGTGGCATATTGAAGGCGATCGCTCAAGTCCGCTTCAATCACCGGGCGCGATCGCAGCTGGTAGGCCCCGGTCTCCAGATCCCGCGAGAAAAAGAGATGCTCTAACTGGACGGGGCTCAGGAAAACATTGAAGTTGCGGCACATGATGCTCTAGATGATCTAGGGTAATTTCAGGGGAGACAGGCAATTTTATAGTCCCCATATTCTAATCACCAACGGGTGGGGTTTGCCGTTTGGTCGCAGGTTTCCAAGTGCTCACCCAAATTGAGATGCCGGTCGCGAGCATAAACAATGCCCCCAAACCGTTGAGCAGGACATAGAAGGGTTCGAGAAATTTGCCCAGGTATTCGCCTTCGTGGATGACCATCAGCCAATGGACCTGATCGCGGGTCAGGCCAAACCAGGCTTTGCCGACGCGATAGATGACGCCGGTGAGGATGGTAATCACCAGGGGAAGCATGATAAAGGGGGCGAGTTGGCGGTGGAGGGTGCGGAGCAGCTTCTTGCGATTCATGGGGAAGACAGGAGCAGTTGACGATATCGCCTATCGAAGCACAAGTTGGTCATGGGTTGAGGTGTGGTGAGAAACAAGCGATACAGATATCAAAGTAGGAACGCCGGGTATGGTTAATTTGAGTTTCGGTTAAGCGAGACGATCGCACACGCAGCACACCAGGGCAACCACAGGGGGATTACCCCTACAGGATCTTCTAATGCATATTTTTAACGTGAGTTCTGGATAAGCAGACATCGCGCCAGACTCTAAAACTCCGCTCATGTTGCCCACCTTCTAGTTCACATCCGTGACTACCGCCGTGCTAAAACCTGTTCCCGGAGTTGGGCTTTTTGGTGGTATTCCTGCACCTTGCGCTGGGCGATTTCTCCAGCGGGCGTGTTGGGGGGAATCTCTTGCAAAATGGCGATCGCCTCATTAAAGTAGCGCTTAGCCGCCAAGTTATAAGCAATCTGGAGCTGGCGCATGGCGCGGATGCCCTGCTTTTGGTGATATTCCCGGAGCTTAGGGGCCAGGGTTGCGCCGACCTGGGTTTGGGGGGCAATTTGGTAAAGATAGCCCAGGGCTTGGTTAAACTCCTGTTGGTGGGCCTTACGGAAAGCCAAAGCCAGAAGCTGCCGAGCTTGGGTTTCCGCCTGGGGTCGGGCTTGGTCGACCAGGGGTTGGGCCCGCTCCTGCCAGTAAGGAATCTGGGGCAATGCCGCCGCCTCTCGCAGTACGGTTTGCCATTGCTGCTGTTGGGTGGCCTGCTGAATCGTTTGGAATTGGCGAGCGGCTTGTTGCCAGTCTTGTTGCCAGGTGTTGAGCGCTGTCTGGGACTCGGCATAGCGCACACTGTTTTGGGGGACGGTCTCGGCTTGGGCGATCGCCGCCTCTAAATCTCCCGTTTCCAGTGCATCCTGAGCAGCCTGCCAGGCAGGTTCACCCGGATCGCGGGCCATCCGTTGGCTGATGCTGTACATTCCCAGCGTAATCGCCAGAACATTGAGCCCCCCTACCACCAAACCCATGCGGGCCAGGAACTGCCAACGAGATTGATGCCATTGGTATTGCAGCAGGGGCACGACCGTGGCTCTAGGCTTGAGGAGCGTCTCGGCAGGAGGGAGGGCTGGCGGAGTCGAGGGGGCATAGTCGTCCCAAGGGCGGGAAGGCGCAACTTGAACGGTCTCGACAACCGCCTCAGCACAGCGCTCAGTATCGAGCTGGATCAACTCTGGCTCAACGATCGCACTCTGCGCCTGGCCCACAGTCATTTGATCCACAGGGATTGCCGGCAATGGCTCAATCGTAACGGGTAAAACGTCAGGCTCGGTTTCGCCATCCAATTCCTCCTCTAGCCAGAGTTGGGGCAGCGGCAGGGGCAGCAGCTCTGCTTCCGGCTGCTCCTCGGGGGTCGATTCTGCGAGCAGCGTGGAATAGACCCGATCGCGAATTTCAGCGAGATCGGTCAACACCTCGGCAGCGCTTTGATAGCGCAACTGATGGTTGTAGCGGATCATTCGGGTGAGAATGGCTTGCAGTTGGGGAAAATAGTCCGGGGCGGGGGTCATGCCTTGCCAGGCAATGGGCAGCAGCTCCCCCGTTTGGCAATCAATGCCCAACTGATGCAACTCCAGACCCGTTAAGAGTTGCAGCGCCAAGACCCCAACGCTGTAAAGGTCGCTGCTGGGATAGGCCTGACCACGCAGTTGTTCCGGAGCCAAATACCCAGTGCTCTGGGTGGGATCCGTCGTAAAAGGTAGCCAACGGCGATTGCCGTTGGTACTGCGCCCTGCGTAATCGCCCGCTCCCCCTTTCTCCACCGCTGTATCCAACAGTTGCGCTGCACCAAAATCGAGCAACACCAATTTGCCATCACGATGACGCTGTAGCAATTTACTGGCCTTGAGGTCACAATGGACAACGCCATGGTCATGGACAAAGGCCAAAATTCCCAATAAATCCCAGAGCAAATAGACCACCCGCGCCGCTCGCTCCTCAGGACGATTGTGGCGGCTGTGGGCCAGCTCTTGAGTTAAGGCCGTCCCCTTGATATAGTCCTGTACCAGATAGAAACCATGGTTCTCTTCAAACTGGTTGAGGAGTTGCGGAATTTGGGGATGAATCCCCAATCGAGCCAACTGGGTGACTTCGGTTTGAAAGAGACGTTGATTGGTTTTACGCAGATGGGGATAATGGGGACTGGAGAGGTAATGTTTAATGGCGCAATGGGCTCGTGTCGGGTCGAGCGTATCTTCTGCCAGATAGGTTTGCCCGAAGGCTCCGGAACCGAGCACTTGCAGCAGACGGTAACGGTTGTGGAGGATTTCCCCCACAGTTGGATAGTAGACAACGGCAGGATTCAACACGGCGACTTGTCTCCCAATCAGCGCACAGGATGTATCGGTACTTTCAGATTCAGACCCCTTGATCCGGATGATTTGGGGCGGAGGGTAATGCGGAATTCAGAATTTGGAATTCGGAAGTTTGCCCATTCTCTCTCTTGTGCTTATGGCTTTACTGCTGTGCACAGCTAAAAAGGTGCAATAACGTGAGTTTCGGTTAAGCAAAGCGCTCGCATTCCTCAAAGCCTTGAAATCTCGTTGCCAAACCCGGTTGTCAGGGGGCCAGCCCCCCGACACCTCCCGCTGAGAGGGAGATTGCCCCCTCAGACTCCGGCAATATCGGAGCCAGTATTGTTGATTCTGCTGAGTTTCGACCGTCTTGCGCGATGTCTGCTTATCCAGAACTCACGTTGCAATAGGATTTTGTCGTGCATATTTGTAGGGGGAGCGCCCTTCTATCCAGGTTTTGGCCGCCCACCGATCAACCTTCCGTCACGCAACACACCCGGGCAACCACGGGGGGATTGCCCCTACAGAGATTTTCTAATGCATCAATTAAGCTATGCCGACGTCCCTCGCCGAGAAACGTGAATTGCGAACTGCGAACTGGTATAACTGGGTTGGGAGCGCTCTTGAGCGTTGCACCCCTTTAAAGAACCTGTGTTAAGAAAATTGTGATGGAAGGATGCCTCCGGGTTGGGCAACCCGCCCCCGAGTTCACTGCGACTGCTGTTGTCGATCAGGAGTTCAAGACGATTAAGCTTGCGGACTACCGGGAGAAAGAAAAATACGTCGTTCTATTTTTCTATTCCCTCGACTTTACCTTTGTTTGCCCAACGGAGGTGACGGCCTTTAGCGATCGCGCCGAAGAGTTCAAAGCCCTCAATACCGAAATTCTCGGCGTTTCTGTGGACAGTGAATTCTCTCATCTGGCATGGATTCAAACCGAACGCAAGCTCGGCGGTGTCGGCGAGATTAAGTTTCCGCTGGTCTCCGACCTCAAGAAGGAAATTAGCGCCGCCTACAATGTGCTCGACCCAGAGGCAGGGATCGCCCTGCGCGGCCTCTTCATCATTGACCCGGAGGGCATCATTCAACATGCCACGATCAATAATTTCTTCTTTGGACGCAGCATCGACGAGACCCTACGCACCCTCAAGGCGATCCGTTATACTCAGGGTCATCCGGGGGAGGTCTGTCCAGTGGATTGGCAGGAGGGCGACAAGACGATGATGCCCGATCCGGCCAAGTCGAAGGTTTATTTTGCGTCGTTGTAGACGAAATCGGCACGAGATCTGCCATGAAACGAATGCACAGGTGGCCCACACCCGACCCACCCCGGTCGTCGCTGCGCGAGACCGCCCCTCCCGAGAGGGGATGTTCGGCTTCAAGCCCTGCACAATCTATCTAGACCCTAGATCCTCCTTACCCCTCTTGAAAAAGGGGGGTAACGCCGCAAGCGGCTGGGATAGCTTGCTTGAGCAGAGTTTAACAATAGAACCCCCTTACCAAGGGGGTCGGCGTAGCCGGGGGGATCTCGCCAGCCACGCTATCTAAACCCTGAACCCTGAACTCTCAACTCCACCTCCTCAAACCCCCTATGCCCCTCGATGGCCTCACGCCCAAGACCGTCTCGGTCTTTTTAGCGGGGTCGATCGAGATGGGCCAAGCTGTGGATTGGCAGAGGGAGGTGGTGCAACTGCTCCAAACCCCTCCCCTCCCTCAAGACTTAATCGTCCTCAACCCCCGCCGCGATGATTGGGATGCGTCTTGGACGCAGAGCATTACCAACCCGCAGTTTCGGGCGCAGGTGGAATGGGAGCTGATGGCGCAAGAGCGGGCCAGTTTGATCCTGATGTATTTTGCGCCGACGACGAAAGCGCCGATTACGCTCTTGGAGCTGGGGCTGTTTGCTCGCAGTGGCAAGTTGGTGGTTTGCTGTCCGGAAGGGTTTTGGCGCAGGGGCAATGTGGAGGTGGTTTGTGCCTGGTATGGAGTGCCGATGGTAGCGACGCTGGCGGATTTGGTGGCAGTGGTGCGGGAGCGGTTGGCTGAGTAACGTTGTTGCGTTCAGCAACCGATGCCATATTAGGAAGATGTAGACGCTTAGTGAAATCAGGTCATGGTGGATTGGTTAGTTGTCTGGGGTGTAACCCAAGCGTTTGGTTTTGCGTTTAAGGCCGTGCTAGCGGAGTTAGCGACGGATGCCGCGAAGGACTACGTCACAGACTTCTTTAAAGATTGTCTGAGTCAGGTGGTGCATCTCCCGGATCGGCCGCTGAAGACGGCTTATGGCCAAGCCATCAAGGAATTTTTGGATCTGGTGCAGGGCGCATTGGAAGACGAGGACTACTCGGATGCCCAGATCAAAGCGTTCAATCCACCCCTGAAACAATTTATCCGGCAGCCGGAGGTGGCGGCGGCATTGGGGCAGGTGTTTGATCCGGCTTACGCCAAGCTGGATACCGGAACATTGGCCCAGACTTGGCAGGCTTTGGAGTTGCTTGATTTGCCAGCGGCGTTTGACTGGGAGCGTATTGGCAAGCGATATGTGCGAAAGGTGCGGGCGATCGTCGAAAACTCGGACGAGTTGCGCCCGATTTTTGACCTTCAACTTCAAGCACAGATTGCCGATGCAACCCGAGAAGTAGCCGGCGTTGCCCCGGATTTTGATTTGGTGAAATATGCCGAAGGACTGCGGGAGCAATATGGTCGCTTGCGGTTGGACTCGTTGGATACCACGGGAGCCTATTACAGCGAGATGCGGCTCTGGAAAATGTTTGTGCCCCAGTCCGTGCGCACCTGTCCGGAGTTTTTGCCCCAGGTCTATGAGTTGCCCAAGGAGCATCTGCGGCAGTTGCGGGAGCGGGGGGAGCTGGACGCGGCAGAGTTGGCAGCGGTGGAGCTAGAGAAGTCGCGCAGGGTTTATATTGACCAGCCGATTCGGCCGGTGCTGGACGTGCTGGGCGACCCGCAGGCTCCAGGAACGGGAGCCGAAGGAGCGAAATATGCGGTAATTCTGGGCGATCCGGGGTCGGGAAAATCGACGCTGTTGCAATATTTTGCCCTGACCTGGGCCCAGCGACCCGCGCGGGAGTTGGCGGCTTATCCGTTGCCGCTAATGGTGGAGTTGCGGGTTTATGGGCGGGACAAACGGTTGGGCAACTGCAAGGATATCCTCACCTTTTTGCACCAGGGGAATGTCACCTGTCGGTTAAACCAACAGGATTTACACCAGAAGCTGAAGGCGGGCCAGGCGATCGCCCTCTTTGATGGTTTGGATGAGGTGTTTGATCCGACGTTGCGGGAGGAGGTGCAGCGGGATATTCATCGCTTTACCAATGATTATCCGGCGGTGCGCTGCTTCGTAACGTCGCGGTGGCTGGGCTACAAGGCGCAGCAGCTCCGGGATGCAGCGTTTGAGCATCTGATGTTGCAGGACTTGGCTGCGGAGCAGGTGGAGCAGTTTATTGAGCGGTGGCATGGGTTGACCTTTAAGCCGAGCCAGGAAAGGGAACGAGATATTATCCAGACTCGGCTACAAAAGGCGGTTGAAGATCGAAAGCCCATTCAAGAATTAGCTGGAAATCCACTGCTGCTAACCATGATGGCAATTCTCAACAGAAGTCAGCCTTTACCTCGGAATCGAGCATTATTGTATGAACGATGCTCTGAAGTTTTATTACATAAGTGGGATGTTGAGCATAAGATCTTGACTGAGCCCAAGTTGCAAGCCTTCAAGCTCGAAATTGATTACCAAGATAAACAAGAAATGCTTCGGCGTGTTGCTTATCATTTGCAGTCCACACCATCGAGCTTAGCGGGTAATGTCATTTCTCGATCAGATTTAGAGCGGATTTTGGCAACCTACTTGAGAAAGTTTTCACAAGAGTCTGCAATCAGTATTGCTCGAATCATGATTGAGCAACTGAGAGGGCGAAATTTTATCTTGTGTGATCTAGGGGCTAATTCCTATGCATTCATACATCGGACATTTTTAGAGTATTTTTGTGCCAAAGAATTTTCTGAGCGCTTTAATCAGCGCGGTTTAGAGCAGGGTATGACTATCGAAGAGTTAGAGAATGTTTTTAGGAAGCATTGGCAGGATAAGAGCTGGCATGAGGTGTTACGGCTTATTACTGGTATGGTTGAGCGTGACTTTGCACTTGAGCTAGTTAATGAGTTGATGACTCAAGATGGTGAGGCGCATCAATTTGAGAATTTATTTCTTGCCGTGGACTGTGTTTCTGAGATACGCGATCGCGATCCTGACGATACTCGAATACAAAGCCTCAAGGCTGAAATTCAAGCTCTAGTTCGAGATAATAAAATTGATTACTTCTTACAAGAAAATCGAAGTATTAATAAAGTCATAGAAAATATTAAGATTATGCAGATGGCACTCACCAAATTTTCAGAAGTTTGGAGAAATGACCCCGATACCCTCAATTGGCTCAAAGCTCGCGCCCAAACCGATGAGAATTCTTTTGTGAGACAGGCAGCGGTACAGGAACTCGCTCGCGTCTGGAAAGAAGACCCCGAGACCCTCACGATCCTCAAAACCCGTGCCCAATCTGATGATAATTACGCGGTGAGACAGGCAGCGGTACAGGAACTCGCTCGCGTCTGGAAAGAAGACCCCGAGACCCTCACGATCCTCAAAACCCGT